>NZ_JBIICB010000011.1:0-35210 GCF_044239095.1 Aestuariivirga sp. | reverse complement strand
GAGCGGGATCCTGATTCTGCGCTGTCGACTCTGCATCCATCGAAACCTGCACGCTATCCCGATCGGGTGCAACTTCAGCGGTGGCACCAGCTGACGCTCCCTCTCCGAAAGTTGCCTGCAAGATCTTGGCAAGCTCAATGGCATTGCCATTCTGCGCCGCATAGACATAGTAATTTGAATCGGTGATGCTTTCCTGATCCAGCCGCTTGATCCAGACAACGGCGCGGCGCACTTTCGCCTTGCTATTTGCGATGACAATCAGGCCGTTGATGCGCGGTACAGGAACGACTTTCAGTGCATTGGGTCCAGAAGCGGCGGTATCCTCCGCAAAGACCGCTTCAAGCTTGCTCGCCACGTCGTCGGCTCGCCCGTTCTCTAGCACGGCGACGCTTGCCGTCTGCGTTTGCATCCAGTCGACATCGAAAGACAGCACCACGTCAACGAGCGCCTTGCGCTCCTCCTGGGGGCCTCTGATCAGGATCATGTTCCCCACCTTCGAAGCGCGCACCGATCCGGAGCGGGCAATGAAACTGTCCACAAGCTCCATGATTGCCGCCGGACTAACATAACGCAGCGGGACAGCGCTCACGCCATAGCCAGGCGAAAGATTTCTGTTGAAGTCCGCCGTGCCCATCTCACCCTCAAGGACTTCCTGAACGGCGACGATCTTGAAGTTCCCATCCCTCTGTATGAGTGCCGCACCTGACAAACGAAGCGAAGCCTCGAAGGTGCTCAGCAATTCATTCGTTGTGAGTGGGCGATTGCTGACCATCGTCACGCTGCCCTGCACGCGTGGATCCAGAACGTAGTTATAGCCGATGGTCTCTCCAAGGATAAGCTTCGCCGCTTCAGCAATGCTGGCCTGGTCGACATTGACGGTGAACTTTCCATCTTGCTCGGCGCCGACGCCTGGCGGCGGCTCTTCGCCATCCTCAAGCAGGCGGTCGCTGACGCCCGGGAAAAACTGATATCGCGTTTGCCCCGCCTTTGTTCCGAGCGCGGATCCGTCGCCACGGTTCGCGATCTTGCGCGGCGTTTTCGCCGTCATGTCTACCTGGTCAACGCTTTCAAGCTGGGCGGATGGCGGATTGTTGCAGGATGCAAGCAGAACGCTGGCGGCACACAGCAGCACGTATAACAAGAAACATCTGCGCGGAGCGAGAAAGCTATCCGCCCAGTGGCTCACAGTCTGCTGGCAAGTTGAAGACAATTCATCCTCCTCTCGCCACTTGCCCGCCAAACGCTGGCAAACCAAGGGTGTCGTCCCCAATGACGGCTGATCGTGACCCAGTTGAGCCCATCACGACGAAGTAAACAGATCGTACCGCGATATCTGACAATGCGGCCAGCCTCCCCCGTGGGCTGCCGCGCCGGGCACTTGCGTTATGCCAAACAGAAAAGCGGGCTGAAACGTGACCCTTACGAAGAGCGTCAAAAATCACAATCAAAAGCATACTCTACGCTCCACACCGCTATTCCAAACAGCTGCGGCTACGGCCAGAGAGAACCCAGCGTAGCCAAAGGCATTCCGAACCCAGCGCCATTGACGATCGTCTTCCGGAAACTGGGCTTCACGATCGCTTTATTCGGCTAACGTCCTCAGTCCCAATCACTCTGTTCCGCACTGGCCTGCCAGAATGCCCATGGGGCGACACTCTCCGGAGACTGCAGCGCAGATGACAAACTGCTCCCACGAGAGTTAATTTTCTGCACTTCAAATTTGCTTCAAAACAGACGCGCCATGTGTCGCTGTGTGATGATAGTTAATTTAGTGAGAATTCTATTTCACAGTAGACGATGATAGTCTTCGGTTCGTCGCAGCTTCTTTATGGCAGGATCCAGACGTCGCCACTCAAGATACATAGAAGAGAAGCGGATCAAGCGAGTAGCCGCCTACTCTTCAGGCGGCATGCGCACTGGACTCAGTTGAAATAAGTCTTTCCCTATGTGTCTTATCTGTGAATGTGAGTTCCGGCTGCCGTAGACAACCTAAGGTCTGTGGCAGCCGGGTCTTCCTTAATGATCCCGAGACCAAACATATCTATGCCTCACCACTTCCCGCCGCAAAGCGGTGGCACAGTCGCAGGTCATGTCTCGTAAATCATCTCCGTGAACACAGTTCCTACCTGCCCCTCGCTCTCATTGGTCTGTGAGAGGCAAAACGCTCTTTACTTCCAATGGTAGTAATTCTCGCTACTTTCAACAGCGAGTTGGCAAGTAGAACAGAACATGTGCTAGCGATACTGCCCCTGCCCAAGATCGCAATTCGGGTTCGCAGTCAGATCGAAAAGCGCTTGCGCATCATCATCGTCAGTGTAGCCGTCGCCGTCCAGGTCCCACCACGTCGATGCGCCGTTGGTGATTGTGATCCAGTCAGCCTGGTTCTGCACGTCGGCTTGGTTCACCAGAGCATCAAGATTTGCGTCCCCAGGGCATGCTTTCTGCGAATTGAGTGTATCGTTCAGCGCCTGGTCGAGCGCGTCATAGTTTTCTCGGGCAGGGCTTGAGAGAGCGGTGCTGCCTGCTCCGGCTTCGGTGCCCGGTGGCAGAAGGTTATTGGCGCTGTCGCCGGTGGGCCGATCAAGTCTCGGGTTGCGAGGCTTCTCGTCGATCCGGTAAAACTCGTCAGTCGTCTCAACGGCACAGTTCGCGCCATCCGCGGTGAGTGTTGAATCACCCTCCAGATCGATGTTGGTAACGGTCTGGCGAATAAGCTTATAGCTCTGGTTGCGCATTCCATAGGAATTGTTAGGCAGGAGCGCAACTAACGGCTGACTGACTGAGTTGAGGTACTGATTTACTTGGCAGCACGTCGTCAGACCGCTTCCGCTTTTGTAGGGTTCAGGAATATCAACATCGGTTCCCTCTCCATACCAAGTGCCACCATACCCGTCCTCACAAAGATCCTTCGTCGGAAAGAGAGTTGTGCATGTGTTGATGGAGTTGACCACACAGGCTCCGTCGACATGACTGGTAGACCGGGTGTTCGAGCCATACTGCGTGAAGTTCGTCGTCCGGATCGGCGAGGCGTCTTGCCGGGGATTGACGAGATAGGGAAGCAAGGGCTTTGAATCGAGCCCATGAGTGGCTGGCACAGCCTTTCTGACATCGACACCCGCCACGTCGCCGAAAAGCTGGAAGAGATCGACGATGTTGACCATCGAACGCACCGTCCGGTTGGGCGATTTCACCATTGGCCCTGCCACGATCAGGGGCACCCATACGCCTGTCTGATAGACAGTTCCCTTGGAATGAGCTGCATCGAAGGGCAGCCGTACGTTATTGGCGAAGCTGCCGTTGTCCGCAACCACCACCACGACGGTGTTTGCCGTTTTGCTGTTGTAGACAAGAGATCCATTCCACCCCTTCCGCGCAATTCCGGTCTCGATCAGAATGCGCTTCAGTTCCCGGTCAACACCCTCAATCATTTGCGTCATCAGAGCGCGGGATTCGGTTGCGCTATCTGCGCAATCGTTCCCAAGTGTCGTTGACTTATTGTAAGCAAGCCCCGGTGCAGCCGGCTGGTACGGTGTGTGAGCAGCAGAGAAGGCCACCGTGACCATCCACGGCTTGTTCTTGGGCTGCTTCTTGATCCAGTCGATCGCAAAGTCAGCCTCAAGCGTGGTCCGGTATCCACGGCTGGCCGGATCAGCTGGGCTCTTCTTCACAGCAGGCTGCCCTTGGCCTGGATTTTCCACCAGTTCGCTGACGTAGTAGCCGTTCTGCTGGTTGAAATTCAGGTTGCCAGGCGGTGTTTCGCAGGACACGCTAGGCTGTAGGATGCCGCCAGACGCGAGACAAGACAGCCCAGGCGCAACAGCCCCGGTTCCAATACTCATGTTGACGCATGAATTGTCCGCCTTGTAGCAAGCGCCACTATCTGCGCCGTTGACGGGATCAGCACGCTTGGTTGGCACATAGCCGCACTTATAGGTCCCCGCCGCTGCGATGCCGCCAGCAGTTGTATCGATGTCGCTCGGGCCACCGTCATACCAGCCCTTGAAGTAATCCCAGCCGAGCTGGGTAACCGCGGTGCCCTGATAAGGATCAGTTGACGGAACCTGGGGGTATGTCGGCGCATTGGTGAAATGCGACTTTCCGAACAACGCGCTTGTGTATCCCGCTTTCCGGAGGATGTTTGGCGTGGTCGTTTCGTACGGTGACAGTTGTGAGGCGGCCAGGTCAGGCGGCAGAATCGCAGCCATAACGTTATGGCGCAGCGGGTAGCGCCCCGTGAAGAAGCTGACACGGCTCGGTGAGCATTCGGGCGAAGCCATGGTATTGGCGAACCGCACGCCTCTCTGGGCGATTTCATCAAGAGTAGGTGTCTTTGGCGGGGCCAACGGTCCGAAACCCACACCGCCGTATCCGAACAGCTCCAACTGGTCTATGCCAACGTCATCCATGACAACGAACAAGATGTTTGGTTTCGCGGCGGACATGGCCGGCAGCACATCTAAACCAATCAGACCGGCGATGACCGAGGCAAGCATTCCAACCATCCGTCTCAGCATGAGTATCGTTCCTGCATTTGGAATTTGAATTTCAGTCTCGACCACAGTTTTCGTGGCAAGTTACTTTTTGGGCCGCTCACTTGCAGATGCGCCCAAGGTTTTGAAAGATGATCTGGCGATCAGTGAGATTGGTGTAACCATCCTG
Source organism: Aestuariivirga sp. (assembly GCF_044239095.1). Classification (GTDB taxonomy): domain Bacteria; phylum Pseudomonadota; class Alphaproteobacteria; order Rhizobiales; family Aestuariivirgaceae; genus Aestuariivirga. The sequence goes on along the minus strand of NZ_JBIICB010000011.1, from coordinate 30,551 downwards.
ATTGGCGTCATACCAACTGGAACCGCTTGTCATCCAGCGCAACCGCTCAAAATTCAGAAGGTCCGCGGCATTCACCACGCCATCATCATTTCCGTCCCCGGGGCAATCGGGTTCAGATGCGAGGACCTCATTCATATAGGCGGAGAGCTCATTATACTTGGTCTGCTGTAATTCAGAATACTCTTCTTGGATAAGCAGCTCCTCCCGGTCTAGCAGGGGAATAGGTACATTCTGATTGACGACATACAGTTCATCAACACTTGTGTCGACACAAGCATCTCCAATGTAGTCCTTCTTCAGGTTCCGAACGAGCTTGAAGCCGCTAACATCACGGACGCCAATCGAAGTGAGCGGTTGCACTTTGACGGGCGATCCACCAATCGAATTGACCCACTGCTGCACCTCGCAGCAGTGGGTGAAAGCAACAAGAGGGATTGGATAGGGATCACCGTTGGCGCCAGGATAAGTCCCTGTGGCGCCCTCGCCGAACCATATTCCGCCGTTATCCTCGCAGACGCTCTTTGTCACCGGGATATGGGAACAAGAGCTTGTGAACTGGCAGGGACCATTAATACTGCCATTCGCCTGACTGTTAGGGCCAATCAGTGTAAAGTCACGCTTGCGGATGCTCGGTGTGTTGACATTCTTGAAATAAGGAAGCATCGGCTCCGAGTCCACCTTGCGTGGATTGCTTTTACGCACATCTGCCCCACCCAGTGTCGCCACGAGCTCATAAAGATCCGCGATATTGACCATGGCAGTCACCTCACCACCAGGCGTTTTCACGATGGGCCCCGCGACCAGCATTGGCGTCCACACGCCAGTCTGATACGCTGTCCCCTTTGAGCGCGTGCCATCGAAGGGCAAACGAACCTGCGTGCCGAGTGAGCCGTTGTCATTCACATAGATGATTATCGTGTTGGCAGATGCAGCCGACAGTAAGAGCTTTCCCTGTCTTTTTCTGGCCAGTCCGGTTCTTAGCAACAAGCGCTCAAGTTCCGAATCCATTCCCTGGATCATCTGATTGGCGAGCACGATACCATCCAGCAGAGAGGCAGGGTCCAAGCCATTGCTGTCCGCCGCGCCAACTGGCAGCGTTGATATTGGTGGAGCTTGCATCGGCGTATGGACGGACGCTAGCGCCACTGTGGCGAACCATCGCTTACCGCGCGCCTGCTGCGTTCTGATCCATGAGATGGCCGCATCCGTCTGTTGAACGTTACGGAAAGTACGCGCCCGTGTGTCCGTAGGTGGGACCTCATAGACTTGGCCACCGTCATTTATGACCAGCGGCGATACGTAGTGTGCGCTCAATGTTGAGAAATCCAGTCCGGCGGCACCCCTTGGGCTGCACACCGCATGCGGAACGAAGATACCGCCAGAATCGCGGCACGCGCGACCAGCGGGATTCTTGGCGAGTGGCGCTGACGACAGTCTCTTGCAGTGGCCTGAAGCAGCATAGCACGCCCCCCAGTCAGCCCCTCCATTGCGGCTGCCAGGCACATAGCCTTGAACATAAGTCCCAACTGGCCCAACACCGCCTGCCGTGGTGTCAATCGTCTCCGGGTCTCCCGAGTCATCGAGCCAGCCGTTAAAGTAATCCCAGCCCAGAGCATGCGCCATCCCAAGTCCATAGGGGTTATTGCCCTGAAGGCCGATGTGGAATTTGCCGAACAGCGCTGTCGCGTAACCAACCTTCGACATGAGCTTGGGCAGCGTGTTCTCGTAAGGCGAGATCATCGAATTGGCGAGATCAGAGGGACCAAGGGCTGCCTGCATGTTTGTCCGGAACGGGTAGCGCCCTGTATAGAGCACACCGCGCGCGGTTGAGCAGGCTGGCATTGTCCATGCGTTCGTGAACGATAGACCGGACTCAGCGATTGACTGCAGGGTCGGAGTTTCAGGCGCAGAAAGCCCGCCATAACCGAAGGTCCTTATCTGATCTATGCCGATGTCGTCAGTCACGACCAGAAGCACATTGGGCTTCGTCGTTGATGCCCACGCAGCTGACATCTGCGCTCCTGAGGTGAACAGTCCGACACCGAAGGTAAATGCTGCCAGTGCGACTGTGAGCAGTGTCGAGCGAAGCGTCTTCATCGAATTCTCTCCAACTCAAATCCACTCCAGCTTTGCACTGATCCCCCAGGGAGTTGGGGAAGTGATCGCAGTTTGTTAAACCTAAACTGGTCAGAGCTGCATATCAATCAATCTAGTCGACACCCTATGGTTACATAAAACAACAAAAATTGATTTGCGCTCGTTCTTCTGAAGACAGAACGGCGAGAATCTTTGCTGACTCAGCACTTCGATCAGGCGAGTACAGTGCGAGTCGCACCCGCCAGAAAGCAGCTTCGCAAAGTCGCGGCGCCATGCATGGAGAGGTGGCTCGCGTGTGAGCGTTGGCGGGCAGCTGTGAGCGCCATGGATGATCGAGGGAGCAAAGTGCAGGCTTTATGAATCTCAAATTGGCAAGCCGTCACCCGTGGAAGGGAAAAATGGCCATCGCACAGGTCACCATCCAGTCTGGCCGCTTTACGTCATTTCCCTGGCCGAAACCTGCCCAGCACAAACTGAACAAATCAGGAACTCTTGCTGATCTGTGTTTGGTTGTCCTTGAGCCCGGCATCTTCACCTTTGCGGCTTCAAGGACATTACGAAGAGAAAGACATAGCGTGAGATGCTCTTGAAAGGTGGAAGCGATTTTCAAGAAATGTACGATTTCAATTACTTGACACCACTTGGTGGCGGAGGGACAGGGGCTTAAATGCAATCCTCTTCACCCGCAAATCAGTGAAAAGATTACTGCTGGATTTGGATGAAGTTCGAAACCCCTCGGCGGACAGTGGGGTATTGTCCGCAAAAATGAAAACCACTTTTGCCAAAAAATCATGCTCAGGCTCAAGATCGACCTCCCCCTTCAAGCCAGTCCCTGCGGCACCTCCTAAATGACGGCGCCCTTGGCCGGAGCCAACGCATCCAGCACGGCGTCATGGCACACCTCAGTGCGGACGGACCGGCGGTTACCGCCCAGAGCCTTGGTCCGCGGTTCGCCTTCTTGCCGTTTCCCGTGCCGCCAGCCGCTGAGCCTCGGGGCGCCCAGACAGGACCGCGTACAGTTTTAGATCAGCGATTGCCTGTGTTTGCGGCAGTGTCAGTGTTTTCTTGACAATCCGGAGCTTTCCGAATTCTATTGGGGACGAGCGAGGGCAATGGCGCCCGCTTTATCGCGATCCTCACATTCGGAATACTTGGCAACGGCGCCTTCGGTGAAGACCGGCGGGCCTATGTTCGTGTTTGGGAGAATCCATGACTGCGAAGAGCTATCGCATTGGCGTGTTGTTGTCCGACAGCGGTCCTTATGGCACCGTATCCCGGTCGATGCGCAATGGGGCGATGCTTGCCTTCGAAGAGATCCGTCAGTCGGGCGCACTGGATATCAGCCTTGAACCGGTTCTAGCCGATCCCGCCGGCGAACCGGCCCGCTATCCTGAACTGAGCGCTACCCTTCTCGGCCACGGCATCCGTCACGTCGTTGGCTGCTATACATCCTCGAGCCGGAAGGATGTGATCCCGCATTTCGAGAAGCATGACGCGCTGCTCTGGTACCCTTCGCACTACGAGGGCTTTGAGAGTTCGAACAACGTCATTTACAGCGGCGCCGCGCCAAACCAGCACATCATTCCACTGATCCAGTATCTGCTGAACAACGTCGGCAAGCGTGCCTATTGCGTGGGCTCAAACTACATCTGGGCATGGGAGAACAACCGGATTCTCCGGGAGGGCCTCACGGCCTCCGGAGGTACGGTCCTGGGCGAGCGTTACCTGGCAGTTGGCGAAAAGGATCACGAAAAGGTGATCAGAGCCATCCTCGAGGCGCGGCCCGATTTCGTTTTCAACACGCTCATCGGAACCAGCGCCTATACGTTCTTCCGTGATCTGCGGGCAGCCTGCAAGGATGCCGGCCTCGATCAATCCAGCGCCATCCCGATCGCCAGTTGCAGCCTGTCCGAACCCGAGCTCCTGGAGATCGGCCCGGACGCAATGGATGGGCACCTCAGCTCAAGCGTCTATTTCTCGCGGATCGCGAGCCGGGCCAACCAGCAATTCGTGGCGGCTTACCGGAAGATGTTTCCGGGTGGCCCAAGCGTCTCGGCAGATGCCGAGGCAGCCTACATCGCCGTCCGGCTGCTCGCCGCCGCCATTGCCAAGGCGGGCACGGACGATGTGAATGCCGTCCGCCAAGCCGTGGCGCTGCAGCGCATCGAAGCGCCGCAGGGCTCCGTTCACATCGACGGCCAGACCAACCACGCATATCTCACCCCGCGGATCGGCCGCTCCAACGCCGAGGGCGAGTTCGATGTCGTCTATGCCGCCAGCCAGCCGGTGCGCCCGGATCCCTATCTCGTGCAGACCACACCTCGCTATGCAGCCGTTCCGCAGATTTCAAAACTGAGACTCGTGCAATGACCGAGTCCCGCATCATTCAAAACTTTCTCGGCTATCGCGCCCATGTCGTGAGCGAAGCGCCGGGCGACATGTCCCAACTCGATGGAAGCCTCGCGAAGCTTGGTCTTTGCATCAACTATCCGGCCGTCAATGGCGGCATCGTCCACCTCGGGGAGGATGCGCTTGCCAGCGAGCAATCCGTGCTGTTCATCGACGCAGACCTCAATCTCGCGGTCGAGGGACTTGGGCAGGAGCGCCTGCCCCGCATTCCGGTGATCGGGCTGATCGGCGTCGAGGCGCCAAGCCGCCTCAAGGCCATCATGCGGCTGGGCGCAACGGCCACGCTGCGCAAGCCTATCTATGGCGGTTCCGTCTATTCCGCGCTGTTCGTCGGCATCAATGCCTTCCGGCAGCGCCGCACAATGGCCCTCGACATCGAGGAGCACGAGCGCCGACGGTCCGGCCGCCGCTACCTGATGAAAGCAATCGTCGCCGTCATGAAGGCGGCCGACTGCGACGAGGACGCAGCCTATGACAGGCTGCGCCGTGAAAGCATGCGCCAGCGCCTCAGCGTCGAGGATTACTGCGAACAATTCATGCGCGCGCTCCCTGGCGCGCATGAGCAGGTGGTGCAGGAGCAGGGAACGACCAATCCTGAGAAAACCAAACACGGAGGAAAGTGAAGACATGGCTAGAATGTTTCAGAACCTAATCCGCGCAGCGGCCTTTGCGGGCGCAGCGGCGGCAGCATCGGCGGCCTTGGCGGCCGACCCGATCAAGATCGGCGTGCTCGAGGACCAGTCCGGCGACTTCGCCGCCGCGACCATCGGCAAGGTGCACGCGATCGAACTGGCGGCCGAGGAGATCAACAAGGCCGGCGGCATTGCCGGCCGCCCGATCGAACTCGTGGTCTATGACACGCAGTCCGACAACAACCGCTATCAGGAGTTCATGCGCCGCGTGCTCCAGAAGGACAAGGTTGACGTCGTCTTCGCTGGCTTCTCGTCCGCCTCGCGCGAGGCCTACCGCCCGATCGTCAACCAGTTCGACGGTCTGGCCTTCTACAACAACCAGTATGAAGGCGGCGTTTGCGACGCCAACATGATCGTGACGGGTGCGGTGCCGGAGCAGCAGTTCTCCACCCTCATCCCCTGGATGATGGAGAAGTACGGCAAGAACGTCTACACGATCGCCGCGGACTACAACTTCGGCCAGATCTCGGCTGAGTGGGTGCGCAACATCGTGAAGGAGAATGGCGGCACCATGGTGGGTGAAGAGTTCATCCCGCTCGGCGTCTCGCAGTTCTCGCAGACCATCCAGAACATCCAGACGGCGAAGCCCTCCTTCGTGGTGACGCTGCTGGTGGGTGCCGCTCAGGCCTCCTATTATGAGCAGGCAGCTTCCGCCAACGTGGGCCTGCCGATGGCCTCCTCGGTGAACGTCGGCCAGGGCTATGAGCACAAGCGCTTCAAGCCGCCGAGCCTCGCCAACATGTATGTGACGACGAACTACATCGAGGAAGTCGACACCCCCGAGGGCAAGGCGTTCCTGGCCAAGTTCAAGGCCAAGTATCCGGATGAGCCCTATGTGAACCAGGAAGCGGCGAACTCCTATATCGCCATAAACCTGTACAAGCAGCTGGTCGAGCGCGCCAATGGCTCCACCAACCGTGCCGACCTGCTCAAGGTTCTGGGCCAGGGCGATGTCTGCTTCGACGGTCCCTCGGGCAAGGTTTGCCTTGATCCGAAGAGCCAGCACATGTCGCACACGATCTTCCTCGCCCGCGTAACCGAGGAACACAAGATCGAGTTCCCGAAGGTGTGGACGGACATCAAGCCCTATTGGCTGGGTGATGCCGGCTGCGACCTGACCAAGAACGACCCGAGCGAGCAGTATACGCCCTCGAATCCCCCGCCGAAGCCCTGATCGGCGTTTGACATCGGGAGGGGCGGCATGTGCCGCCCCTCCTATCCGGTACGGCTGGCCTTCGGGCAGGCCCCAAGCTCAATAATCAAGGCCCCGCTACAAGGGGCAAGGCCGCGCAGCGGGGGAAACGGCGGATGGAATTGCTGAGTTTCGTGTTCGCATCGCTTTACCAGTTCGGGGATGCCTTCGCATTCCTCGTGCTGGCGGCCTGCGGGCTGGCGGTGATCTTCGGCATGATGGGGGTGATCAACCTCGCCCATGGCGAATTCATCATGTGCGGCGCCTATGTCACGGTCTTCGCTGTGCGCGCGGGCGTTCCGCTTCCGCTGGCCATTCTTTGCGGCAGCCTGTTTGCCGGCGTCGTCGGCATCATTCTCGAACGGCTGGTGGTGCAGAAGCTCTACACGCGCCCGCTCGATTCGATCCTTGCCACCTGGGGCGTCAGCCTCATCGCCTCACAAGGCACGCTCATTCTCTTCGGGCCCACCATGCAGGGTGTGGGAACGCCGCTCGGCAGTTTCAGCGTCGGCGGGCTGTCCTATTCCTATTACCGGCTGGTGCTGATCGCCGCCGCCGTCCTCGTGCTGGTGCTGCTCTATCTCGTGTTCAACAAGACGCGCTTTGGCGTGCTCGCCCGCGCCACCATACAGGTGCCACAAATGGCGAATGCGCTCGGGGTCGACACGCGCAAGGTCTATGCCCTCACCTTCGGCATTGGCGCAGCACTCGCTGGCCTCACCGGCGGGCTCTACGCGCCGACCATGACGCTCGTTCCCACCATGGGCTCCACCTTCATCATGGAGGCCTTCGTCACCGTCGTCGTCGGCGGGGCGGATGTCTTCCTCGGCACCGCACCCGCGGCGGCACTGCTTGCCGTCATCAAGGCGGGGCTCACCTCCTGGCAAGGCCAGCTCTTCGGGCAGATCGGCCTGCTCATCGCCGTCATCATCGTCATCCGGCTGCTGCCCAAGGGCATCACCGGCTTCATCCTGAAGGACAGGACCTGAGAATGGCACTCGCGCGTATCTTCAAACACCTCGAGGGCCCGCAGACGATGGGCCGCGGCAAGCTGTTCTGGGCTGGCTTCATCGTCGTCCTGCTGGCGGCTGTCGTCTATCCGCTGACCAGCGACGGCTACACCGTCGGCAACAGTGTCTACTTCCTGAACTGGACCTTCATGGCCTTGGGCCTCAGCCTCATCTGGGGCTACGGCGGCTCGCTCTCCTTCGGGCAGACGGCCTTCTTCGGCGTGGCGGGCTACAGCTACGGCATCCTCACCATCAATTTCGGCGCGGCCTATGGCCTTGGCATCGCCGCGGTGATTGTCGCCGTGCTGATCGCCGCGGTCTTCGCGGCGGTGCTGGGCTACTTCCTGTTCTTCGGCCGCATCAGCGGCGTGTTCCTTGGGATCGTCACGCTCTCGGTGACGCTGGCGCTGGAGCGCTTCATGGCGCAGACGGCGGGTCCGGAATGGGCGGTAGGCTCAGCCCGCCTCAACGGCTTCAACGGCATGAGTGGCATGCCCGGCCTCACCATCCCGTGGTTCGGCGGCGACATCGAGCTTTATCCGGACGTGACGCTCTATTATGTGGTGCTGGGGCTCGTCATCCTCGTCTATCTGGGCCTTCGCATATTGGTGAACTCACGCTTCGGCAACGTGCTCGTGGCGCTGCGCGAGAACCCTGAACGCGCAGAAATGCTGGGCTACGACATCCGCAAGTACCAACTCGCCGCCTTCATTATCGGCTCCTCGCTGGCGGGCCTGAGCGGCGTTCTCTACACCAGCTGGGGCCAGTACATCACGCCCTCCACCATGGGCATTACGGCGGCAGCACTGCCCATCATCTGGGTGGCGGTCGGCGGCCGGGCGGATCTGACGGCGACACTCATCGGCACATTGCTCGTGCTCTCGGTGTTCCAGGCACTCACCATTTACGGCAGCCAATATGCGCTGATCGTCATGGGGCTCCTGTTAGTCGTCACCGTGCTGGTGGCGCCGCGCGGCCTCATCGGCACGCTGGGCGGCTGGCTAGGCTCCCTCCTCCGGAACGGGGACTAGGCCCATGTCACTTCTTGAAACGCGAAACCTCAACAAGCATTTCGGCGGCCTGCACGTCACGGCAGACGTCAACTTCACGGTGAAACCCGGCGAGATCCACTGCCTTATCGGCCCCAATGGCGCGGGCAAGAGCACCTTCTTCCGCCTTGTGCTGGGCGAGCACCGCCCCTCGAGCGGGCAGATCTTCTTCGCCGATCAGGACATCACCGCGCTCAAACCCTTCGAGCGCATCCGCCGCGGCATGAGCGTCAAGTTCCAGGTGCCCGGTATCTTCGCGGCACTCAGCGTGCGCCAGAACCTGGAGATCGCGCTGCAGCACCATGTCTCGCCCGCCGTGCTGGACCGCGAGGTGGATGGGGTGCTGAACTTCCTCAAGCTGGAGCCAGTGGCGAGCCAGCAGGCGGGTTTCCTGAGCCACGGCCTCAAGCAATGGCTGGAGATCGGCATGGCCATCAGCCTCAAGCCCAGGCTTCTGCTGCTGGACGAGCCAACGGCGGGCATGTCGCCGGAGGAGACTTACGCCACGGGCGAGATCGTCAAGCAGCTCAATGCCGAAGGCATGTCGGTGCTTGCCGTGGAGCATGACATGAACTTCGTGCGCCAGGTGGCCCACCGGGTCACAGTCCTGCATTTCGGCCGCGTCTTCGCGGAAGGCACGATCGACCAGATCGTCGCCGACGAGCGCGTCGCCGCCATCTATCTCGGTGAGCATCATGGCTGACACCATTCTGGACGTTAAGGACCTGCGCGCCGGCTACGGCGGAAAACCCGTGCTGCAGGGCGTGAACCTCAGCGTGCGCGAGGGCGAGATCGTTGCCGTCATCGGCCGCAATGGGGTGGGCAAGTCGACGCTGATGAAGACGCTCATTGGACTCATCGGCACCATGTCGGGCGAGATCAGCTTTGGTGGCCGCTCCATCGGCCAGCTCGAGGCTTACCGCCGCGCCAAGCTCGGCATCGGCTATGTGCCGCAGGGCCGCGACGTCTTCCCGCGCATGACGGTGAGGGAAAACCTGCAGGTGGGCGAGGCCATGTGCGGCCGTGCCGAGCCTTCTGCCTATGACAAGGTTTACGAGCTCTTCCCCATCCTGAAGGAGCGCGCCGCGCAGAGTGCCGGCACCATGTCCGGCGGCCAGCAGCAGCAGCTTGCCATCGGCCGTGTGCTGATTGGCGGACCAAAGATGATCCTGCTCGATGAACCGTCAGAGGGGATCCAGCCCTCGATCGTGCAGGAAATCGGCCGCATCATCGTGGACTTCAACCGCAGGACGGGTATTACCATCGTCTTCGTCGAGCAGAATCTGGATCTGATCCGCGCCATCGCGCAGCGCTGCTACGTGATGGACAAGGGCCGCATCGTGGCGGAACTCAATCTGCATGAACTGGACAACCGGCAAACAATCCGGAAATATCTCGCCGTGTAATGGCTTCGTTGCAAGAGAAAAGGGAGACGAAAATGGGTTGGCTGGAACACTCGATCATGTCGCGCAAGGCTCTTGCGAAGGGTAAGGTCACCAAGACCTACAACATGACAGAGGCCGATCAGGGCAAGTATCATTATGTCTACGGCCCCTATGCGAAGCCCGTGCTGAGTGTCGATCCCGGCGCGCAGATCTCGGTCGAGACGCATGACGCCTTCGAGGGTCAGATCAAGAGCGAAAAGGATGTGCCAAGCCAGATCCTGAACTTTCCCTATCTCAACCCTCAGAACGGCCCGATCTATGTGAACGGCGCCGAGAAGGGCGATTGCCTCGCGGTCTATATCAAGGAAATCCGGCCGCGTGGGCCGCAGCCCGCCGGCACGACCTGCCTCATCCCGGAATTCGGCGGCCTCGTCGGCACCGGTGAAACGGCGATGCTGAACGCGCCGCTGCCGGAAATCGTAAAGAAGGTCCATGTCGATCCAGTCACGGGTGTGAAGTGGAACGACAAGATCACGCTGCCCTACGAACCCTTCATCGGCACCATCGGCACCTCACCCGAGATTGAGGCCATCACCTCGCTCCAGCCCGATTACTACGGCGGCAACATGGACTTACCCGACGTCGCCCCCGGCGCCGTCATCTATCTCCCTGTCAACGCCCCGGGCGCACTCCTGTACCTCGGTGACTGCCACGCGGCACAGGGCGATGGCGAGCTCTGCGGTGTGGCGATCGAGCACCCGACCGTCACCACCGTTCAAGTCGATCTCATCAAGGGCTGGACCTTCAAATGGGCCCGTCTCGAGAACGCCGAGCGCATCATGACCATCGGCTCGGGCCGCCCCATGGAAGACGCCGCGCGCATCGCATACCGCGAACTCGTTCGCTGGATGGCCCAGGACTACGGCTTCACCGAGCTCGACGCATACATGCTGCTCACCCAAGCAGGCAAGGTGCGGCTCGGCAACATGGTGGACCCGAAATACACGCTGGGTGCTTCCATAGCGAAGACGCTCCTCGTCTGAGGCAGGCGCGGGGCAGGACCAGCTAAGGAAGATACGTTATCGGCGAAGTAAAGGCTGGCCATTCAGCAGTGAAATACCAGGCCAGCTTTGCTTCAGTTGCATGACGAAGTCAAAAGGGACAGCGGCCAATCAGCCACGCTCGCAGGAGGCTGGCGGTTGACAGGCCGCTGTTGCACATGTTGGCAAATCCGGAAGAGTGAGCGCTCGCCATTCCCCCGTTTTTGAGAAGGCATCGTCAAGACTGGCGGTCCGGTGCGCGTTCAAGCATTTCCGTCCTGTCTGCTGAAATGGAACTCGATCTGAGGAGTTCCCGGGGGTTCGATGGGTGTTTCCCTCTGGACCATAGTGTCGCTGCCCATGACGATTCTTTCAGATTGAATTTCAACGGGACAATGCCAGCCTTTCCAGCATGCAGACCCTGGGCGTGCATCCCGGAAGACGGCGCTCTCATTCTACGCTGCCGTGGACACTCATCCCAGCTTGACACGGGGGATTTCAGGCTCGGGGTCGAAAAATGGATAGGACGAGAGGGCTTCGCACCAACAAGAGAGAGAGAATGCAAATCACGGCGGCGAGGAATGGCAAAGCGCATCCAATCTCTGCCGCTCATCGCAGCCATGCTTTCTCAATCCAGTCAGGAACTTTGGAAAGCACGGGGACGAAAAGCGGAATCGCAACCTCCTCCAATTCTATCAGCCATGGGTGGCGCAGGACGTCATCATCATGCATGTTCCCGGCTGCCCGACAGATATGCCGACAGTGCCGTTGGAAAATCCGGCAGCCGGCCGACCTGGAGCCTGTAAACCGGGACCATGTCTACGAGCTGCTTGGCTTGGGTAACAAGGGCTACTCTCTCCCTGACCTCTAGCGAGTCTGGGAGATGGGTAGCCTCCAGGAAAAGCTCGAGTCTCCTGTGCGCCGGTAGTCTGCCTGAGTGGGCACTCCCACCTTCGTTCCACTGCAAAACGACGATCCTGCTTAGCGGCAGATCCGGCACATGCCACATGTTACCGAAATCTGACGGACAAATGACGCAGCGTCTACAGCCCATCTCATCGTGAAAGATACTGAATTGGGCAAACCTCAGGCCACTGGGGTCTATCTGCCGCAACTCGCTGTGCATCATGTGGAGCGGAAGTGTATAGGGTAGAGCCACTCCGGCCTTGAGGCAAACTCCCGTGGTAGACGCTACGTGCAGTCCGCTGTCCATCGCCTCGACCGCCGCAAGTCGAAGTGCGCGCTGATCGTCTCCCGTCACGAGCACCCAGCCGTCTTCGGCCGCGATACAGATGCCCCTCATCTGCAGCCAGTCCCGCAGGAGATACCGCACGGTCTCTTCAACTTCGAGCCATAACGCCTCGGCTGCGAAGTCGGGAGAGATTTCGGTTCTGCCTGAGGCAAGACGATAGCCTGCACTGGTGGTTTCAACCGAGGCGGCGAGATGCCGCTTTGGCGGAATCGCGTAGACAGCCGAGCTTACATATCGTGCGAAGAGTCCGAGCACCTCTTGGTCCGCCGAGACCTCAACGGAGATATCGGCAATCTGAAACATCATCTTCATATTTGGACTAACTGTTCTCTGATGGTTTGTTCAAGACGTATACATGATGGCTTGAGGAAGAAGAAAGTCCAGAAACATTCTGCTTGAGCCGCGGGCGGTCCTTTGTGATCAACTCCCAATTCTCGCCGCCATGCCAGCGAAAGCTATCATCCCGCTTCTGTTGCAGCACATGCTGACCGAAAGCGGGACCCCAGCCTTCGGTGGGGCGATGGCACGGTTGGAACGTAAATCCTCCAGTGATCTCAACTGATCGCCCGCCGCTTCAGTCCGCCGATGACTTGTGAAACCCTCCAGAGTCAGGCCCAGTACGGAATCGCGCTTGTTCTGCCGTATGCGACCCACACTGAATTATGTAACGTGATAAGAATAGGCTTAGCACGGAATGGCACTGCCGGCGCGGTCAGCCACTGAGATGGCAGCCGGACTTCCTCTGACCTGCGAGATATTCGCTGATGATCTGGCGGAAGCGCACAGGGCCAAAGCTTGGAAAATGCCCGCCATGGACGATTGATACCGGCAGCCTGCGCAAACGCTCGAGGGTCTCAACATAGGCCGGGATAGCGGAGTGATAAGCATCGTCGATCAGAGGCCCGTCATAGACAATGTCGCCCGACAGGAAGATCCCGGTCTTCTTCTCGAAAAGACCGATACCGCCCGGTGAGTGGCCGGGCGTGTGAATGACTTCGAAGGCGCGGTCGCCCAAGTCTATGACATCACCGTGTTCCAGCAAACGGCCAATGGTGGCGGGCTTCACATGATAGCGCGACTGGTCCCAGCCCTCGGGGAGGCGGTCGAACATCTGGTCGGTCGCATAGCGATCCGCAAGCGTCCATTCATTGCGCGGATCGGCGAGGATCGCGGCTTCTGCGGCATGAACCCAGCAGGCGCCGAATTCATGATGGCAGCCGATGTGATCGAAATGCGTGTGGCTGGCAATGCAAGCGAGTGGCTTTCCGGACACGAGCGGCACATGAGCGCGCAGGCTGACATGGCCGAGCCCGGAATCGAACAGAAAGTCCCTGTCCCGCCCCCGCACATGCCACATGTTGCAGCGGTAGAACGGCTTGATCCAAGGCTCATGTATCAGCGTCACGCCATCGGCGAAGGCGATCGTCTCATACCATTCATTTGCGCTGACGCGGAGTTCCATCAAGATCAGTCCTTCAGTACGATCGCATGCGCAGCATTGATGCTAAGCGTTACTTCTTGTCCGGCGCCGATTGCGGTCTCTGCGGGAAGTCTTGCCAGCAGGGTGACATGTCCGGTGCGCGCCGTCACGCGCTTGAAGCTGCCCTGATAGACCACATCGGTCACCACAGCAGGGATGGGCCCACCAAGGGAGACATGCTCCGGCCTGATTGCCACATGGGCGGCGCCGGGGGACGCGGGAAAGCGGCCGAGCGGGGTGTCGATCATGCTGTTGAAGACGGTCCCCGGAACGATGGTGCTCTCGCCCATGAAGGTGGCGGTGAAGCGCGTGGCAGGCCTTGCGTAAACCCGCTCCGGCGTACCCTGGTCTTCGATCCGGCCATGGTTCATGACGACCACATGGTCGGCAAGCGCCATCGCCTCCTCCTGGTCGTGCGTCACATGTATGAAGGCCGTGCCGACGCGCTTCTGGATGGCCTTGAGCTCGTCCTGCATCTGGCGGCGGAGCTTGAGGTCGAGGGCCCCTAGCGGTTCGTCCAGCAACAGCACGGCGGGCTCCACGATGAGGGCTCGGGCAAGGGCCACGCGCTGGCGCTGGCCGCCGGACAGCTGATGCGGTTTCCTGCCGAATGAAGAGGCCAGCCCCACCACGTCCAGCATGGCGCGCGCCCTCTCGTCGCGCTCTGGCCTGGCAACTCCCCTCATGCGGAGGCCGAAGCCAACATTTGCGCCAATCGACATGTGCGGAAACAGCGCATAGTCCTGGAACACGGTGGCGGTTGGGCGCTTGGCCGGCGCCATGCCCGTGCAGTCCATGCCCTTGATGAGCACGCGGCCCCGTTCTGGGGTGAGAAACCCGCCGAGGATGGAGAGCAGCGTGGTCTTGCCGGAGCCTGAAGGCCCAAGCAGCACGGTATAGCTGTCTTGTTCGAGTGCGAGCGTCACGGCCTCCAGCACGCGCGTTGCGCCAAAGCTATGGGAGACGTCTTCGATGGAAACGAGGGCCGTCATGCGGCGCGCCTCCGGAGTGCAACAAATTCGAAGATGATAGCAAGCACGATGGACACCCCGAAGACCAGCGCGCCCACTGCATTGGTCTTGGGGTTGAGCCCAGCGCGCAGCAGGTTCCAGATCTCCACGGGGAGTGTCGTGTCGAAGCGGGTAAGCAGGAACGAGATCACGAATTCATCCCAGGAAAACGTCATTGAGAGGAAGAAGCTCGCAAACAGGGCTGGCCACATCATTGGGGCAGTGACCAGCAGAAGCACCTTAGCCTCCGATGCGCCAAGGTCGCGCGCCGCGCGCTCAATATTGGCTTGGTGCTCGCCCATCTGGCTGTAGATGATGGCGAAGCAGAGCGGCAGGTTGATGACCACATGACCTATTCCCGCTGCGACAAGCGATTTTGGTATTCCGATCCAGTTGAAAAAGATCAGAAGCCCCATTCCGATGATGAGATAGCTGACGGTGAGGGGCAGCGTGATGAGGCCCCGCATAAGCGCGGAAGCTGGCAAGTGAAAGCGCGCAAGGCCCCAGGCGGCAAGAAAACCCAGAAACGTGGCGATTGCGGATGTGACGACCGCGACGAGAATGGAATTGACGAGGCCTGAGGTGAGCCGTGCGTCACCCAGCACCGCCGCATACCAGCGCAGGCTGGGTCCGTTGAAAGGCGGAATGGGGAACAGCGTGCCCTGGAAGGAGAACAGCACCAGCACCGCCACAGGCAGGAAGATGAAGCCATAGAGCATGGCAGCATAAAGGATGGCGAGCGGCCGCATCATCATGCCCTCTCGAGCTTGAGCCAGCGCGCGCAGGCAAGATAGGCGAGAGTGACGACGGCCATGAGGATCAGCGACAGGGCCGAGGCCGAGCCGAAGTCACCCCGTCTTCCGATCTGCATCATGATGAGCTGCGGCATGAGAAGCTCGTTGTTGCCGCCCAGAATCTGCGGCGTGATGTAATCGCCAATGGCCAAAACGAAGGTAAGGAAGGCACCCACCATGATGCCTGGAAGCGTCAACGGCAGGATCACATGAATGAAAGTCTGAACGCCAGATGCACCGAGATCTGCAGCCGCCTTGCGGTAGTTTGGAGAAAGCTGCTTGAGGTTGGCATAGATGGTGAGCGTCAGCAGCATCACGAAGAAATGCACGAACCCCACCACCGTTGCGGCGCGTGTATTGGCGATCTGCAAAGGTTCAGCGATGAGGCCGAGGTTGACCAGGGTGGAATTGACCACGCCCTTTTCCGCCAGCACGAGCAGCCAGGAGTAGGAACGCACCACATAGGAGGTCCAGAAAGGCAGAACGGCCAGCATCAGCGCCAGCCGCTGCCAGCGCTCCGGCACGATGAAGGCGAGAATCCAGGCAAAGGGATAGGCGAGCAGAACGGAGAGCAACGTAACCAGAAGCGTCACTTCAAGCGAATTGGTGAGTGCCCGCCAGTAGCTCTGATTGGTGAAAAACTGCGTATAGTTGGCAAGGCTCATGCCCGCCATGCCTTTGGGGTAAAGGCTCACGACGCCCATGGCGATAAATGGCACAACGAAGAAGACCAGCGTCCACAGCAATGCCGGTGTGACGCTGGCCCAGCCGATCCGTGTTGCGGAAGATGCGCTCACTGCGCCTGGATCATTTCGGTCCAAACGTCCTGCATCTTCTTGTCGAGATCCTCCGAGGGAGCGGGATAGCCTAGCGCGCGCGTCAGGAAGCCGGCCTGCTCGTCAAAGCGCAGGATCTTCTTCTGCTCGTCTGAGAGGGCCGCGGTCTTGCTGGCGGGCATGCCCCAATAACAGGAGGAGGTGGCGAGCCGCGCCTGGCCTTCTGGGCTCAGGATATACTGGATGAACTTCAGCGCCATTTCCTTGTTCGTGGAGTCCTTGAACATGGCGAGTGACTGCGACCAGAGCACGGCTCCCTCCTTGGGGATCGAGAAGTCGAGGTCCGGGTTCTCCTTGGCAATGCCTGCCGTTACCCACTCGCCTCCGCCGACGAGGATGTCTGCCTCGCCGGTGGCAAGCGCCGTCTGGCTGGCGACCACGTCTGTCACCGCCTTGGCGTTGGCCTTCATCTTGAGGAGGACGTCCTTGATCGCCGGAAGGTCAGCCTCGGTGAGTTCGGAGGTCTTCTTGCCGATGGACATGGCGGCGAGGCCCATCACTGGCAGGTAATAGTCATAGATCGCCAGGCGGCCCTTGTATTTGTCGTTGGTCAGGACAGAGAGCGACTCCATGTCTGCCGCATCGACCTTCGACTTGTTGAAGCCGATGGTGTTGTATCCGAATTTCTCAGTAATGCCGTAGCGCTGCCCGTCAATCTTGGAATGCTGGTCCATCAGCACCTCTGGGAAAATGTCGGCAATGGGTAGCTTGTCTTCGGGAAGCGGCTCGAAAAAGCCGCGCTCCACGCCGCGGCGCACGTCCACCGTGTCGATCACCATCACGTCCCAGTCACCGGGCTGCGACTGCTCAACGAGGGCCAGACCGGCACCGGTGCCCTCGAACTCCTTCACATTCACCTTGATGCCATTGGCATCCTCGAAGGGCTTCAGCAGGTTGGGATCAGCATGGTCGCACCAGACCAGGGCATTGAGGTCCGCGGCAGAGGCTGTTGCGTATGTTCCCGTAAGAGCCAAAGCAGCAAGAGATGCGCCGAAGAGACGGCGCGTAAGACGGCTGATCATTTTGCGTTTCTCCCTGTTTGGTGAAAAGTTGAACGAATTACAAAGTTGAGTCAATTCCAAAAATCCGGCACACTGATGCAATGTCAGGCCTCCGGGAGAAGCAGAAAGCCCACCGGCACGACCGCATCATCGAGGCGGCGAGCAGGCTGTTCCGCGAACAGGGCTATGAAGACGTCAAGATGGAAGCAATCGCCACGGCGGCGGAAGTGGCCACCGGAACGATCTACAACTACTACCGCAACAAGGGCGACCTGCTCGTCGCCATCGTCTCGCTCGAGGTTGAGGAGGTGCTGAAGGCGGGGGAGTGCGTCATTGCTGATCCGCCCCGGAGTGCCGAGGATGCAGTCGATGCCCTGGTCGGCGGCTATGTGGAGCATTCCCTTCATTATCTCTCGAAAGAGATGTGGCGCCAGGCCATGGCGATTTCCACGATCCAGCCCAAGAGCCCCTTGGGTGAAACCTACGCGGCGCTGGATATGTCTCTGGCCCAGCAAACCTCCCGGTTGCTCGAAAAACTGCAGTCTCTAGACGTCTTGAGTCCCTCAGTGGATATAAGCAGTGTTGGCGAAGTCATATTCAACAACACAAATATGAATTTCATCATGTTCGTGAAGAATGAAGACATGAAGATGAGCGAACTCAGAGTTAAGCTACGTCAGCAGCATCACGCGGTGCTAGCGGGTTCAGAATCATGGCCTCAAGGACGATCAGAACATGCAGAGGAAGAAGCGCAAGTCTGAAGAGATCGTCGCCAAGCTGCGGTAAGTCCATCTCGCTGCCTCACACGGGTCACCAGTAACTGATGCGGTTCGACAGATTTGGTTAACCGAGGTAACTCGTTACCGGTGGCGCGGGGTGATGCTGGACTAGGAGAAGCGGCTGAAGAGGCTGGCACTGGAGCTTGAGAATGCCAGGCCCCGGAAGGCGGTCTCGGACCTCACTCTGGACAAGCTCATTCTGAAGGAGGCGGCATTGGGAACCGGAGGTCAGCGCCAGCGGAACTGCTGAGCCCCGCGCGGCGCCGGGCGTGTATCGCGCAAGCCCGGCAGGCTCTGTCGATCACGGAGTGCTGGGCCTTTGCGGCACTCGGCCAGCACCGTTCAACACAGCGCAGGATCCCGCGGGGCCGGGAGGACGAGAAACAACTAACGGACGGCCTTGTGGCCCCGGCCCGGGTGCATGGCCGGCTGGGACACTGGAAGATGGCAGCTCTTCTGCGCAGCACGTCGGGCTGGGTGGTCAACGATAAGCGGGTGGAGTGGATCTGGCGGCAGGATCGCCTGAATGTCCCACCCCGGCAGCCGAAACCTAGCCGGATCTGGGCGAGAGATGTAGCCTGCATCCGTCTCCGCCCAGCAAGGCCGAATCATGTCTGGTCTCATACCAAAGGTCATATTCATCGACCGACGTGTGCCCACTCGCCCATTCCGATGGAGTGGAGACTCCGGATGGCGGCCTGACTGAGATCGAACTGGCAGGTGGCCGCCGTGTGCGGCTGCGCGGGCCGGTAAGTCAATGCAGTAGTTCCGTTTGTACAAGCCGATCCGCCGGAAGTGCACATCGACACGGGACAGTCTTTCCGTCAGTCGCTCCGCGTGCCGTCTGTGCTGTCGACTTCGAGAACCGCGGCGGAAATCAGATCTCTTGGGAGGCCGGGGCGGAGCAGGCTAGCAGAACAACTATCGATGAAGGCCGCGGTGTTCTTCATCGGCGTAAGCACAAGAAGCAGGGGAAGGCTCGCTTGCGAAGCAGTCTATAGTTTCACGTGGCATCCTTCACTCTGTCGTAGTTGCGTTGCCAGCTTTTAAAACTCGAGAAGATACTCTGAGTGTTGTGCCCTTCCGGCGCGAGAGCGGAAGGGTCATCCTCGGCGGTCAGTATAAGTTCCTGCGTGTCAGCGTAAGGAGGGGTACTTCGCCATTCCCGAAGGCCCCGGCGCATGAACTGACGTTGTGTCACATGATCATCGCCCAGTTCCAGGACGACCGTCCCGGCCTCACGCGCCAGCCACCATGTACCCACAGGAGCCGTATTGCGGACCAGAAGATTGTGGGGATGGAACTCCACATGCTCGACGCCGATCGATACCGTCTCGAGCCGGAAGTGGCGTTGTGCCGTTAAGGCCTCTACGATGAGTTGCATTTCGCCGTCGCAGGCTGGCGGACGAAAGACACGTCCGTTCCAGAGTGTCCTCAGTTCTGCGAGATAACCGAGGCAGGCCTCCTCGGCGGCAAAGCCCGAAATCCCGGGGTTCTCCCCGAACAGTTTCCACTTGCGCTGGCACCGGTGCTGGAACATGCGCCGTCCATCGGGATGGTGCTGGCAAATGCAGCCATACAGCCGCTTGGCGCCATGCCGTACCAAGTGAAAAGACTGACCAAGCGCCAACCAAGCCAGCAGGAAGCAGTCTTTGTCCCCATAGATGTGCTGGTAGACGAGCCGGGAGTTCCGGTTCATGAACCAGGAAAGGGCGAGCGCGGGATAATGTCGCGTGCGGTCGATCGCCAACTGCCCGCTTTCGAAGGAAGGCATGGCCCGGTAGCTGACGCCACACAAGTCCCAGATTCGGGAAGAGGCGGCGATTGACACGAGATCCGGCCAAAAGACGGCTCCAGTTTCTAGGAAGGCGGCATCCTCGAACAGGACGGCAGGATCGATCAGCGGGACGTTATCCGCGTCCAAGAGAACGACCTCCCGGAAAGAACACTTCAGCAGTGCCAGCGATTTGAGCTCGAAGCCGCCCAGTTCGACGCCGTCATCAGCGTACTGGCGCGCATCGATCGTTTCGACCTGTTGACTGGCCATCAGGGCGGACATTGCCGACGACATTTCCTCCGGCCCGATGTACCAGATCTGGATCGGAAGCTTCGATCCGAGATAGTCACGCAGCATGCGTACCGCTACCCAGGCGCAGGTGAACATCCGCGCGCCACCGGCGGGAATAACGATCCCCCGGGGCAGGAGGCCTGCCTGTGACAGCGATGCATCACGAGCCTCACCCACTGCCTCGCGAAACGAGGCCCGGAAGTCTTCCTCTGCGGCGGACAAACCCGGGATGCCGCTCTCCGTCATCAGGCAACCTTGTGGATCATGGATTCGATTTCAAGTTCCGCCAGGCAATTGAGCACATCCCGAATGGGCGCCTCATTGAGCGCGAACTCCTCCTTGAGGATCGCAGCAATGGCAGCAGCGGCAAGGACACCGTCGCAGAGAAGGAAAACAGCGCTGGCGACAGGATTGAGGAAATGAATCGCTTCCCCATCCGCGTCGTTGACGGCAAGGCCGTCGGGGATATCCGTGAAAGACAACCCCTCGGCCTTCTGGAAGACGTCCGTTTCGGAAATGCTCATACCTCTGATTCCTTCTCAACTTCATGAAACAAACTGGTCCATTCATCCCTGATGTGCTCGCAGCTGTGACGCAGCCGCACGGCATGGCGGCCACGTCTGCCAAGGCGAACAGCCTCGTGCGGGTTCTCCAGCAGGTGCCTGCAGGCCAGCGAGAAACGATGCGCACTGGCGGCAATCAGGCCCCAGGGTGGTTCCGTCGTCCAGAGGCCGGCAGCGGCCTGCGGGCATGCGACCACAGGAACGCCATGCGCACCCGCTTCCAGGATCTTCAGTCGCGTACCGCCGCCCGAGCGCATCGGTGCAATGGCCAGTGCTGCGTCGCGGTAGGCAGGTGCAAGATCCTCAACGTAGCCCATGAACTCCACCCTGCCCTTGCGTGCATGCGCAAGCAGTGAGCGCGGCGGCGCATGTCCCACGATGCGCAACCGCGCGCCAGAGATGCGCGGAAGAACGTTCCGGATGAACCACAGCAGGCCGTCCACATTGGGCATATAGCGGAGCGAGCCAACAAACAGAATGTTCCTGCCCGCCGGACGAGACTTTGGTGTAATCGCGTTGAGGTGCGGCACGGATACGCAATTGGAAAGCGGGCGGAGCGGCAAGCCAGGATGGCGCGATGCCAGGCGCGGCACGTCCTCCTGATTGGCGAGGGTGATGGCGCGGAACGAGCGTAGTTTCTGCGCGAGCAGCCTGTCGAAGGCGGCGGCCTCAAGGATGGCCAAGCGGGCGGCAAGGGACTGCCCCGACGCGGCGTGGACGCCGGCCAAGGAAAGGAAGGATGTCACATCGTCCTCGTCGAGGTCGATGGAACGAAGGATGTGGCCTGGCACATCGTCGATCGTTGCGGCGAGATAGCTCCGGAACACATGCACCATTCCAGCTCCGCGGCGCTCAACGCACGCTGCCACCTGCCTCACGACCTTGCCCGTGATGGATGCGGCCAGGGAGGGGTTGCCGTAGCGCTCGAAATGCAAGAGTTGCTCTGCCGGATCGCGCAGCCGGGAGATCATCGTGAAGTAGGCGTCCGCCTCTTCAGGGCCGCCGATCACTTCGAGTGGCGTGTTCGGGAAGTCTGCGGAGAAGCGTTGTAGTCCGTTGTCTGTGACGATGACGGGTACGAGGATGACGGTTACCTCATAGGCCCGGGCAAGGCCCGATAGCTGGACAGCCGCGCGCATCGCAAGGCCCATGCCGCTCCAAAGTGGCAGCACCGGCGTTATGAACACAGCACGACTGATGCGATTCGAGGACATCGTCTCTTTCATAGCAGTGGCTCAACGCGCCTCAAGGCGGGTTTTCTTTGCCAGCACTTCGGCCGCGATCTCGAACGAACAGAACTCCGTCTTGAGACTGTGCGTCTGCTCGAATGTGCGCCAGCGGGCGGTCCTTGGAGACGAAAAATGCCACACATTGCCGCCCGCGTTGACCTCGAGTGCGTAAAACCTTCCCGTGTTGTCTTCGCGGAGAATGTCACATCCAAGGATGGGGTGCCGGGGAAAGGCCTCTGCCATGTGCAAGGCAAACTCCAGCAGTGAACGGTCATGCGTACGCGTATTCTGCCCGCGGTCCGACTCTGATGGCATTGCCTCGATAACGTCATCCGGTGAATCAAGTGGAGGCCGCACCTCAATCCGTTGTGTGCGTGAACCGTAGAGTACAGCGCCGAACAGCGTGAGACAACGGTAGACGGTCAGCTTGTCGCCGGTGTCGATCCATTGCTGAACCAGCATTGGCAGTCTTCGGCTGGGATGATCGTGCGGCAATTGGCGGCCGCTGAGAGCGGCAGTACGGAAAACCTGCAGATAGAGTCCGCTCGAAGTTTTCGCTGGGTCACTCGGCTTCAGGATCACAAAGGGACCCCAGTCAGCTGGATTGAGATCCATGCCGTGCTGGTAAGGGGCTGTATGTGGCGTTGGGATCCCCAGTCTGCGAAATGCCCGGAACTGGTCCAGTTTTGAAACGAAGCGATTCTCATAAACCGGGCCGCGCGGAGGAATGAAACGTCTGATGCGCCCGAAACTGAACGTCAGCGTGGGCCTCGACCAGTCAGCCGGGGAGATAACGTCCGCTGATTGATCCGTCATTACGCCTATGATTTTAATCTCTGGCGCGATGGTCTTCATCTTCTCGGCGATGGCCTCGATGTCTGAATGCCAAAGCTTCTTCGGCTGATGAACATAGACGAGGTTAAGGGTTTTCGGTACAATCGCTTTCGGCGTTAAGATAAGGTTCGGAGCGGCGGTCATGAGATCCGCTTGGACGATTCCTCGGCCGGCTGCCGGATCAACGTGGCAGCACCTGCAATGTCACCGAGTTTCACGAGCGCCGCTGCCTTGAGTTCGCGGGCAAAAACTCCAAAGATCTGTTCATCGAAAGCCATCAGTGCGGGTGGGAGCATCGTCGGATCGATGGATAAGAGATGATCGAGCAGTGCGACAGCCTCCTTCGGGCGACCATGAACGACGAACCAACGGGCCTTGAGAAACATCATTGCGTAGTCTCCCGGAAAGCGCCGGAGCGCTGGATCGATCACCGGGGAGGGATCAATACCTGAATCAATCTGCAGCCTCGCTACCACTTGCGCAAGGAGATTGACATCAGCCGCCTCCTTATCACTCGCGCTACCGCCGGCAACGGTCAGTCCTCTTAAGCCAGCCTGGAGGGCTTCTCCGCTCTGTCCCAGAGCCGCATAGGTTTCAGCCAGGTGGTACCAGAAATAAGGTCGCTCGGGATTGACAGCGATGCTATCGAGAAGAAGCGGAAGGTTGCGCGGGTGCTTCCTGGACTGGTCGCCATCGTATCCGAAGTGATTGATAAGGACATCGGCCCTGCCAATCTCAAGCCCGCGCCTCGCCGCATATGCGGAGACAGAATGAACATGCGTTTCGTGGATCTTACCCTCGAACATGATCTCCGGATCGCGGCGGAAGAGTCTGTGCTCCCAGTAGCGGGTATAACCAGTTTTCGGGCGGAACTTCACCATGGCTGCCGCCCAGCGGGGCCTATCTATCTCTTCGCCTAGCGCCACTCCTGGCGGCATAAACAGGCACTCATCAGCATCAATATAGAGAACCCAATTCCCGCGGCAGGCCCCGAGTGAATGATTTCTCGCATCAGAAAAGCTACCCGTCCAATCAAAGCGCAAGACCCGGGCACCGGCAGTCTCAGCAATTTCTACCGTACTATCTGTAGACCCGGTATCTACGACCACGACCTCATCGACATGGCCACGCAAGGACTCAATACAAGTCGCAAGAAAGCGCTCCTCATCTCTTACAATCAGAGAAGCGCTCAAATTTGTCATGCTGCAAACGGGATGTCCGCTATTGCAGCGGAAAGGCGGTTATCAGGGAACGTTCCCAGCAAACGCGAGCGGGCCGACCTTGCCAACTGACTCGAGTTTCAGAGAAGAAATAGACGGGCACAGATATCCACCCTTGGCAATCTGAGCGAGTACCGCCTTTTGAACGGACTGGTTTACTGATGTCTGAAGCATGTTCTCTCCTTTACAATAAGGTTAGGCTATTTCTGCGGCGCCATTCTGTCAACAACGCATTACATCGGCGGGACTGAATTCCACAATGGTAACCTATATCCTCTTAAGGTTGTCTGGCGCTACTGTCTGAGGCGATCTAGCAAACCATACATGCTATTGCAGCTCCAGCCCCAAGCAACTACGACCTCAACACCTTCATCTTCCGGAGCCCTCCATCGTGAGAGTGTCATACATCTACTCAGCACCATGGTTTGGAGGCCCGAAGCCGTGGTTTAGCCTTAACGGTCTCGCCGAGGTCTCTTTCGGCTACGATGGCGTTTTCGCGGCGGACGTGGTCGTCGCCCATGCGCCGAGCCTGCTCGGGCGCGGCTACCATGACCATGTCGTTCAACTTCGCCGCAATGCACCCCACTCCCAGATTTGGCTACTCGAGACCGCAGAGAGTGCTGTCAACTATCCCTCGCAGTTCGAACCGGCCTTCCGCGGACTCTTCGATGCCGAGATCTCCTATCGTCAGACGGCAGATATCTGGGCGCCCTATGTTCACCCTGACCAGTTCACCGGCTATCAGGACGCTGCCACAAGCACCCGGTCCGAACTCTGCTGTGCCTTCATTTCCAGTGGCGTAAACAAGAGCCACCGCTGCGAGTACATGGCGGCTCTCATGCAGCACATGGAGGTCGCATCCTTTGGCCGCTTCATGAAAAACAGAGTACTGGACGATGACCGTGGAACCGAGAGCAAGCTCGTGGCGATGCGGAACTTCCGGTACACCCTGAGCTTCGAGAACGCGATAGAACCTGACTACGTCACAGAAAAATTCTTTGAGCCTTTCATCGCAGGAACTATCCCCATCTATCTCGGCGCACCCAACGTAGCAGAGTTTGCGCCAGGCGATGATTGTTACATCGACGCGCGCCAGTTTCCGGAACCAGCAGCTCTGGCCGCCTTCATAGAAAATGCGGACCCGAGTCGGTTTCATCGCTGGCGCAAGGCACCGCTCAGACCCCGCTTCCGGGATATGCTACAACAGACTTACGCACCTTTCGACGCGAGCTTTATGGCATTGGTCGGGAGGCTGAGGGGCAGCCGATAGCAGGACATGAACGCTCAGCCATACCGCTCGCGAACTGACTGATGGCGAAATCGCCTACTCCAACCTGCGTCAAGAATATACTCCAGCGCATTCAATGACAGCTAGCTTCAAATTGCTCTTCCTGTCCGCTGCACCAGGGTATGGTGGCGCAGAACGGAGCGTTGAAACCATCGTCGCGCATCTCCCGAATACTTACGAGGTGCATGTGCTTGCCGAATCCAGCATCCACATAGAGGCGCTGGAGGCAGTTGGACATTCCCGCCTGAGGATCTACCGAGTTGATACCCGGGACGGAGAGGTGTTGGCGCAGGCCGCCTTCACGCTCATGAGCGTGTGGATACAGGTGCAGCCCGACGTGATTATCGTCAACACCTATGACTCCGCCCGGATTCTTGCCCAAGCGCGAAGGCTCCTACCACAGATAGATCGGCGGGCCTTCATTTATGTCAGGGACTTTCAATGGCTCGATATTGACAGCCTGCTTGCGCAACTGCCAGATGCAGCGATCATCGTGCCACATGAAGTTGTCCTCGAGCGGCCCGGATACCTGCCCACGCAAACCACGGATCAACGGTCGATCCACATCGTGCCGGATATGGCAGTAATCGAGGAGGATGCTCGCCCGCATTCCACAGGTTCAGGTCCAATGCTGCACCTGGCGACAGTCAATCCCTGGAAAGGACATCTCTCTCTGCTGAACGCTGTATCCGAACTCCACCGGCGAGGGATCGGCATCAACGTAACCTCTTATGGATGCTGTGCCGACGCCGCACTTAAGCGCGAAATCGAAGGAGTAGCGACTTCGCGCGGTATCAGCAGGCTCTTCGAACTCCATGATCATGTCTCTGACCCCCGACCTCTGATCCGGGATAGCGTGGCCGTTCTCGTAACCTCGGTTTCACACTCCGGTGGACCGGAGACATTCGGCAGAACGGTCATCGAGGCATGGGCACAGCGCCGACCGGTCATCGCCTACCAAGCAGGTGCGCCGGGCCGCCTGATCCGCAACGGAACGGATGGGCTTCTGGTTCCGGAGGGTGACAGCGTGGCACTTGCCGAGGCAATGAGCCGCCTGCACTCCTCGCCAACCCTGCAATCAGACTTGGGACTGGCGGGTCACGAAAGAGTAAAGCGGGACTTCTCTGCACCACGTGTCGTTGAAAGGCTGCTGCAGATACTGCTCGATCAGAAATGCCGTGAATAGGCATTACCCTGAAGCCTCTCAACTGACCCAATTTTGTTGAGCCTACACAGACTGAGAAGCCGGGTCACTTCGCGAAGTCGATTCCAAGTCAGGATCATGTCTCCTGCCATGACATAGCTGACGGCCTTGGTCGCCGGGCTGTTCCGGCCTGGGCCGAGGTGATCAGCTGGCCACGGCTGGTAGACCGACGAGAGGATCATCGCCAAGCTGGGGCGGATCACATCCTGAGCGCCTATAAGTCCTGGCCCGAGAACCTTACCGACGTAAACATCATGTCCAGCGATCGCTTCATACCTTAGGCTACAGGCGCATTGAAGCGATCATCTGCCAAGCTGAAGTTGCATCGACACATCCCTGTAATTCCAACCAGACGAATCCGCAGAACTTATGCAGGCACCTCGAGACTGGTTATCGGAAGCTACTGATGAGACGCGTTCATGATACGCTCGTTTCAGTTGGTCTCGCACTTGCGTTTGTTGCTTCTTCCAGAATCGTGGCCGGTGCAACAACCATGGATTATCTGCCTTGAAGCACTTTTACGTTTTGTGCACGGGGCAGCGTCGTTACTTTCAACAAACAGACCTGCTACGCCCTGGCGGGCAACAGGAACCGAATTCCAATGCTCAATCTCAACACCACTTGGCGGATCATAGGAACCGACCTCGAATACAAGGGAGACTGGATTCAGCCAGCCAACCCGCCGACCTTGGCGGCACCCCCCTACTTTACCGGTACCGTGATCCGCTATGCGGGAAACCTCCATCTCTCGACGAGTGACAATAACCTGACATTACTCACTAACTCATCTATTTGAGATCGGATAGTCATCTATACTGCGGCGGGGACTTGCTGAGCCACTGGCCCGACCGGTCCGACTGGCGCTACCCCTGACCTCTCTTCTTTACGAATGAAGTTATCCAACTCCAGCAGGAATTCGCCATTGCTGCATTGTACCGCCCGGATGGGGAAACCCGGCAGCGGGGTTTCGATGCATGCAACGCGCTCGCGCCTAGCCGCCGCGCCCCGAATAAGGTCCGCAATCTCGCACACTACAACACCATCTATTACGTAGGTCACGCCGCGGAGCTTTTCCCATGTATACGAATGACAAGGCAGGCCTTCACCGGGCCCGAGGGCTTCCTTCCGCTGAACCCGTCGATTGCCGTTCTTGATGGTACTATGCTGCTTCTCATACGCTTTGTGAATTACCGGTTAGAAAATAGGCGCTGCGTGATTACCGGTAGTGGATAAATCATTCGTACACGGAATTTCTTGTTGAAGCTGGACGATTCTCTGGCGCCGTCCACCTGCCGGGAGGTGCTCGTTCCGAACGACTGGCCTTCGCCTGCCTATCAGATCGTGCAGGGATCTGAGGATATTCGCCTCGTTTCACAAAGCGGGAGGCTTTCAGCCAGCGCGACCATCCGGGGACTGGACTCCGAGGGCCTATGCGAGATTGTGCTAGCCAGGATTAACGCAGAACGCCTTGAAAACTTTCGCTTTTCTGCATGGCATACCATCAGCAAGGTTGAGCGCCGCTGCGCGAAGGGCGTGATTAAGGAGAAGCTGTTCGGCCGCTGCCGTGAACTGCTCACCGATCTCTAAGCCGCGTTCCTCCATACGACCAGCCTGTCCAATTGCGGCGACGGGAGCGAGACGCAGGCTGAATTGGTCAAGCAAGCTGAAATCTGAATCGAGGCGCAGGGCAAACCTGTGCCAGACGAGAGCGCGACAGAATAGAAGATCAGGCCGACCTTGCGGCGGTTGCGGTCACAATCCAGCCCACGCGCTCGAATGCCTTTTGTATGACTAGACTACCAGGACCGTTACCAGCTTTCGTCAGAACCGATCTGGACTGGCGGCAATCCACAAGGGGATCGCACCCAACGATGGATGAGCGAGGGGAAATGACTTGCCCCTCACCCTGCTATCCCAATATCAAGGCGCGACCACGCTCAGGCTGACCTTGCCGGCCATCACCTTTGGCGCCTTGGCCTTCCTCGCCAGCAGCCATTCACGTGCTGCCGCAGTAATGGCTTCGGATGCCTTCTCGTTCTTCGAGACCGTGACAGAGAACCCGCCATCTTCGGTCTTGATCAACGAATAATCTACGAAACCTTTCACTGCATGCATGATCTTTCTAACTTCACGCTTGTTGGCAATGATGAGATCGACAGTTTCGGCGGCGCCTTTGCCAGTGTAGGTTCTGATAACTGTATGCATCTTGTCCTCCCGCTTGTGCGGACGCCAATTCAGAGATCGGCATCCTTGCTTATCCACATCACCGCAGATGGGCGACGATGGCAAGAGCAATTGGAAATGCCTCCGAAAGCGAGCTGACAGGTCTTCGAGCGCGAAAGCGGCTTCGCGATCAAGCCTCAAGCCGGAACAGAATCACGCCCGGCGAATGCAGCACCAAAGTTGATTGCAGGCCATCCTGCGAGATCCGGCCCTGTGAGCTCAGGCTTTCTCGTACTTGATGACATAGATCTTTCGCGTTGTGTCGTGGAGTGTCCACTCGCCATTCCAGCCGATAGGAAGAACCAGCATCTCGCCTGGTCCCACATCCTGAGTCCGCCCGTCAGCGTCGTGCAGAGTGACCCTGCCGTAAATGATGTGACAGATCTCTGAATTCGTGTCGCGGTTGGCAGTAAACCGTCCCGCCGTGCACTCCCAGATACCCACTTCCGCTAGCCCGTCCGGCGATGTCCAAAGCGTCTTTGCGGCCTCGACCTGGTTTCCTTCAACCGAGGTGGGCTTTGGCTGCGGCGTGCCGAGGTCAATGTTTGCGAGGTGCGCAAAAGTCTGAAAAGGGATCATGTATTCGTCCGCCGTCTTGGGATCTGGGAGAGGTAATCTATGACGTGAGGACCGCTTCTAGGCAAGTCTCTGCGCCGCAATTCATGCATCAAGACCTCCTGAATCAAGATCGGAACCACATCTGCAAAACATTGGCAGAAACGCATGGAACGCTCCGCCTGCGGCAAATTCCCAGACCCGGCCCACATGATGCGACAGCCGAACACCTCGCCGAACTCGGCTGCATTCTTGTGGCCGGGCTCATTCGCCTGAAGGCGCCTCAGTCTCGTTCTTTATCTGCTGACCGGGGAGAAAGTTCTGCCGACCTGTTAACCCCACAGAGCGGTGATGCAACGCGCAACTTGCAAGGAGGCAAGACACGATGAATGACCCGGCACTGGCGCTGCTGGCCGCGCTGAGGACAAGCGATACTTCTCGCGCCGGAGATCTTGGAAGCTATTCTGGCAGTGCGGCAGACTGAGGACCTCGCGATGACAATAGTGATGCAGCCGTTTCCATGGGAATGGCGGCACCAAGCATTGCCGTAAGGTCGCGAACTGCTTCATATCGTCCAAGCGCATGTTACGAGCTTGGCTTGGAGGCATCATGCCCCCCCGGAAGACGCCTCCCTGCCTTTGGGAGGCGTCGCCAAGGATCAAGGGAGCCGGTCAGAGGCCGGTGCGGGTGACAACCATGCGGCCGTTGCTATCATTGTAAACATGCACGTAGAAACGATCGCCGCTAAGCATGTTGTCCAAGAGGTAGGCGGTACCATCGCGGTCGCCCGCCAGCGACAACACGTTGGGCTCGCCTTCGCGGAAGCCGCGGTCAACCCATGTGCATTGTCCAGCTTGCACCACGCCTGCATCACCACCTGGCGAAAAGCGGAGGGAAATCGTGGCATTGGACTTGACTGTGGCCAGCATTGCGCCACCACCCTTGCAAATCAATTGATAGCTGCGAGGCGAGGCTTCGGCCGGTGCCGCGGCAAGGATCATGGTGGCGGCAGCGAGGGTAAGCGAAAACTTGGCACTAGGCATGTGATTTCCCCTTAGTTGACTTATGTTCAACGAGTTCATGTTAATCTCGTTGGCAGGAAAATTAAAGACCATCTCTTGAACGGGATCAGAATGCAGAATTCATCCGGCGTTCATCGCGATGGCCAGGTCACAAGAGGACGTGATGCGGCACTGCCTGATGCCATGACCGACAATTCCAATGCTAGTGGATTGGCCGGGACAAAAGAGTCCGATTGAAGGTTCCCAACGGCTTGTTGACGTGCGAATCTGAAAGGATGCGCAATGGTATCAGTTTCACCGTTTCCGCCGCCGACTGTCA
>NZ_JBIICB010000010.1:0-35255 GCF_044239095.1 Aestuariivirga sp. | reverse complement strand
GCGCGGCGGATGAGCCCGACGCCATGTATGGCCTGGTGGCGAGGACCGCGGACATCGCGGACGACCGCATGAGCGTCAGCTTCACGCTTCGCGAGGAAGCGAGATTCGCCGATGGCACGCCGGTGACGGCGGAGGATGTCTGTGACAGTTTCCGGCTGCTCTCCACGGAAGGCCATGAGCGCATCCGCATCACCATCCGCGACATCGAGGCCTGCGAGGTGCTGGGCCCGCTGGATGTGCGCTACCGCTTCAAGGGCGAGCGCACGCGCGACCTGCCGCTGACGGTGGCCGGGCTTCCGATCTTCTCCAAGGCCTATTACGCGAAGGTTGATTTCACCAAGTCGACGCTGGAGCCGCCGCTGGGCTCCGGGCCCTATGCCGTCAAGAGCTTCCAGCCCGGCCAGTACGTGGCCTATGGACGGCGGAACGACTATTGGGCGAAGGACCTGCCCGCGAACAGGGGCCGGTTCAATTTCGACGAGGTCCGCTTCGAATATTTCCGCGAGCGCACGGCGGCCTTCGAGGCGCTGAAGGCGGGCAAGCTGGACCTGCGCGAGGAGTTCACCTCGCGCGACTGGGCAACGGGCTATGATTTTCCGGCCCTCGCCGACGGCCGCGTCGTAAAGGTTGTGCTGCCGGACGAAACGCCATCGGGCGCGCAGGGCTTCTTCTTCAATCTGCGCCGCGAGAAGTTCCAGGACATTCGGGTGCGCCAGGCGCTGAACCTTGCCTTCGACTTTGAATGGACCAACAAGAACCTGTTCTTCAGCCTCTACAAGCGCACTGCGAGCTTCTTCGAATTGTCGCCGCTGAAGGCCGGAGGCCTGCCGCCGCCCGACGAGCTGGCGCTGCTCGAACCGTTCCGCGCCACGCTGCGGCCGGAAGTGTTCGGCGAGCCCGTGTCGCCCCCCGTCTCCGACGGATCGGGCCAGGACAGGAAGCTGCTGCGCCAGGCCTCGATGCTTCTTGATGCGGCCGGATGGGCGCAGGACGGAACCGTGCGCCGCAACGCCAAGGGCGAGACGCTGGACATCGAATTCCTGATCACCAGCCCCGTCTTCGAGCGCATCCTCGGACCATATGTGAAGAACCTGGCGCTTCTGGGCATCAATGCCACCATCCGCACGGTGGACGAGGCGCAATACCAGTCCCGCACCGAAAGCTATGACTATGACGTGGTCTCCAGCCGCTTCATGGCGGGGCTGACGCCGGGTGACGGGCTGCGCATCTTCTTCGGCTCCGAATCAGCCAGCAGGCCCGGCACCTTCAACATGTCGGGTGTTGCCTCGCCCGAAATCGACGCGCTGATCGACAAGGTGGTGGAAGCCCAAACGCGCGCAGAGCTCGACGTGGCGGGCCGTGCGCTCGACCGGGTGCTGCGCGCCGAGCAGTTCTGGGTGCCCAACTGGCACAAGGGCAGCCACTGGCTGGCCTATTGGGACAAATTCGGCCGCCCCGACGTCAAGCCCAAATACGACCGTGGCATTCTCGATACCTGGTGGTATGACGAGGCCAAGGCCAAAAAGATTGCCGGAAACTGATCCCGTTCCATGGGCGCCTATATCCTGAAACGCATTCTGCTGATGATCCCGACGCTGCTCGGGATCATGCTCATGACGTTTGCCGTGATCCAGTTCGTGCCGGGCGGCCCGGTCGAGCAGGTGATCGCCAAGATGCAGGGGACGGGTGTTGATTCGACCGGACGCATCAGCGGCAACACGGGGAGCGAGGTGGGCAGCGCTGCCGATGCGCAGGCGGCGGTGAGCGACGGCACGGCCTTCAAGTACCGCGGCGCCCAGGGCCTCGACCCCGAATTCATCAAGAGCCTGGAAAAGCAGTTCGGCTTCGACAAGCCGGCCCATGAGCGCTTCCTGCTGATGATGGGGAACTACCTGACCTTCGATTTCGGCGAGAGCTATTTCCGCGACCGCTCGGTGCTGAGCCTGATCGCCGAGAAGCTGCCCGTATCGATCTCGCTGGGGCTGTGGCTGACGCTGATCCAGTATCTCGTGTCCATCCCGCTCGGCATCCGCAAGGCGGTGAAGGACGGCTCCACCTTCGACGTGTGGACCTCGGGTGTCATCATCATCGGCTATGCCATCCCGAGCTTCATCTTCGCCATCATGCTGATCGTAGTCTTCGCGGGCGGCAGCTACTTCAGCTGGTTCCCGCTGAGGGGCCTCACCTCGGACAATTTCGAGCAGCTTTCCTGGTGGGGCAAGATCGTGGACTACGCATGGCACCTGGCGCTGCCGCTCTTCGCCATGGCGATCGGCAGCTTCGCCACCATGACGATGCTGACCAAGAATTCCTTCCTCGACGAAATCCGCAAGCAATATGTGATGACCGCGCGGGCCAAGGGCCTGAGCGAGAGCGGCGTGCTCTATGGCCACGTTTTCCGCAACGCCATGCTGCTTGTCATCGCTGGCTTCCCCGGCGCCTTCATCGGGGCCTTCTTCGCCAGTTCGCTGCTGATCGAGACCATCTTCTCGCTCGACGGGCTGGGCTACCTGTTCTTCAAGGCCACACTCGACCGCGACTATCCGATCGTGTTCGCCAGCCTCTACATCTTCACGCTGATGGGCCTTGTCGTGCAGCTCATCTCCGACCTCACCTATACCTGGATCGATCCGCGCATCGATTTCGAGAAACGGGACGTTTGAGGAATGGCGCTCTCCCCACTCAACAAGCGGCGCTGGCAGCTGTTCAGGCAGAACAAGCGGGGTTACTGGTCCTTCTGGATCTTCGGCGTCTTGTTCCTGATCACAATCTTCGCGCCCTTCATCGCCAATGACCGGCCAATCCTCGTCTCCTACAAGGGTGAGCTGCTCTATCCGACCTTCATCGACTATCCGGAATCGAAGTTCGGCGGCTTCCTTGCCCGCACCGACTTCCGCGATCCTGTGAACCAGGACGAGATTATTGCCAATGGCTGGATGATCTGGGCGCCGATCCGCTATTCCTACAGCACCGTCAACAACGAGCTGCCACGCCCCGCGCCATCGCCCCCCGCCTATCAGCTGACGCGCGAGGAGGCCTGCGCCAAGTATCAGGGTGGGGTCGAGGATCCCAACTGCACCTTCGGCAATCTCAACTGGCTCGGCACGGACGACCAGGGCCGCGACGTGGTGGCAAGGCTCATCTATGGCTTCCGCATCTCGGTGGCCTTCGGGCTGATACTCACCTTTATCTCATCCATCATCGGCATCGCGGCGGGCGCGGTACAGGGCTATTTTGGCGGCTGGACGGACCTGATCTTCCAGCGGTTCATCGAGATCTGGACCTCCATGCCGAGTCTCTATCTGCTGATTATCTTAGCGGCCTTCATTACGCCGACCTTCTGGATTCTGCTGTTCATCCTGGTGCTGTTTTCATGGACGACGATTGTCGGACTGGTGCGTGCCGAGTTCCTGCGGGCACGGAACTTCGAATATGTGCGTGCCGCACGCGCGCTGGGGCTCTCGGACGCGAAGATCATGTTCAAGCACCTGTTGCCAAACGCCGTCGTCTCTTCCATCACCTTCATGCCCTTTATCATTGCTGGTTCGGTGACGACACTGACCTCTCTGGACTTCCTGGGCTTCGGCCTGCCACCTGGGTCGCCCTCACTTGGTGAACTGGTCAAGCAAGGCAAGGACAATCTCCAGGCGCCGTGGCTGGGCCTCACCGGCTTCTTCGTAATCTCAATTATGCTGTCGCTCCTCGTCTTCATCGGCGAGGGCGTGCGCGATGCGCTGGACCCCAGAAAGACCTTCACATGAGCGGTACACTCCTCGAGGTGAAGGAGCTTTCCGTTGCCTTCGCCCAAGGTGAGCGGACGACGCTGGCCGTCGACAGGCTGTCATTCTCGATCAACAAGGGTGAAACGCTCGCACTGGTGGGTGAGTCAGGCTCGGGCAAATCCGTCTCCGCACTTTCGATACTGAAGCTGCTGCCCTACCCGTCCGCCTCGCACCCCTCGGGCTCCGTCATCTTCAAGGGCGAGGAAATGCTCGACGCCGACGAACGTGACCTCAGGCGGGTGCGCGGCAACGATATCACCATGATCTTTCAGGAGCCGATGACCTCGCTCAATCCGCTCCATACGGTGGAACGGCAGATCGGCGAGATCCTGGAGCTGCATCAGAACCTCAAGGGCGAGGCGGCCCGCACGCGCATCATCGATCTTCTCAACAAGGTCGGGATCCGCGATTCCGAGACGCGGCTTCTGGACTATCCGCACCAATTATCCGGCGGCCAGCGCCAGCGCGTGATGATCGCCATGGCGCTTGCGAACAACCCGGACCTTCTGATCGCCGACGAGCCGACGACAGCGCTGGACGTGACAGTTCAGGCGCAGATCCTGAAGCTCCTGAAAGAGCTTCAGGCGGAATTCGGCATGGCCATGCTGCTCATCACCCACGATCTGGGGATCGTGCGGCACATGGCGGACAAGATCGTCGTCATGCAGCGCGGCAAGGCGGTCGAGACGGGCGATGCGAAAGCCGTGTTCGCCGACCCCCAGCACGCCTACACCAAGCTGCTGCTCACCGCCGAGCCCAAGGGCGCCCCGCCGCCGAGCGATCCTTCCGCCCCCGTGGTGCTGGAGACGAAGAACCTGAAAGTGTGGTTCCCCATCAAGCGCGGATTCTTCCGCAAGACGGTTGGACACATCAAGGCGGTGGACGGCGTCGATGCCACGGTGCGCAGCGGACAGACGCTGGGCGTGGTGGGCGAGTCAGGTTCCGGCAAGACGACGCTGGGCCTTGCCCTGCTGCGCCTCATCCGCTCCGAAGGGCCGATCGTCTACATGGGCCGGAACATCGACACCTACAACACGGCAGCGATGCGGCCGCTGCGCAAGGAGATGCAGATCGTCTTCCAGGACCCGTTCGGCTCCCTCTCCCCGCGCCTGTCGATCCAGCAGATCGTTGAGGAAGGCCTGACCGTTCAGGGCCGCAACCTCGGCTATGCGGATCGCCGCGAGATCGTGGCGAAGGCCTTGACCGAGGTGGGCCTCGACCCCTCCACCATGGACCGCTATCCGCATGAGTTCTCGGGCGGCCAGCGCCAGCGCATCGCCATCGCGCGCGCACTCGCCCTGGAGCCGAAGTTCATCATGCTGGACGAGCCCACATCCGCGCTCGACATGTCGGTGCAGGCGCAGATCGTGGATCTCCTGCGCGCGATCCAGGAGAAGCATAACCTCGCCTACCTGTTCATCAGCCATGACCTGAAGGTGGTGCGGGCACTTGCGAACGAGGTGATCGTGATGCGCAACGGCGTGACTGTGGAAAGCGGGCCCACGGCCGAGGTCTTCTCAAACCCCAGGACCGACTATACAAAGGCGCTGATCGCGGCCGCACTGAACCTGAAGGCCGCGCCAGAAGATGTGGTGAATCAGTAATGGCATTTCTCTTCATTCTGCCGACGTGGCCGGTCGATGTCTGGACCGCCGCCATGAAGAAGGTGGCGCCCGGCCTCGACGTGCGCGTCTGGCCAGATGGCATGGGCAATGTGGCCGACATCGAATACTGCGCCGCCTGGCTTCCACCGCCTGGCGTTGTGAAGAGCCTGCCCAATCTCAAGGTCATCATGTCGCTCGGGGCGGGCGTCGACGCGATCCTGAAGGACCCGACGCTGCCGGACAACATCCCGATCGTGCGCGTCAACGAGCCCGACCTGACCGGCCGCATGACGGAATACATCGTTCTGCATGTGCTGATGCACCACCGCCAGCAGCGCCGCATCGACGAGAACCAGAAGAAGAAGCTGTGGGACAGCTTCCCCACCCATGCCGCGAAAGACCTGAGCGTCGGCATCATGGGGCTGGGAGTCATGGGGGCTGATTCCGCCGTCAAGCTGCGCGACATCGGCTTCCGTGTTGCGGGCTGGAGCCGCAGCCGCAAGCACATTCCGGGCGTTGAGAGCTTCGCGGGTGCTGCGGAGTTCGACGCCTTCCTGGCGCGGACCGACGTGCTCGTCTCGCTGCTGCCCGCGACACCGGACACCGACGGAATCATCAACCGGGATACGATCCGCAAACTGTCCCGCAAGGGGCCCTTCGGCGCGCCCTTCATCATCAATGCCGGCCGCGGCCGGCAACAGGTTGCGGATGATATTCTCGCCGCCCTCGATGCGGGCGAGCTGCATGGAGCAACACTCGACGTCTTTGTGCCCGAGCCATTGCCGCCGGACAGCCCGCTGTGGTCGCACCCGAAGGTGACGGTGACACCGCATTGCGCCGCCGACAGCGACCCGGAGACGATCTGCGCCTATGTCGCGAGCAACATCGCCCGGCACCAGCGCGGGGAGATGCTCGAGAACCTCGTGGACCGCACGCGGGGCTATTGACCCGGCCCTTGCCGGGATACCGGGCTCAAGGGAGCAAGCGGCGGATGCTCGTGATCTCGCCATAGCGCTGCGCGATGCGGTCCACCGCTTGCTTCAGTGGCTCCGCAACCACCATCATGTGATGGCCGTTGGCGTGCAGCAATGTTTCCGCATCCGTCATGATGCCGACATGGCCTTTCCAGAAGACGAGGTCGCCACGCGTGAGGAGATCCAGATCCTTCCCCGCCAGCCTTTCGCCAAGGCTCGCCTCCTGCATGTCGGTATCGCGCAGCGCCCGCCACCCGCAAGCCTCAAGCGCGAGTTGCACGAGGCCAGAGCAATCGAGACCGTGGACCGACTTGCCGCCCCAGAGATAGGGCACGTGGCGGAACATCTCAGCGATGCGCACGAAATCGCCCTCGAAAACGCCGCACGGCTTGAGGTGCGCGGTGAACACGAAGCGGCCATCGGCGATCTGCGAGAAGGCGCCGCTCGCGCCCGTGACCGCCAGCTGGGCATTGAGCGTGAGCGGAATGGCAGGCTGGGACTTGAGGTTCGGCTCCGGGTAGATGAAGGTCGAAGGCACGGCGACGCGATGCGTCGGCGTTACCATCCTCGCGGACAGCGCATTGCCATTGACATAGCCCACATAACCGTCAGCCGCGAGTTGCACCCAGGCCCAGCCCTCCGTCTCGTCGAACAGTCTCACGGTCTCACCCATCAGGGCCTGCGTCACCTGCATCGCGTCAAAGCGCGGCGCGGAATGGAGAGAGACGAGGGGTTCGGCCAGCTGCATCAGGCGCGGCTGGGCAAAGCGCTGCGCCTCAACCTTGCCGATGAGCGATGCATCAGCGATGTCCGGGCGGCAGGCGTTGAGCCTTGGGTCGAGATTGGTCATCGGCGATTCACTAGAGCTTCGCGGAGAACTTGCCAATCGTATCGGCGAGGCGTTCGAGATACAGCGCGCCCTTGACGGTGCGCTGGATCAGCACGTTGCGGCGGTCCTTCTCGTCGCGGCGGCGGCTGACGAGTTCCAGCTTGCCCATTGTGTCCAGTGCCCGCGTGATCACCGGCTTGGTGACGCCCAGCTTCTTCGCCAGGTCGCGCACCGTGTGCGGCGGAGCTTCGAGATAGATGGTGAGCAGGATGCTCATCTGGCGGACGGAAAGGTCTGGCTCATCGTCCTGCACCATCGCAAGGGCGACGTTGTGCCAGAGGATCAGGGCCTGGGCGGTGGTCAACGCAACGGACATGGGAGGCTGGATCAACCGGCTGGTTGTTTCGGGTCCGTATCATTCTGGCGGCAAGCGCGGCGCGATGCAAGATCATGCTCAAACTTTTGATCCTGCGCGCGTTCTCTTCGATCAGGTGATTCCACGTGTTCGGAACGCGTCTATTGCCAAGGCGACGCACATCCCTCTCGGCAACTGTCCGGACGGTGTCAGGCAGCGTGCCGTGGGTTCAGCTCACCATGGCCAGGCGCTGCGAGTGATACTGCTCGAAGCTGGCCTGGATCAGCGACGCCAGAGCGCTCGAACATACGATCGTGCAGGCCGTTTGAAGATCGCAGCGCTGCACCTTGCGCTGGCGCTTCTCATCGTAGCGCCGCAACTGCTTGTCGACGTGCATGGGGTAGACTTCGACAAGGCAGACTTCACCCGACCGTTCAAACTCGAAGGTGCCAACGCAGCCATCAAGCATGCGCCCTACCAAACCTGCTTCCTCGAATGCCTCGCGCG
The DNA here is from genome assembly GCF_044239095.1 of Aestuariivirga sp. Lineage (GTDB taxonomy): Bacteria > Pseudomonadota > Alphaproteobacteria > Rhizobiales > Aestuariivirgaceae > Aestuariivirga. Next base: position 27,204 of record NZ_JBIICB010000010.1, on the reverse strand, counting down.
CGGCCACTTCTTCCGAGGTCAATCCCTTGATGGGATTTCCCTTCGGAATGATCCAGCGTCCGCTGCCGCGGCTGGTTACGAGGTACACCTCAAGCGAACCATCAGGCGCGAAGTGCAGGGGAAGTGCGGCAATCTGGCGAAGTACACGACTCATCACGTTATCGAAACGTGATTCGATTGTCATTGTCTACAAGAGATGCAAGAGATGGTTGCGGCGGATTGTCCGGTTCGGTATCGTGAAAAAGAGCGGGAGGCGTGTTTTGCCGGGGCAGGAGCTGGTTTGTCATGGATGAGAAGACCACTGGTCAAGCCGCTGCAGGCAGACTTTCAGCCATGACCGCCGCGACTGATCCCGCGCCACCGCGCGAGGTCGAGGTAAAGTTCCGGGCAGCCGTGGCGCAGCTAAAGGCCGTGCGGACATCGCCGCTGCTCGGCGAGGCCAAGGCCAGTCCGGCGCGGGAGCTGATCACCACCTATTTCGACACGGCCGACAAGGATCTGCGGCGTAACGGCCTTATGCTTCGTGTCCGCCGGAAGGGCAGAGCCATTCCCGTCCTGAGCATCAAATGGCAGGCCCCTTCGGAAGAGGGCTTGTTTGCCCGCGGCGAGATTGAAATCCGCTGCCCAGACGGCCTGCCCGCGATCGAGCTATTCGATCCCGCAACGCAGGAGCGCCTGGCAGCGGCGCTGAAGGGAAAGCCACTCCAGCCAGTCTTCGAGACGCGCTACCGCCGCGCCATAACTGTGTTCCGCTACGGTCATTCGGAAATCGAGCTTGCGGTGGACGATGGCGCGATCACGGCGGGTGATGCGCGGCTGCCGCTCTGCGATATCGAACTAGAATTGAAGAGCGGCAACAGCATCGACCTTCTGAAATGCGCATCAGAACTGGCCCGCGGCTGTGAACTCACACTCGAGTTCGAAGCGAAGTCTGACAGGGGCTACCGCCTCGCGGAGGCCGCGCAACCCAAGGCGCAGAAGGCCACGGCCCTCGCCCTGCCGGATGCCATCACATTCGATGATCTTCTCGCGGCGGTGATCACCAACACGCTCAACCACTTCGTTTCGAACTGGGCCTCGCTGCGGGACACCGATGCTCCGGAAGCGGTCCACCAGTTGCGCGTATCCTTGCGCCGGATGCGGAGTGCACTCGGCATCTTCCGGCGGGTCATCGCCTTGCCGGAACTCGAGGACATCCGTTCCGAGGCGCGGCGCATCGCCTCTGCCCTTGGCCCGGCCCGCGAATGCGATGCCTTCCGCCAGAACGCGCTGTCGGGGCCCATGTCTGGGCAAACAGAGCAGATCAGGGGCGCGCTGCCTTTGCTGGAGGCGGTGGCGAAGCGCCGCGAGGAGAGCTATGCGGAAGCGAGGCGGGTGATCGACGATCCGGCGGCCAGTCTCTTCGTGCTGAGGGTTCAGGGCTTCGTTTTCACGCGCGCCTGGCGCACGGCACTGGCGCCGCAGGATCTCGGGCTTTTGACCACGCCCGGGAAGTTCTACGCCGCCACCGTTCTCGACCGGCTTCTCAAGCGGGCGCTGAAGCGGGGCAAGCACATGCCGGACATGCCAGATGAGGAGCGCCACGAAGTCCGCATCGCATTGAAAAACCTTCGTTATGCATCAGAGTTCTTTGGCGGTCTCTTTGCCGGTGGCAAAGGCCTGCGCAACTATCTGGGGCTTGTGGCTGACCTGCAGGAAGACCTCGGCGCCCACAATGACGCGGCAACTGCCAAGAGTTTCATTGAAGGCCTCCAACTGCCGCCTGAAGCAGGGACGCATTTTGCGACGGGATACCTGCTCGGCTGGTACCGCCATGCAACCATGGTGGCTGATGGCCACCTTGCCAAGAAATGGAAGGCCTTCAAGCGGGCCGACATCTTCTGGGAGTGAGGGCGGAGATCAAGCGTGCATGAGGATCCCTGAAGACAATTGTCACAAAACAGCGCCATGAGGGTTGTGGCCGCGGCTGATCGTGGCCGGGAAATGACGGAGAGATTGCACATGAACGAGAAGGCAAGCCTGATCGACGCTCTCGAAACCGAATACAGCCGTCAGGACATGCTCGATACGCTTGACGAGGAACTGGAACTGGAACTCGACGATGGACGTTTGCAGGATCTTGTTGCAGATGGCGAGGCCGGCGCCGGACTGGGCCGCCGGTTCTACTTCGAGGAACTTTTCCGGCTACAGCGCGAACTCATCAAACTGCAGGACTGGGTCGCCACCACCAGGCAGAAAGTGGTCGTGATCTTCGAAGGCCGCGATGCGGCCGGTAAGGGCGGGGTCATCAAGCGAATTACCCAGCGGCTCAATCCGCGTATTGCTCGGGTCGTGGCTTTGCCGGCTCCCAGCGAGCGAGAACGCGGCCAGTGGTATTTCCAGCGCTATGTGCAACATTTGCCGGGACCAGGCGAGATCGTGCTTTTCGATCGCTCTTGGTACAATCGCGCCGGTGTCGAGCGTGTGATGGGATTCTGCAGTGAAGAAGAGGTGGCGGAATTCTTTCGGAGCACACCGGAGTTCGAGCGCATGCTGGTTCGCTCTGGCGTCAAGCTTGTCAAATATTGGTTCTCGATCACCGACAACGAGCAGCACATGCGCTTCCTGATGCGCATCCGCGATCCGCTGAAGCAATGGAAGCTGAGCCCCATGGACTTGCAGTCACGGGCTCGCTGGGAGGCCTATACCAAGGCCAAAGAAGCGATGCTCGAACACACCCACATCACGGAGGCGCCGTGGTGGATCGTCGAAGCGGTGGACAAGAAGCGAGCACGCCTGAATTGCATCGCACATCTCCTGAGCCAGCTTCCCTATGAGGAAATCGTCCGCCCAGAGGTGGTGCTTCCGGAGCGCGTGCACAATCCCGACTACATTCGCGGGCCGGTCCCCAAGGACATGTACGTGCCTGCGAGATATTAAAGCATGATCCGCAAAAGTGGATACCACTTTTGCGGCAAGATCATGCTCAAGCTTTTGATCTTGCGCGCGTTCTTTTCGGCCAGGTGATTCCACCTGGCCGGAACGCGTGTTAGGCGTAGCGCTCCCGGATCACCCTGAACAGCGCGCGCATGGCTTGCGCCTCCCCGCCCCTGGGGCGGCCCGGAAGGGCGGACGGAGTCCAGGCGAACACGTCGAAATGCACGTGCGCCCTTGCCTTCTCGACAAACCGCTTGAGGAACAGGGCCGCGGTGATGGAGCCGGCAAAGCCCGATTCCCCGGCATTGTTGAGGTCGGCGACGGACGACTCGAACAGGCGGTTGTAGGCCTGCCAGAGCGGAAGCCGCCACACCGGGTCATTTTCGGCCCGGCCTGCGCGGGCGATGCTGTCCGCCAGTTCGTCGTCATCCGTGTAGAAGGGCGGGAGATCGGGCCCGAGAGCCACCCGCGCAGCACCCGTGAGGGTCGCCATGTCGATCAGCAGTTCCGGCGCTTCCTCATCCGCAAGCGCCAAGGCATCGCCCAGGACGAGGCGGCCTTCCGCATCGGTGTTGCCAATCTCGACCGTGATGCCCTTGCGGCTCCGCAACACGTCGCCGGGGCGGAAGGCATTGCCGGAGATCGCATTCTCGACCGCGGGGATCAGCACCCGCAGCCTGACCTTGAGCTTCGCGTCCATGATCATCTGCGCCAATCCCAGAACATTGGCAGCACCACCCATGTCCTTCTTCATGAGGGCCATGCCGGAGGCCGGCTTGATGTCGAGGCCCCCGGTATCGAAGCAGACGCCCTTGCCCACCAACGTGACCTTCGGCGCGCGCGCCGGCCCCCATGTGAAGTCGATGAGGCGGGGGGCGCGGGGACTGGCCCGGCCGACCGCGTGGATCATCGGGAAGCCCTTCTCCAGCGCCTTGCCAGACACCACGGTGAATTTCGCCTTATGGGCGCGGGCAAGCTTGCTTGCCGCAGCCTCCAGTTCCTCTGGCCCCATGTCGGAGGCCGGCGTGTTGACCAGATCGCGCACCAGATAGCTGGCCCGCGCGGCACTGAGAACGGCAGCGCGATCAACGCCAGGCGGACAGACGAGCCTGGCCACCGTTTGCGGCGTCTTGCGATAGGCCGCGAAGCCATAAGCTTCCAGGCACCAGCCGAGCGCGATCAAGCTTGCATCTGCCGGAGTGCCAGCGAGGCGGTAGTTTCCTTCGGGAAGGACACGGCAAAGCCTCGACAGGGCAAAGCCGCCGGCATCGCCCTGCCCGCCGGCAAGCACCTGCTCGATCGCGCCCGAACTGCCGGGCACGGCCAGGCTGCGGCCGGGCTGGCCCTGGAAGGCGTTCGCCTCACACCAGGCGCGTGCAACGGCGCTGAGCCGGCGGCGGGTGTTTTCCCACTCCCCCGCCGGAATGAGGGTGATGGGAATGCCTGTTTCAGAAGTCGGGAGAAGCACTTCAGCTGGATCGGTCATGGCGGCTCCGGTGTTTTCGGCTCCATATCAGCAGAGCGGTTTATGGTTAATCAAATATTGACCAGTACAGCCCAGAGTACGCCTCACCATTCAATTGGAGACCGCCGATGCCACGCCGGGGCAGGTATTTCGCAATCCTTCTGGCTCTCACTTCCGCAACCATGCTGACGGGCTGCAAGCAGGCATCCCGCCTGGACCCATCCGGAGATATCAGCACGGCCTCGACCGCGCCTGTGTCTTTCGAGGCGGTGGCTGAAATGGGGAAGAAATGGGAGGCCAACCCAGCTGACGTCTCGAAGGGGCTGGCCTACGCCAATGCCCTCGAGTCGATTGGGCAGACGGACCAGCAACTCTCTGTCTATGCGCGCATGGTCGAACGCAATCCCGATAACGGCAAGCTCGCCGGCCTGTATGGCCGCAGGCTTGCAGCGGCGGGCCGCGCCAGCGAGGCGATCCCGGTGCTCGAGCGCGCGGCCGCAAGCAAGGAGGCTGACTGGCGCGTGTACTCGGCCCTCGGCTCCGTCTACGACCAGCAGGGCCTCTACGAGAAGGCTCGCGCCCAATATGAAAAGGCGCTTGCTGGCGATCCGCAGAACCTGAGCGTGATGAACAATCTTGGCATGTCCTATGCCCTCGAAGGGAACCTCAAGCAGGCCGAGGCGACGCTCCGGCAGGCCGACGCGCTGCCGCGCTCCAAGAGCGAGCCACGCATCCGCCAGAACCTCGCGTTGGTGGTAGGCCTTCAGGGCCGCTTCGAGGAGGCCAGCAGCCTCGCGCGTGAGGACCTGCCTCCGGACCAGGTCCAGGCCAACATGGCATATCTGCAGAAGATGCTGTCACAGCCCAATACGTGGCAGCAGATCAGCGAAGGCGGCAAGGGCTGAGGCATTGCCGACCGCTGCGAAGAGGGGTTATGGCGAGAAGGTCACTTACCGCGAGAAAGTCTGGAAGACGTCGATCCCAGCCGGACCGAGAACGACGATGAAGATGACCGGCAGAAAGAACATGATCATCGGCACCGTGAGCCGCGGCGGAAGTGCCGCAGCCTTTCGTTCAGCCTCCGACATCCGCGCGTCACGGTTCTCCTGCGCCAGCACGCGAAGCGCGGTTCCCAGTGGCGTGCCGTAGCGCTCAGACTGGATGAGGCTCATGGTAACGGACTTAACCGTCGACATGCCCGTCCGTTTTGCGAGGTTCTCGAAAGCCTTGCGGCGATCCTGCAGATAGGACAATTCGGCAACCGTCAGGGTCAGTTCCTCGGCCAACGGAACGGAGGCGGCGCCAATCTCGCTCGCCACGCGCTGCAAAGCAGGCTCCACCGCCATGCCGGATTCGACGCAGATCAGCAGCAGATCAAGGGCATTCGACCAGGCGCGCTGGATCGATATCTGCCGGCGCGTCACCAGGTTCTTGAGCAGAATGACGGGCAGATAATAGCCAGCCACGGCCGCCAGGATGGTGATCACCATCCGCACCTGCGGCGACAGGTCCCTCACGACGACAGCCGAATAGACATAGGCCAACAGGGCCAGCAGAATGGGACTTGCCAAACGCAAGGCGAGATAGCTCACCAGATGCCGCTCGCTGCGCAGCCCTGCCTGGCGCAGCATGTCGCGTGAGGAGTCCGCCTCGAAGATGCGGCGCAGGTTGAACGTCTTGACCAGTTGCCCCGCGAGGCTCTTCGGCGCTGCGTCACGCAGCCTTCCCTCCTTGCCCGAGAGCGCAGAGCGCTGGCTTGCGCGCATTTTGATCGTCTCGGCTTCGACGAGCTTCATGCGCGCCTTTAGGACATCATCGCCGGCGAAGGGTGCCGTGAGCGAGAGGACGGTCGCAAAGGCCGCCACCCCGATCAGGATTGCGATCAGGTTTTCAGGCCGCTGCAAACTGAGAAGGATATCGAGCATGTGTGATCACATCATATTTCGAAGTCGATCATCTTGCGCATCACAAGAATGCCGGAGACCATCAGGACCGCACAGATGCCTAGCATGATGTTGCCGGCTTGCGTATCGAAGAGCGGGACCAGGTAGTCAGGATTCAGAAGGTAAAGGGCGCCTGCGATGAGGAACGGCAGACAACCGATGATGGCTGCCGACGACTTCGCTTCCTGCGACACGGCCCGGATCTTGCTCTTCATCTTGCGGCGGTCGCGGAGAACCTTCGAGAGGTTGCTCAGCGCTTCCGTGAGATTGCCTCCGGTTTTCGACTGAATGCTGAGGACGATCGCGAGGAAGTTCACTTCCTGGAGTGGCACACGCTCAAACATGCGCTCGAGACCCTGCTCGATGGTGATCCCGACGCGCTGGCCCTCGACGACCTCATTGAACTCTGGCCCGATCGGCACCGGAGTCTCGTTGGCGACAACTCTCAGCGCGTCGGAAAGAGGAAGGCCGGACCTCAGTCCGCGTACCATGATGTCCAGAGCGTCCGGCAATTCACTCAGGAATTTTTCCTGACGGCGCTTGCGACGATAGCCAAGCACCCAGCGTGGCAGCCCCAGAAAACCCACGAAACCGCACAGGGCGCACAAATACCAGGGAAAACTTGCCAGGTAGGCAACGGCCGTAACAACCGCGCCCAGGACCGCAGAATACAACCAGAACGTCCAGAGCGAAATCTCCGCCCCGGATTGGGCGATCAGCATGCGCAGCGTGACGCGCTTCTTGCGTCCCTTTTCCCGGGCCGCGGCAAGCCTCAGGGACTGCTGGACCTGCTTGCGCCTGTTCTCCCGCGAGACCTCCGAAGTCCTACCCGCCGCTAGCTGGCCATTGCGGGAGACCGGCTTCCTGCTCTCGACGACGTTCTTCAACCTCGTCTCGGACCGCCCCTGCGACAAAACCGGCAGGAAGACCGCCAGAACGAACCCGCCGACAGCCAGCGCGACCATCGCCAGGATGATCAGTTGCTGAAGGTTGCTGTCAAGGTTCATCGAACATCAACCGTTGAGGGTTTCGGCCTTCTCGAGGGCATCGGCAAGACGTGCGTCCTCTCCGAAGTAGCGCGCCCTGTCCCAGAAATGCGGCCGCGCGATGCCCGTCGACCGGTGCTGGCCGATGATCTTGCCGTTCGCATCCTCCCCCATGATCTCATAGACGAACAGATCCTGCGTGATGATCACCTCACCTTCCATGCCCATCACCTCCGTGACATGGGTGATGCGGCGGGATCCGTCGCGCAGCCTTGACGTCTGAATGATGACGTCGATCGAACCGCAGATCATCTCCTTGATGGTCTTTGACGGAAGCGCGAAGCCACCCATCGTGATCATCGATTCGAGGCGCTGCAGAGCCTCGCGCGGGCTGTTGGCGTGGAGCGTGCCCATCGACCCGTCATGACCGGTGTTCATGGCCTGAAGCAGGTCGAAGGCCTCGGGGCCGCGGACTTCGCCGACGATGATGCGCTCAGGCCGCATGCGCAGGCAGTTCTTCACCAGGTCACGCATGGTGATCTCGCCTTCGCCCTCGAGGTTGGCAGGCCTGGTCTCCAGCCGCACGACATGGGGCTGCTGCAATTGCAGTTCGGCTGCGTCCTCGCAGGTGATCACCCGCTCATCGAGGTCAATGTAGCCGGTGAGGCAATTGAGGAGCGTCGTCTTTCCCGAACCCGTGCCGCCCGAGACAAGGACATTGCAGCGAACGCGGCCAATGATCTCGAGGATGATCGCCCCCTCCTTGGTGATGGAGTCGTACTTCACGAGGTCCGGCAGCCTAAGACGGTCTCTCTTGAATTTACGGATCGTGAGCGTCGGCCCGTCGATCGCCAGCGGCGGAACGATGACGTTGACGCGTGAGCCGTCGAGCAGGCGCGCGTCGCAGATCGGGCTGGCCTCGTCGACCCGGCGGCCGATCTGGCTCACGATACGCTGGCAGATATTGAGGAGCTGGGTGTTGTCGCGGAAGCGGACACCCGTCTTCAGCACCTTGCCGCCCACTTCGATGAAGGTGGCATTGGCGCCGTTCACCATGATGTCCGCGATGTCGTCGCGCGCCAGCAATGGTTCAAGTGGACCAAAACCCAGAACGTCGTTGCAGATATCCTCGAGCAGTTCCTCCTGCTCGGCGACCGACATCACCACGTCCTTGAGCGTGATGATCTCGTTGACGATGTCCTTGATCTCGTCGCGGGCCGCTTCGCGGTCGATCTGGCCGAGCTGTGTCAGGTCGATGGCGTCAATGAGCGCGTTGAAGATCGTGCTCTTGATGTCGTAGTAGCTATCGGACTTGCGGAGCGCCGTCTTCGGCTCGAAACTGCCTGTGATCGACTGTGCGGTGGCGGCCTGCCTGGGCGGGGGCGAGACCGGCGGAAGCTGCCCGGCGGGAGCTGCTGGCGGAATCGAGCCCGGCCGCGCGGCAAGAGGCATATCCTGACGCGGGACGTCTTGCGGCGGAAGGCCGGGCGATGCCTCCACCGGCCCGGGCGATGGCAGCGACTGGCGCAGAGGATTTTCTCCGGAACGCTTTCCGAACATCATTTCTTCCTCGGAAGGGATAACTTCTTCATCAGCGCGGAGGTGAGCGAGCTTTTCTGCACCGCCTTCTCGGTCTTCACCAATTGCTGAACCAATGCGGATATCGCGGCAACCGCCTTCGATTTCGGCGCAACTTCGAAAACCATCTGTCCGTTGCTCTGGGCCACGCCGAAGCTCTGCGCGTCATAGGGGATGCTGCCGCTCACCGGCACGCCCACTGCCTTGCTGAAGTCCGCTGCGGAGATTTCCGGGCGCTTTGGTACGCCTGTCTGGTTGAGGATCAGCAACGGTGGCGCATCATTGGGGCGGCCGGCCTTGAGGGTATCGACCAGACTCCTTGCGTTGCGCAGGCTCGGGAGATCGGGTGTGGCGGTGATGATGACCTGATCGGCCTGCATCAGCGTGTACTTCACCCAAGGCGCCCACAGGGCGGGGAGATCGATGACCGTAACCGGCACGCTGGCGCGAAGGCCCGTCAGGATGGACTCGACTGCGGCGGGCTCAATCAGGAATTCCCGCTCCACTCCCCCCGGGCTACCGAAGATGCTCAGCTTATCGCCGGCCTTCGTCAGCATCCGCTCCAGCAGCGTGGGGTCCACGCGGTCGGGCTGGCCCAGCACCTCCATGATGCCGGGGGCGATATCCTGGTTGAAGTTCAGGCCGGCAGTGCCAAAGGCAAGGTCGAGATCGGCGATCACCGTTTCGACATTGCCGTTGCGTGCAACGGCCCAGGCCACGTTGTGAGCCAGAGAGCTGGAACCGACGCCACCCTTGGTGCCCATGAAGGCAATGGCACGGCCAACGGGTGTTGCCGTGGCGCTCTGATAAAGCGAGGCGATCGCCTCGACCAGTTGCAATTGCTGAAGCGGCGCCACGAGGTATTCGCTCACACCGCGCTGCATCATCTCGCGATAGAGGAGCACGTCGTTGACATGGCCGATGACCACCACCTTCGTCTCCGCCTGGCAGACTTCGGCAAGCATGGCCAGTTCGGATAGCAGCGTGTCACGCGGACTGCGGGATTCGACGATGAGGAGATTGGGCGTGGCCTCCGTCTGGAAGGCGTGGAATGCGGCTGTGATCCCGCCCAGATGCACCGAGGTATGGGCCCTTTGCATGCGCCGGTCGGCCGCCGCGTGCTGCGCGATTTCCGCCGTCTGCTGTGTGTCACAGTAGACATGGATGGAGATGCGCGGGACCTGCGCGACGAGATCCTGGTGGCCGGCGATGCTGGCGGTTGCGGTGGATGTGGTCTTCATGCCTATCCTGCCATATGGCTCATGTGTTCCCGAGGTCCGTGAGGACGATCAGTCGAGGGTCCCGAAGATGATGTCGGTCGAGGGACGGGTAGGCCGGGCAGTTTGGGCCTGGTAGTTGGTCAGGCCTGGCATAAGGCCCACCGCCGAAGTCGGGCCCATGTCACGAAGACGTTCGAAGTCCTCAGGGTTCGCCACCATGGCCGCGAAATTGTTCTGCAACGTGCAGCCGAAATTGGGATAGGGTTCGTTCAGGGGCGTATTGCCGACATTCGTCGACCAGTCTCCGCATTGCTTCGTCGCGGCGATCTTGCGGGTGAAAGCAAGCGAGACGACGTCCGACTTGCCATTGTAGCTGGCGGTATGGATCGCTGCGCGCGGCACGCCCTGCCGCATCAGATAGCGGACGGCCTGTTGCGACACGCCACGGGCCCTGGCGCTGCCATCGGGATAGCTGACGTACACAGGCGTCATCCGGTTCTGCTGGGCAGCCACGGCAAAGCGCGCGAGAAGTTTTGCATCCTCGGGCGGCAGATGGCCGGACTGGGCCGAGATGCTCATCTTCACCGGCATCTCGACCACTTCGATGGGAAAGCGGTCCTGTCCGGCGCGCGGCACATAAACGTCATCTTCGCTTTCGAAATCCTGCGAGCAACCGGCCAGCGCGGTGGCCGCTACTGACACCAGCAGCATGGCGGCGAAGCGGGCGGCAGCAGTCGCTTGTTGAGTTCTGTTCATGCCTGTCTCCGCTCAATCGATGATGTGGCCAACCTGGCCGTGGAACACGCCAGCCGGATGACCGCCGGGGGGGCCATAGACCCGGTTCAACCGGCCGAGGAAGATCTGTTGCAGGTCCGTCGGCGGATTGAAGCCGTCCACCGGCGTCGCCAGTTGCCGTTCCTTGACCGGACGGGCAATGAAGGGCGTGACGATGACGACGAGCTCAGTCTGGTCCTGCTCATACTCGCGACTGGAGAACAGCGCGCCGAGCACGGGCAGGCTCTTCAGGCCCGGCGTTCCCTTGATGTCCTGTGAGGTGACGTCCTTGATGAGGCCCGCCATCATCATCGAGCCGCCACTGGGTATTTCAACAGTGGTTTGCGCGCGGCGGGTATCGATCGAGGGAATGCCCAACTCGCGGTCGCCCAGTTCGCTCACCTCGGTCGCGATGTTGAGAGCGATGCGGTTCTCCGCCAGGACCGTTGGCGTGAAAGCGAGCGTCACGCCGTAAGGCTTGAATTTGATTGTGCATTCCAGTTGCGTTTCGGGTCCGGCGCATTCCCGGTAGGGGAATTCACCGCCGGCCTGGAAGCTCGCTGATGCGCCGGATACCGCGGTCAATGTCGGCTCGGCCAGGGTGGTGGCCAAGCCCTGTTCCTCAAGCGCCTGCAGCCTCACGTCGACGGAGTTGCTGCCCGATCCGATCTTGAGCGTGGAGTCCAGGATGCGGGACCCGATCTGATCAAAAATTCCGACGGGCGTGTTCTGAAACGCCAGATCGCCCAGCGCGCCCTGGAGATTGATGCCCAACTCCTTCAGCACGGTGCGCTTCAGTTCGACGACGCGGACCTTCAGGGCCACCTGATGGCCCTCGGCAATGGTCAGCAGGTTGACGATGGGCGATCCGGGCGCGGCAGAGCCGAGGAAGCCGGAGGACCTCGTGCGCATATAGCGGAACGCCAGTTCTTCCGCTTTCTTGGATTCCTCGGCATTGGCAACGGTACCACGCAGCACGATGTTTGCACGTGCACTATCAACCGTGATGTTGTTGCCCGGCAGGGCGCGGTCAAGCAGTTCCTTCAGCGCCTTCGTATCAGCGGCCACTTCAAGGTCAAGATGAAGGATCTCCTGCCCGTCGGCGCCAAAGAAGAAGATGTTGGTCTGGCCGGTTTGGCGGGCGAAGAGATAGGCCGTGTTCTTCCTGCGCAGGACCACATCGACGATGCCGCTGTCCCCCACAATGACGTCCGAGGCCTCCGCCGGAAGCTTGATCACAGCGCTCTTCGACAGGCCGAGGCGCAGGAAGCGGCCTGAGTCTTGCCGGGTGCCGCTCACATCGATCGCGGCGGCGTCGGTGGCATGGGCCGGAGAGAGCGCGGGTCCGGCCAGGCTGGTTGCGCAGATTGCGGTGGCCATCACGGTCAACATGCTACGCCACGGCGATCGCGGCATGCGGAGGGGGCGAAGATGGGTCGCGTTCATGGTCATGCGGTCACCTGTTGGATGGCGATTGGCCGACACCGTTGTCGCGAACGACGAGCGGGAATGGCGCATTGATGTTGCCAAGGACAGGATCGCATTGCGGATTGCAGCTGAACTGGAAGCGTACGCCCCTCTTGTAGACTTCCACGCTGTTGGGAGATGCAGTGGCTGCCGCGAGCCTTGGCCTGTCGTCACTTGGGCTTCCGTCTTCCGGCGCAAGGGAGCGGAGGGCGAGATCGAGCTCCCCCTGCTCTTCTGACCTTGCGATGATCTCGGCCTGCTGGGGATCGAGTTCCAGAACGGCGATCGTGGGCTTCTGGATGCTGGGTTCATTGACGGGGGGAACCGTCCGGTTGATCGCAAGCACGCGCACATTCTCGATGATCGTGCTGGTGAAATAGAGGACCTTGTCCGAACCGCCGAAGAAGCCGGATTCGAGAATGACCCTTACCGTGGCGATGATGTCTACGCGGTCATCGGGGAGGATGAAGCCGCCGGCTGCGGACCGGTCAGAAATCCGGACTGAAATTGCCCGCAAACCCTGCCTGACAAAGGAGCTCATCAGGCTTCCGCTATCGGCGGAAAGGAGCTTGCTTTCGGCGATCGGTTCGCCTGCGAGGATCGCTGCCCGCGCACGGCGGCCTTCGAACTCCGTGATCGCGGCTGGCTTGGCTTCACGCGTGATCATGAACGGCGCCACGTTGTCGCGCGGCCAGTCCCGCCATTCGACGGCGATGGCGACCAGCCGTTCACCCAGCGCAATATCCTTGGCGGCCACGAGTACGGGCACCGTCGGGGCCGGCGCCTCGACGGTGACGGGAGGGGCCGCTTGCTGGCCGAGCATGCCACGGGCCAGGACGACAGCGAGGATCGCGCTGCCAATCGCCAGAAGCAAAATCAGAATACGTGCCCTGCTCATCCACTCGTCCCCGGTTCAGGCTGATCGATATCAGGTAATTTCGACCACTTTAGGGTGTAATGGTCAAATTTGCGTTAACCACACTTATTGCGGGAATGGGTTTGACCACCAGCTCTCCGGCAAGGCGAGGAGAGCGCCAGCTGCAATAGCATAGCCATAGGGAAGCTTCTCCCGCGGCCAGCCGCTGCGGTGCTGTCGGCCGGACGCTAGATGGGAGGAGATCCAGGCCAGGAAGGACCACACGAGGACTGCCAGCGCCAAGAGGCCACCCGCAAGCGCAGTCCATGTCAGGAAATCAGCAAGTGCTGCCGACCCGATCCACAAGCCCGCCGCCGCCAGCAACTTTCCGTCACCATTGCCGAAGAAACCCAGAGACGCGACGGCGAACCCAATTACGAGCAAGCCCAGTCCTATGCCTGCATGAACAGAAAGCACGGGCAAAGTCATTCCGGACGCCCACGCCAACGGAAAGAAGGCTGCCACCATCGTCAAGGTGAGCCAGTTTGGTATGCGGCGGGACAACACGTCCGACGAGGCCGCAAGCATGACGAGCACGGCAAAAACGGTTGCGGCAAACACTGTCATCGAGAACGCTGATGTTGTCGGGTGGAGATGCCACGATAGAAGCAGAAACCACCGGTGCAAGCACCGGTGGTTCGAGATGGACTGACATTAACGCGCAAACAGCAGAGGACAGAGATCGTCAAATATCAGACCTCGCCGGTGCGATTATCGTCATTCAACGACGCCATCGAGCTCGGATGCAACGCTGTTGAATAGCGCATCCAAAGAGGTACCAACCGCGGTGACCCCGCCGACGATCACGACCGCGATCAAGGCGGCGATGAGGCCGTACTCGATCGCCGTAGCGCCCGACTCGTCCTTCAGAAAGCGAATGAACTTCTTCATTTTCAACTCCATTTCCTAGTTCTACCAATATCACATCCCAATACACATTACGTGCTGGGCAATTTAATCGAAACCCAAGGTTATAAAATACCCCTTAATGGATCATGAATGCAGAAGTCAAGAGATCTCATGCTTGTCATGTACTTAATTATACAACCATTAAAGGCAAACTAATAACCTTAGATTGATTTTTTTACTTGTAATTTGACAGTTTTTTGAAATAATACATGCATCTATTCAAATAAAATGCCAGTCGAGAAGGACTACAATATCAGTAGTTTAAAGCAATCATAGGTCGTAATTCTTGTTATAGCGGTTCAGTCTGCTGAATTTTGCGCAGACCGAGGCAGAGAGTAACGTTTGGACATTTGGCGGATCATCTGTGGCAATACTGCTGGATGCCGATCCTGGTGAGACAGCTTCGCATGTGCCACGCCACTGCCTGAGCATGCCTTGGACACGCCGTTGACAGAATTCACCTCTAAAGATTGTGTTTCTCACCTCTTTCGCATATCTTCGTTCGTTGCAAGCCATGCGCCGGTTTCGCTGTACAGGATGGATCGTGACAATCCCGCAAGAGCCAGTTGCCGACAGACAGGTGTCTCGCAGGATCGCAAGGTTCCGGCGCGCCGAGGATGGGGCGACGGCCATTGAATTCGCGATCGTTGCGATGCCTTTCTTCTTCCTGCTCGGGGTCATCATGGAAATCGGGATCATGCTGTTCACGGAGTATTCGATCCAGAATGCCGTGGAGCAGGCCGGCCGGATGTTACGTGTTGCCGGACCGGGCACGATGACCGGGGACGAATTCCGGGAAATGATATGCGACCAGGGCGCCTTGGTCAGAGATTGCGAGACGCGGCTTGGACTAGCCTTGGAAAGTGCCGGGAACTTCCAAGGCCTTGATGTTCCCGAGATTTCGAGCATCGACCCTGGCAGCGTGCTGAGTTTCTCACCCGGTGCCCCGGGAGATGCCGTGGTCATCGTTGCCACCCATGACTGGGAGTTCATCTTTCCCTTCATGAGGCCGCTGGCCAACGTGGAGGGCATCGATGCCCGCCGCCTGCATGGCATCGCGGCCTTCAGGACCGAGTTGATCGAATGAAGATCGGCCACCGGATGCTCCGCTTTGCCCGGCAAGAAGACGGCGTGGCCGCCATCGAGATGGCTATCATTTTCCCCGTAATGCTGATCATGTTCTTCGGCCTGATCGATCTGACCGCACTTCTCTCCGACAGCCGCAGGGTGTCTTACGCAGCCAATGTGGTAGGCGACGACGTGATCCGTCTCGAGACCCCCACAACAGCCAACGACGTTGCAGATTCATTCGCGGCGGCCGAGATCATGATGCGCGCGGCACAAGCCGGGCCCGCCCGGGTGGAGATCTACGCCTACCGGCGGTCCGCTGGCCTGCCCGTGCTGAGATGGGACCTTGACAACGGAGTTGGCGTGCCCTGTGGAGCACCCAGCCAGGCGGGCCTCGGTGGCCTGATGACAGCGGGCAATGATCTCGTGATCACCGTCGTGTGCGTGACCCACGAGCCGATCATCACCACCATCATCGGCAAGAATATCCTCGGAAAGACCGAATTCACGCTTCGTGAGCAAATTATGATGCGGCCGCGCGCGGGCAACAATCTGGAATGCCCGAACTGCTGAGACTGCAGGGAAGGCCGGGTAAAAGGGGTTTCCACTTCGGCTGATCATGCTCTATGGGCATGGCTGGAGCAGTCGTGTGGACCTTACCGTTTTTCTGGCCGTGCTTGCCGCGGCCGTCATGCATGCAAGCTGGAACGTTCTGGTCAAGCTGAAGCTTGACCGATTCCTGTCGCTCTGCCTGATCCAGACGCTGATGGGCCTGCTCGGGGCTGCCATGCTGGCGGTGTTTCCCTGGCCCTCGGCGGCCAGCGTTCCCTATGCGGTCCTGTCCGGCCTCCTGCACCTCGGCTACTTCCTGTTTCTGGCGCGGAGCTACCGCACGGGGGACCTGAGCCAGGTCTATCCCATCGCCAGGGGTGCAGCGCCCCTGCTCACGCTCGCCGCCACCTGGGCCTTCATGCATGAGGAGGTGAGCCTCACCGGCGGCGCTGGCGTTGCCCTGCTTGTGCTCGGCATCTGGGTCATCAGCCTCATCGGGCAGCGTGGTCTCCGGCTTGACGGGCTGACGTTGTTCTTCGCCATTGGCACATCGGTCTTCGTCGCCACATACACGATCGTCGACGGAATAGGCGGGCGCATCTCTGGTGCGCCCTCGGGCTATACCGGCCTCGTTTTCGTGTTCGACGCCCTGTTCCTGTCGGTGGCCGTCCTGGCCATGCGCGGCCCCCGCATCCTGCGCGAGGTGGCGCCCTACTGGAAGACGGGAATCACCGGCGCGTTGCTGTCCGGCGGGGCCTACTGGATCGCCATCTGGGCGATGACGCATGCGCCGATCGCCAGCGTGGCCGCACTGCGCGAGACGAGCATCCTGGTGGTGATGCTTCTGTCGATGGGGGTGCTGAAGGAAACCGTCACCCTGCCCCGCCTCGGGGGAGCCGTTCTGATCGTCATCGGCGCGGTGCTGATCCGGCTGGCGTGATCAGCCTCCCCCCTGCGGGCCGCTTCCCGCGCCGCCAAGGCCTTGTTTCGGCGGTCAATTCACTCCCCCATACCGTTCCGCCTTCACGCCTTTACCCTTTCGCCCGATGGATCATAAAACGGCGAGAGCCCGATCTCCGCCGGATAGGTTTCGGAAGCCACCAGGAGCTCGTAGCGGCCGGACAGGAGGAAGTCGTCGCTCACACCCTGGGCGTTGCGCACATAGCCATAACCGATGCTGCGCTGTAGCGTGTAGCCGAAGCCGCCGGAGGTGAGATAGCCCACGGGCTGCCCGTTGCGCAGGATGGTTTCGCGGCCCACAAGCACCGCTTCCGGATCGGCGATGGTGAAGCCCGCCAGCCGCTTGGTGAGCGGCTGGCCCGCCACGGCAGCGAGCGCGTTGCGGCCAAGGAAGGGCGTGCTTGAGCGCATCTTCACCGCGAAGCCGAGGCCCGCCTCGAAGGGCGTATCATTGGGCGTGATGTCGGATGACCAGGCGCGGTAGCCCTTCTCGAGCCTGAGCGACTCGAGGGCGCGGTAGCCCACAGGCCTGATGGCGAAGGCAGCCCCCGCCGCCATCAGCGCATCATAGACCTTGCCGGTATCGGCCAGCGGCACGTGGAGTTCCCAGCCGAGTTCGCCCACATAGGTGATGCGCAGCGCGCGCAGCATGACACCCGCCACCGCGATCTGCCGCACATGGCCGAAGGGAAAGGCGGCGTTCGAGACGTCGGCCTGCGCTGCGGTGGCCAGCACGTCCCGCGCGCGGGGGCCCATCAGCGAAAGCGTGCCCCAGTGCTCGGTCACGTCCCGGAGGCCGGCCCGCGCGCCATCGGGCAGGTGGTCGCGGATCCAGGCGAGGTCATGGGTGCGGAAGCCGGTGCCGGTGACGATGTAGAACAACTCATCCGAGAGGCGCGCCACGGTGAGGTCCGCCTCGATGCCGCCGCGCGTGTTGAGGAGCTGGGTGTAGGTAAGACGGCCCGGCGGCTTCGCCACAGGGGCCGCGCAGATCCATTCCAGCGCGGATGCGGCATCGGGGCCTGAGAGTTCGTACTTGGCGAAGCTCGACTGGTCGAAGACGCCAACCGCCTCACGCACGTGGGCATGCTCCTCGCCCACATGGGCGAACCAGTTCTGCCGGCCCATGGCATAGACATCGCGCGGTTCGACGCCGGTGGGCGCGAACCAGTTGGGGCGCTCCCAGCCCAGCTTGGAGCCGAAGACCGCACCCTGCGCCTTCAGCCTGTCATAGAGCGGCGAGACGATGCGCGGTCGGCCCGATTCATACTCTTCATGCGGAAAGCCGATGGTGTAGTGCTTGCCATAGGCCTCGCAGGTGCGCTCCCTGACCCAGTCCCGGTCCTTGTGGAGGTCCGAGAAGCGGCGGATGTCGACGACCCAGAGGTCGAGCGGGGCCTCGCCCGCCACCACCCATTGCGCGAGCACCCAGCCAGCACCGCCGCCCGAGGCGATGCCGAAGGCGTTGAAGCCCGCGCCAACATACATGTTGGCGCATTCGGGCGCGGGGCCGAGGATGAAATTGCCGTCAGGCGTGAAGCTCTCTGGCCCATTGATCATGCGCTTGACGCCGGCATAGGCGAGTGCGGGCACACGGGCGATGGCCTGTTCCATGTGCTGCTCGAAATGGTCATAGTCGTCGTCGAACAGGCGGAACTGCCAGTCCAGCGGCACGTCGCCCGAGGTCCAGGCCTGAGGATTGGGCTCATAGCCACCCATGACGAGACCGCCGACCTCCTCCTTGAAATAGGTGCGGCGGTCCGGGTCGCGGATGGTTGCGGCATCGGAACTGAGGCCTTCGATGCGGTCGGTGATAATGTACTGGTGCTTCACCGGCTGCAGCGGCACGGTGATGCCCGCGAGCGCGCCCACCTGCCTTGCCCACTGGCCGGCACAGTTCACGACTTTCTCGCAGGAAATGACACCTTGCGTGGTCTCGACATGGGTGATGCGGCTGCCTGCCATGCGGAAACCCGTGACGCGGATGTTCTCCACAATGCGCGCGCCGTGCATGCGCGCACCCTTGGCGAGCGACTGGGTAATGTCCGACGGGCTGGCCTGGCCGTCCGTCGGCAGCCAGCTGGCGCCGACGAGATCGGAGACGTCCATCAGCGGCCACATGCGCTTCACCTCGGCGGGCGAGACGAGGTGCATCTCCATGCCGAAACTCCGCGCGGTGGTGGCAAGCCTGCGGTATTCGGTCCAGCGGTCATGCGTTGTGGCGAGGCGGAGGCAGCCGGTCATCTTCCAGCCTGTGTCGAGACCCGTCTCGGCTGCGAGGCCCTTGTAGAGTTCGACGGAATATTTGAGCACCCGCGTGATCGAGGCCGAGGCGCGCAGCTGGCCGACGAGGCCCGCCGCATGCCAGGTGGAGCCCGAGGTCAGCTGCCCTTGCTCCAGCAGCAGCACATCCGCCTTATGGTCACGGGCGAGGTGATAGGCCGTCGAGCAGCCGATGATGCCGCCGCCGATGACGATGATCTGGGCGTGGGTGGGCAGGGTCATTCTGGAATCATCCCGTGTTTTTCGCGGTAGCGGTGAAGGAAGGCGGTGAGGCGGGCGAGGTTCTCGGCCGCATAGGCCTTGTAGTCGGCACCCGGTGCGGCGAGGTGAATGTCCGACACCATGGCCCACATCGCCTCACGCACCAGGGCTGCGCCCTGCATGGCATCGAAGGCGCGCCAGGTGGCGTCATCGGGCTTCGTGCCGAAATAGGCGCCAAGCAGCGCCTCAGCCTCAGCCTCATCCATCTCGGCATTGGCGGCCGCGCCCGCGAGGTCGAACATGGCGGTGCCGAAGCCCGCGTATTCGAAATCGATGAGCCACAGGCGCTGGCCGTCGTCGAGGAAGTTTCCGGGCAGCAGGTCATGGTGGCCGAAGACGATGGGAAGCGGCAGCTGCGCCGCCTCAAAAGCTTCCGACATTGCAAGCAGGCGCGGCAGTTCAGCGAGGAACGCGCTTTGCCCCTCGCGCAGCGTGCGCGCGTAGTCGCGGATCACATGGAAGGGCCAGAAGATGACAGGGGTACCGGTGACATGCGCAGGCAGCTTGTGGTGGAACTCGCGCAGCAATTGGCCCACGCGCGCCGGGTTTGCCCTGACATCCGCCGCCACCCAGGTGCGCGCCGCGATGTAGGCCAGGACCATCACGCCACGGGATATGTATTCAACCTCGGGCCCGAAGCCCGCGGCATAGGCGGCCCTGGCGCTCATCGCCTCGCGCGCGCGGTCGACGTGGTGCACGGGAAAGTCCTTGCCGAAACGCACGACGTGGGAGCCTGCCTCGTCCGTTACCTTCCAGCTCTCGTTCGAAAGGCCGCCCTTCAGGGGCTCCGCGGCCGGAGTGCCCTTCCAGCATGGAAGGTCCAGGATATGTTTCGGGATGCCTGCCGACATGCTCATGCCTCCGCAAGACCGGGCCGGGCCTGCTGCTTGGCGGCGGCTGAAGCAATCATGCCCGTGAAGGCCAAAGCCGCAAGGTGGTGAAACGGCGTCCTGTTGGTCATGGTTTCTCCCCTGTGCCGCGCTTCTTTGGGACTTCTGACCGCGGGATCCTCAAGCCCTAATCTGATCACGAGAGCAAGATCAATAGCTTGAGCATGGTCTCATCGCAAAGGTGGTTTCCACTTTTGCGGATCATGCTCTGGCCCCGGGGCCCGCTTGCGGACGCCTTGGTTTCGTGCCATCTCCCCTTGCCTGCCTGGAACCGAAAAGACGGGGGTTGAAGGTGATCTATCCTGTCCTGCTTTGCGGAGGCAGTGGAACGCGGCTCTGGCCCCTTTCGCGGCAGAGCTTTCCCAAGCAATTCGCGCAACTCCTCGGTGAGGAGAGCCTGTTTCAGGCCTCGGCCCGGCGGCTGTCCGGTCCTGGGCTGGCGCCGCCGCTGGTGGTGACGTCCGACCAGTTCCGCTTCATCGTGACGGAGCAGCTCGGCGCCATCGGGTTGCCGGCAGCGGCCACGCTGATCGAGCCGGACCCGCGCAACACGGCGCCAGCCATTCTTTGCGCAGCGCTCTGGCTCCACGAACGTGACCCTGATGCGCTGATGCTCGTGGCCCCGTCAGATCACGTGATCCCGGATCAGGCGGAATTTCTCCGTGCTGCCGAAGCGGCTCTGCCTGCTGCGAAAGCCGGTCAGTTGGTGACCTTCGGCATTGCGCCCAGCAGGGCCGAGACGGGCTATGGCTATCTCGAACTTGCGGCGGGCTCATCACCGGCCGCCACCTTGCCGCAAGCACTCTCGCGCTTCATCGAGAAGCCCGGCCCCGCCGAGGCGGAGGCCATGCTGGCGGCGGGAACCTTCTTGTGGAATGCCGGGATTTTCCTGTTCTCCGCCGAGGCCATCATCGCGGCTTTCGAGCAGCATGCGCCGGACATGGCCGGGCCCGCGGGCGAGGCCCTGCGGCAATCATCCACAGACCTGGGCTTTACCAGGATGGCGGTGTCTTCCTGGACGAAACTGCCGAACATCTCCATCGACTATGCGATCATGGAGAAGGCCTCCAACCTTGTGGTGATGCCGTATGGCGGCAGCTGGTCCGATCTCGGAAGCTGGGATGCCGTCTGGCAGGAGAGCGGGCCTGATCCCATCGGCAACGTCATGTCCGGCAAGGTGCTCGCCCTCGATTGCCGGCAGTCGCTGTTGCGCTCGGAAGCAGACGGGCTCGAACTCGTTGCCATCGGGCTTGACGGCATCGTGGCGGTGGCGACGCCAGATGCAGTGCTTGTGGCGCGCAAGGGCGATGCACAGCGCGTGAAGGAAGCGGTCGACCTTCTGAAGGCGCGCAAGGTCAAGCAGGCAACGGAGTTCAGCCGCGATCACCGGCCCTGGGGCTGGTTCGAGAGCCTTGCCATCGGGCCGCGCTTCCAGGTGAAGCGCATTGTGGTGAAACCGGGCGCGGCGCTGTCGCTCCAGTCACATCTGCACCGTTCGGAGCATTGGGTCGTCGTGCAGGGCACGGCGCGCGTGACTGTGGATGGCGAAGTCCGCCTGCTGGCGGAGAACGAGTCGACCTACATCAGGCAAGGCGCGATCCACCGGCTCGAGAACCCCGGGGAAACACCGGTGATCCTGATCGAGGTGCAGACGGGCAGCTATCTTGGCGAGGACGACATCATCCGCTATGACGACGCCTATGCACGGAATTGACGCAGGTCCGGAGCCGGAAACTCTCGCGGCCCTCTCTGAACGCTCCGGCGTCCGCTTCGGCACCAGCGGCGTGCGGGGGCTGGTGCGCGATCTCTCGCCAGACATCTGCCGGGCCTATGTGCACGCCTTTCTCGCGTTGAGCGGAACGAAGGGCGGGCCAGTGCTGATCGGCCACGACCTTCGCCCGAGCAGCCCGGAAATCGCGCGTGCCTGCTGGCAGGAAGCACTGCGCCAGGGGTTCGAGCCCGTCTACGGCGGTGTGCTGCCAACACCCGGCCTCGCCTTCGCAGCGCAAGAACGCCTGGCGCCTGCCATCATGGTGACGGGGAGCCACATTCCCTTCGACAGGAATGGCATCAAGTTCTACCTGCCCTTGGGCGAGATCAGCAAGGAAGACGAACAGCGCATGCTGGCAACGCGCATACAACTCGCGCCAGCGCCCGCCGTAGCCCTTCCCCCGGCTGACCCAACGGTGCTGGAAAGCTATGTGCGGCGCTACACCGATGCCTTCGGCGGCGGCAGTCTCGAGGGGATGAAACTCGGCATCTATGAGCACTCCTCCGCCGCGCGCGACCTGCTTCACACGATCCTGCAGGCGCTGGGTGCGAAGACTACCGGTCTGGGACGCAGCGATGCATTCGTTCCCATCGATACGGAGGCGGTGAGTGAGGAGGACCGCCACCAGGGCCGGGCCTGGGCCAGAGAGCACGGCTTCGACGCCATTCTCACCACGGACGGCGATGCGGACAGACCGCTGATTGCCGATGAGAATGGCGAATGGCTGCGGGGCGACGTGGTCGGCATTCTCTGCGCCCGGGCGATTGGCGCGCAAACCGTGGTGACACCCGTGAGCAGTAACACCGCACTCGAGGCCTGCGGAGCATTCGCGGAGACGGTCCGCACCAGGATCGGCTCTCCGCATGTGATCGCTGCGATGGAGCAGGCAGGCAAGGGGCCCGTGGCCGGCTATGAAGCCAATGGTGGCTTCCTTCTGGGAACGGACATCACATGGAACGGCCGCCGCATTGCGGCGCTGAAGACGCGTGACGCGTTGCTTCCCATGATCCTCTTGCTATCGGCGGCCTGGAGCAAGCGCTGCCGCGTATCGGAACTCGTCGCGGGGCTTCCCCGGCGCTACACCTTCAGCGACCGCCTGCAGAACGTCAACATCCCCGTCTGCAGTGAATTGCTGGCGAAGCTGGCCGGGGATCCGTCAGGCTTCGCGCGTCTCGCCGGGACGGAGTGTCAGACCGTGGTTGCGCTTGATACCACGGATGGCGTGCGGGCCACGCTCGGCTCAGGAGACATTCTGCATCTCAGGCTTTCGGGCAATGCGCCGGAACTGCGCTGCTATGCGGAGGCCGCAACGCCTGAGAGGGCCGCCCGGCTGTGCAGCGACTGCCTCACCCTGCTTGGCAAGGACGTGATCATCGGCTGAATGGCCGACTGCTAAATGAGCGTCGTCATTCTCTCAATGAACCATACCATGGCAATGGCGCCGATCGCGTAGGCTGCCGTCATGGCATAGCGCCTCGGTTCCAGCTTGAACATGAACCTCGCCAGGCTTGCGGGAAGAAGTACTGCGGCCACGAAGGCGAGCTGACCGGCCTCCACACCCAGGTTGAAGCTGAGGAGAGCCAGGGGCACATCGGACTGCGGAAGACCGACCTCTCTGAGGGCGCCCGCAAAGCCAAAACCATGGAGCAGGCCGAAGGCAAACGCCATGGTCCAGGGCATCAGGCCCGAAAGGCCCCCCTGCCCTCTCCCGCCCATGATGATCTCACGCGCCACGAACACGACACTGAGCGCGATGATCGCCTCCACCGGGGCCTGCGGCAGGCTCAGATATCCGAGCGTGGCGCCCGTCAGCGTGATGCTGTGCGCCACTGTGAAAGCTGTGACCGCCTTGACGAGCGAGCGCCAGTCCTTGACGAGAAGCAGCAGCGCAAACACGAAGAGCAGGTGATCGACACCTTCGAGGATATGCTCGACGCCCAGAGTGAAATATGTGAGCGCCACCTCGAGGGCTGACTGCGCACCCTTGACCTCGGTGAACGCGGTCTCGGGCGTCAGCCTCGCCGTTTCCACGGCGCCATCGAGATAAGCAATGCGCAAAAGCGCATCGGTATAGGTGGCGCCCAGGCCATCCACGCCGATCATTTGCCCCTTCAGGGGAACGCTGCATGTGATCGTCAGGCGCTCGAAATAGGCATTGCTCTCGATGGCGCGTTGAGGCTCACCATTGGGCGTGCACACATCCGGCAGCCGTGGCGAGATGCCGAGACGCCTGTCGCCTCTGGCCGGGCTCTTCCATACCACGGCGTAAACGCCGGGCGCGGTTTCGCGCAGATCGAGATAGGCGGGGCGGAGCTCATGGGCGGCAGCCGGCAGACAAGCCATCAGCAACGCCAGGCATGCGGCGAGAATCCGGATCACGGCGGCTTGCTGCCTGGAAGACGCACCTCGACCGTGTATCGCGCCAGAAGCGCATTCAGGCGCTGGGCCTCGATTTCCTGTTTCCTCGCGTGCATCCACTCCCGCAAGACCTGGTCACGCACATCCGCAAGGGTGGGTGAGGCTCCCTCCTGCCGCACCCGGAGCCGGACAAGATGTAGCCCATAGACCGACGCGACCGGACCCGACCAGACACCGATGGGGAGTGAGCGCAGGGATTCGACGAAGGCCTCGCCGAACGCCCGGGAGATGGTTGCAGGGTCCACATCGTTCAGCGAAGATGGGAGCAGTGTCGGATCACCCAATCCGACAGGATCGGGCGGTTCCGCGCCATTCAACGCCACCAGGGCAGTCCGCGCATCGGTCTCGGCGGACGGCCCTCGCCTGTCCAGGCTGAAGTTCACCTGATCAAAGCTGTAGAGCGGGGGTTTCGCGAAGCTTGCCGCGTGATCGCTAAGATATTGCATGAGCTGCTGATCAGTGGGCGGGGTGAGTTCAGCCTCCGCATCTGACAGGAACTCCATCTTAAGCCTCAACCGGCGCCGGATCACGGTATCGTCTGCATCGAGCCCGAGTTTCCGCGCCTCACGGACGTAAATCTCTTCCTTGACGAAGTCGTCGATCAGACCTTTCAGTTCCTGATCCGTCGGCGGGCGCTGCCATGTCCTTGCGAACACAGCCGAAAGCTGCTCGATGCGATTGGGCGAGACGACGATGACCGTATCCGCATCATCCTGCCGGGGCCCGATCGCCCAGTACGCCACAATGATCAGCAGGGCCAGACCGAGAAAATGAACGAGCGGTTCCCGGAGGAGGCGGCGCATCACAGCGCACCGGTCATCAGTGGGGGCTCCGGAACGCAGGCGCTGGCGTGGCAAGCGCCACCAACCCCAGGGGGCCTGCGAAAGATCTCCCCGTGCGCGACGCCCTCACCATGGCACCCTGCTGATCTGGGCTAGAAGCTGATTACGCCGCCGAAGGCCACGCCCTGCTGGATGACATCATAGACAAAGCCGTCGTTCGCATAGTCGACGCCGAGCGCACGATAGCCGAGCACCGTCGAGAACCTGTCGGTCCACTCATAGCCAACGCCGCCCATCACATCCCAGTTGAAATCGGAGCCCACGCCGAAACCGCCGATCAGACCCCAGCCCGTCAGGTAGAATGGCGTATCCGTATCGATGCGCGACTTGATGCCAAGCATGGGGTCGATCCATGAGGCACCATCCGAACCGCTGACCTGCCGGGTGATTTCCGTACCGAGCGGACCACTGCCGGAAACGCTTCCAGTCACCTTGATGTCGTTATCGATGTTCCAGTAGCGGGCACCTGCCATAAGATCCAGTGTCATCTCGTCCGAATTGACGGCCCGCCATTCGCCCATGACTGTGCCGATGAACTCCGTGATGTCGGCAGAGGCGTTGACCTGCGCTTCCACATCGAAGCGCTCGAGAATGTCACGCTCGAGGGCGCGTGATCTCGACCCGCCTGCCGAGAGGCTGATGTAGTTCAGGTCCGCAAAGACGCCCCACGTGCCGTTGTGGGCCTCGGCGACACCCATGGCGGCAAAATCGAGATTCTGGATGATGTCAGAGAAAGGAATGTCGATATCTACCGGCGAAAAACCGAAAAGCCCAACATCACCATTGAGACCGGCAGCCCACGCATAGGGTGCAAGAGTGAATTTCCATTCTCCGGTGTCTGGGGATGGAGCGAGATCAGCCGCCGTGGCGGGTGCCATGGTCCCGCAGGCCAAAAGCAGCATTGCGGCCGATGCCAAAATTCCATTCTTCATTGAAACATCTCCAACGAAAGCAAAACGGCGTCAGTTCTTGTCAATAAATCTCAATGAATCCTACATGAGTTCTCCGGTTGGAACTGTCCATTTCTGCACAATTGGGACAAATGTGACACTCTCGGCCCCAATCGTACAACCGCCGCCGGACGGCGCCCGGGAAGGCAGAAGCACGGCCGGCTTCAATTGCCGTCATCCGGATGAGACATGACCGTCATGAACCTGTCGTTGGCTTTCGATTAAGGAACCAACCACGAGGACGTACACCATGCTCACGATCCAGAAACTCGGAAAGTCCTACGCAGGCAAGCCAGCGCTTGCCGGTGTTTCTTTGGAGATTGAGCGCGGGGCGTTTGTCGGCGTGATCGGCCGTTCAGGTGCTGGCAAATCGACACTGCTGCGCTGCATCAACAGGCTGGTCGATCCAAGCGAAGGCCGCATTCTTTTCGAGGGCAAGGACATCACCCACCTCAAGGGCCGGGCCCTTCGGCAGTGGCGCTCGTCCTGTGGCATGATCTTCCAGCAGTTTAATCTGGCTGGACGGCTTGACGTACTCTCCAATGTGCTGATGGGCCGGATCGGGTCGGTCTCCACGCTTGCGGCCATGATCAAGGCGTGGCCCGAGAAGGAAAAACTTGCAGCATTGCGGGCTCTCGACAGGCTCGACCTTGGGGACCTGGCGAGCCAGCGTGCCGAAAGCCTGTCAGGCGGACAGCAGCAGCGGGTTGCGATCGCGCGGACACTGATGCAGGACCCGCACATTATTCTCGCGGATGAGCCCGTCGCATCTCTCGATCCGCGCAACTCTGGCATCGTGATGGACACGCTCCGGGCCTTAAATCGCGAAAACGGCATGACGGTATTGTGCAATCTCCACTCACTCGATCTCGCCCGCAATTACTGCTCGCGGTTGATCGGAATGAAGGCTGGCCAACTCGTATTTGATGGCAAGCCTGAAGAACTCACCGACGAATTGGTCCGCGATCTCTACGGACTAGAAGCAAACGACGTGCTGGACCTTTCGGAAGCGGCGGCACGGCCGGATGACTCGGC
>NZ_JBIICB010000166.1:0-9391 GCF_044239095.1 Aestuariivirga sp. | reverse complement strand
GCGGCAGCAGCCTGCTGACCTTGGCGCGCGACAGCCCCGCCATCTCGAGGAGACCGTCATCATAATCGAAACGCTCGAGATCAACCAGGCCGAGCGGGTCCGCGCAGGACCAGGAGGTGGCCCATTCACCGGTGAGCTTGTGCACGAGATAGCCTGCCACATCCACCACATGGGCGGTGCGGGCGATGGTCTCCGGCTCATGCGTCTTGAGCCACAGCAGCTTGTACCAGGCGGGCGTGGGATTGGGTGGCTTGCCGGTGATGCGGTGCACCTCGGGTGAGCCGAAGCTGTTGACCTCCTCGGTCGCGCGCACATCCATCCAGGTGATGGCGGGGCGGATCGGCTGTTCGGCGGCATCGAGGCAGACGAAGGTTTCGCGCTGGTGGGTGATGCCGATCCCTGCGATGCGGTCTGCGCCCACCTTCGCCACGGCTTCAGCCAAGGCTTCGGAGGTGGCCGCCCACCAGTCCGGTGCGTGCTGCTCCACCCAGCCCGAGCGCACATGATTGAGGCCATAGCCGCGGCGGCCCACCGCCACGGCGCGGCCGCTGGCATCCCAAACCACCGCCTTCGCCGCGGTCGTGGAGCAGTCGATGCCGATGACGAGATCCTTTGTCACGTTGCCTCCATCACATCACTGAGAGCCCAGTCGATAAGCTCGTCTGTCCACAGGCCCATCATGTCCAGCAGGTCCACGAGGTTGAACCGGTTGCGCATGAGAAAGCAGTTGGCGGTTGCCCACCGCGCGAGCCCGGGCGGTATCACCGGATCCAGTTTCTGGAATGCCGACGGCCCGCCCGATGAGCTGAGCGCGGACCGCAGGGCTTCCGCCGGAAGCACGAGCTTGCCGAATGCGGCGGCGTGGCGCTGCCAATCGCCGGTAACGCTGACGAAGCGGTCCCAGTTGGCGATAACTTTGGCGTGCTTGGCCCTTGCATCCTGCTGGCATTCCTCGACGATGCCAGGGCCCAGATGGCTGAAGGCCTTCTCGATGCGTGCTTCGATCTTGGCGATGTCCGGCTTGTTGAGAAGACCCGGCCGGATCAGATCCGTCTCGATCGCGCGGCGCCAGAGCTTTGCGGCAATCAGGCTCGCCACGCCGACCTGTGCGCCGTGAAGTCCAATCGCCTCATGGTGCGCGGCGTGGTGAAGATCCAGCATGTGGCTGATCACGTGCTCGACGCCGGACAGGCAGGCGGTCGTGTCCGCGACGCCTGAGACGATGCCGCGAACCGCCAGGAGCCTCGTGAGCTCGCGGATCGAGGCGGGCTCGCCCGTCGCCAATCCGGAGGACCAGCCCGGCGGCTCTGCCGCTGCCGCCTGCAGCATGGCAAGTGCAGCCGGATGGAAGGTGCTGTCGAGCCCGAGAAGCGAGGAGAGATACCAATCGGCAGGCGCGGTGAAGAGCGAGATTGCCTCTCCGAAGCCCGCGGTGTTGAGCTTGAGCGGTGCGGTGCCGATCGTCACCACATCCGCCAGCACGATGGTGGGCCAGCGTGACGGCACCGTACGCTTGACGCCGTTGCGCAGGATCACCGAGACATTGTCGGTGAAGCCATCGACCGAGGCTGCGGTCTGCACTGCCACGTGCGGAATTCCGCCGTTGCGATCAGCCGCAATCTTGCCGATGTCCGTCATGGTGCCTGAACCGATGGTGACGATGGCGTCGGCTCCCTTCGCCTTCTCGGCTGCCATGGCGAGCACCGTCTCGTCCGCATGGAGATTGTCGTGGCCGTCATCGAGGCAGGCGAGGCGGGCGGAGAAGCCATCGGCCAACTGGCTGGCAACCAGCGCCGAGAGCCGCTCACCCGCGCGCAGGATGGGCGTCTTGTCAGTGAGGATGACGACGGAGGCGGAAGAGGGCCTTCCCAGTGCTTCGCGCAGTGCGGCGGCAACCTCGAGATGCGCAGTCCCGGAAATCACCACGCGCTTGAGGCCCAGCGGTTTGAGGCGGCCTTCGGGATCGAGCGGCTTCAGCGCCTGGCGCAGGCCGTCAAGATCGGTTGGATCGGAAAGCTGTGTCATGGTCTAGCGCGCTGGCTTTCCTGTGATGGTTTCAACGGCTGCATCCCAGCCCGCACAGAGGGCCTCCCGCTGGTCTGCTGACATGCTGGGTTCGAACACGCGGTCGACCTGCCAGCGGTCAGCAAGGTCGCTCTTGCGCCACTGGCCCACACCCATGCCGGCCATGTGCGCAACACCCAGTGCTGTTCGCTCGAGTTCAACGGGGCGGCGCACCGGAATGCCGAGAATATCGGCCTGGAACTGGCAGAGCAGATTGTTGCGCGTGGCCCCGCCGTCCACTTTCAGTTCGGGAATGGGAAGGCCACCCGTCTTCAGCGCCTCGACATTGTCACGCGTCTGGTAGGCCATGGCCTCGAGCCCGGCGCGCACCACATGGGCGCGGCCCGTTTCGAGGGTGAGGCCCACAATGCCGGCCTTCGCATCACGCACCCAATGGGGCGCGCAGATGCCGGCGAAGGCCGGAACGATATAGACGCCGCCATTATCGGGAACCTGGCGGGCAACGGCTTCGATATCCTCGCCTTCGGTGAGCGCGCCCAGCCTTTCACGCAGCCACTGCATGGTCTGTCCACTGTGGAAGACCACACCCTCGGCCTCGTAGTCGGTGCGGCCTTCGGCGGTCCAGCCCACACTGGCGGTGAGCCCCGGGAGCACCTGCGGTGCCGCACCCGTATTGGCGGTGAGAACGCCGGCCGTGCCGTAGGTGTTCTTGACCGAGCCCGGCTCGAAGCAGGCCTGGCCGAACATGCCGGACTGCTGATCGGCCATGATGGCGGTGATCGGCACGGCGGCCCGGCCCGGCACGCCGGTTTCGCCGGGGCTCATCTCCCCAAAGGCGCTGGAGGAGGGCTCAGCGGGCGGAAGGAGTGCCAGCGGAATGCCGCAGGCCTTGCAGATCTCAGCGTCCCAGGCGAGGCGGTCGAGCGCGAAGAGTGCTGTGCGCGAGGCCTCACTGTGATCGGTCGCATGGGTGCGGCCGCCGGTGAGGTTCCAGACCAGCCAGCTGTCGACCGTGCCCGCGGCGAGTTCTCCCCTTTCGGCGCGCGCGCGCACGCCAGGCACGTTCTCGAGAATCCAGGCGAGCTTTGCAGCGCTGAAGAAGGAGTCGTTGAAGAGGCCGGTGCGCTCCCGCACCAGCTGGTCGAGGCCTTCCGCCTTCCATCGCGCGACGATGGCGTCCGTCTGCTTCGACATCCACATGATGGCGGGGTGGACGGGCTCACCTGTCTTGCGGTCCCAGATCAGGCAGGTCTCGCGGTGCGTGGTCACCCCGATGGCGGCGATGTCATCGCTCGTGGCGCCGAGCTTCGCCATGGCCGCTTCCATGCTGGCGCGCTGCGCCTGCCAGATGGCCACCGGATCGAGCTCCACCCAGCCGGTGTGCGGAAAGTTTGGAATGACCGGGTTGCGCGCCTCTGAGACGATGCGGCCCTGCATGTCGACCAGCACGGCACGTGCAGAGGTCGAGCCCTCGTCGAGCGCCATGACATATTGCCTGCTCATGCGCTTGCCCGCTCCTCGCGCGCAACGCCGCCGATGCCTTGCCGCCCGGGCACGGCGAGGTGCGAGAGCCAATTCTCGTAATCCCGGATCTCCGCGGCGCGGCGCGCGGCATCCCAGTTGAAGGTGCTTGCAAGAAGATCGGCGATGGCGCTGAGCGATTCGAGACCGTGGCCGGGCGCGAAGGCCAGCAGCACGCGGCGCGCCATGACATCGGCAAGGCTTGCCGCAAACTCATGGCGCATGGCGAACACCATTTCCGCACCGATGGCGCCCGTGTCCTTGTGGATGACGCGCAGCATGGCCGCATCGCCCCTGGCTTCGGCGAGAATGTCACGGGCGCGAGCGCCGTAAAGCCCCATGAGGCGGGCGATGGTCTTCTCTCCCAGCCCGCCCTCGAGAAGATGGCGGCGAAGTGCCTCCGCATCGAAGACGGCGCCAGGCACGGGAAGCCTGGCCGTGGAGCAGGGCGGGCTCTTGCGGCCAAGGCGCCTGAACACATCGTCCACCGCTTCCTCGGCGAGCTGGCGGAAGGTGGTGAGCTTGCCGCCCACCACACTCACCAGTCCGGGAAGGCCCGGTGAGTGATCATGCAGCACGTGGCTGCGCGGGATCTTGGCCTCAACCACGCCCGGCGCGTAGGGCAAAGGCCTGACGCCGGAGAAGGTGTAGAGCACGTGCTCTGGTGTCAGCCCTGCTTGCGGGATGAGCTGGTTCACCTCGCCGAGCAGATAATCCATCTCGGCGGTGCTGCAGCGTGCCTCGTCCGGATCGCCGTCGAAGCGGATGTCGGTGGTGCCGATCATGTAACGGCCCATCCATGGAATGACGAGCACGAGGCGGCCATCGGTCTTCGATTCGTAATAGACGACATCCTTCGGCGCGCCCGGAAAGGGATCGACAATCAGGTGGCTGCCCTTGGTGCCGCCGTTCAGCCGCGGCTGGGGCGGAGCGCCGCGCCGGAAGATCCGGTCGATCCACGGCCCGGCGACATTGAGCACGACGGGTGCCCGCGCCTCTTCCAGCCTGTCCGTGGCGAGGTTGCGGTACCGCACGCCAGCGACGCGGCCATTTTCGAGCGCCGGTTCTTCCACCCGGGCCTTTGTGCGGATCACGGCGCCATCCGCCGCGGCAGCGACCGCGAGTTCGACGCAGAGGCGTTCGGCATATTCGACCTGGCCTTCGGTGAAGACGGCGGCCCCGCCAAGACCCTGTGGCGCGATGCCGGGAAAACGGCGGCGTGTGGCCTCCGTGTTCAGCATCTCATGGCCGCCGGTGCGCTTGTCGAACGAGAGAATGTCGTAAAGGATCATGCCGAGGCGGATCAGCCAGGCTGGCCGCCGGTTATGGGCATAGAGCGGCATCAAAAGGCGCAGCGGCTTCACCAGATGCGGCGCCATCTGGATCATGCGTTCCCGCTCGCGCAGCGATTCGCGCACCAGGGCGAAGTCCCGGTGCTCAAGGTAGCGCAGGCCGCCATGTGCCAGGCGTCCGGACCAGGCGGAAACACCGCTGCAGATATCATCCTGCTCCACCACCATGACATGAAGGCCGCGGCGCGCGGCATCCCGCGCGATGCCGAGACCGTTGATTCCCGCCCCGATGATGACGAGGTCAAATGCTGTGCTGGTTTCACCCATTCGGGCCTGCTCTTTCGTGGCCTGGCTGGCCAAGTTTGCAAGAATATTCTCGTTTTGAATTGATATTCTCAGCCAGACGGCCTGTCAAGCGCTTTGCCGGAGTTGATGCGCCACCGGGTGAGGGGCCGGTCCGTGTGCCGTGTTGGAACCGGCGCAGAAGTGACCAGCGATGCCGATGGGTCGGCCAACCGTGCCGTCACCCCAGCGAAAGCTCTTCTGTCAGCATGTGCGGCAATGAAAGCGGGATGCCAGCTTTCGCTGGCATGACGGTGGGCGTTGACCGCCCGCGGCGATGGCGCCGTCCCCGGTCACTGCTTGGTAATGGAGAATATGGCGTCAGCCAGTTTCTGAATGGCGGCCCCGACAGGATTCGAACCTGTGACCCTCAGTTTAGGAAACTGATGCTCTATCCAGCTGAGCTACGGGACCCGTCCGGAAAGCCTTTTAGCTTCTTGTGCCCGATTTGGGAAGGGAGAGGCTGGTAACGAAAGAGCCCGGCGTTTGAAGCCGGGCCCCTGAAGGTGACGTCTCAAGAGGAGGATTATGCCGCTTCTTCGGCGGGTGCGTCTTCCTCGGTTTTCTCGGTGGAGGTCGCGCGCTTGGCGTTCTTGGTGAGATAGTCTTCCAGCTCCTTCACCGCCTGGTCGTCGTCGATCTTCTTGACGGCGGCGATTTCGCGGGCCATCCGGTCGAGGGCCTGCTCGAACAGCTGACGCTCGGAGTAGGACTGCTCGGGCTGGCGCTCGGAGCGGTAGAGGTCGCGAACGACCTCCGCCACGGCCATGATGTCGCCGGAGTTGATTTTCGCGTCATATTCCTGGGCGCGGCGCGACCACATGGTGCGCTTGATGCGGGCGCGGCCCTTCAGGACTTTCAGGGCGGATTCGATCTGGCCCTTGTCGGACAGGCGGCGCATGCCCTTCTGCTCGGCACGGCTGGTCGGCACCTTGAGGCGCAGCTTCTCCTTCTCGAACTCGACGATGTAGAGTTCGAGACGGGAGCCGGCGATCTCCTGTTCCTCGATCTGGCTGATCTTTCCAACGCCATGGGCGGGGTAGACCACCAGCTCATTGACCTTGAAAACCAGCTTCTTGGCCGCGGGCGTGCTCACCACCGTGCCGGCGGGGGACGCCTTCGGCGCCGCCGGGGCAGGCTGGGGGGCGGCGGCCTTCGGAGCCGCAGGCGCGGCGGCGGGCTTTGCAGGCGCGGGCTTCGGCGCGGCAGCAGCCTTTGGTGCTGTAGCCTTGGGTGCTGCGGCCTTGGGAGCTGCGGCCTTCGGGGCTGCAGGCTTGGGAGCTTCGGCCTTGGGGGCTGCGGGCTTGGGCGCTGCCGGCTTCGCAGCGGCGGTCTTCGCCGCCGGGGTCGTGGCCTTCGGCTTGGCGGCAGCAGGCTTCGCCTTGGCGGCGGCAACCGGCTTGGACACCTTCTTCGGGGCCTCCTTGGCCTTGGCTGCGGGCTTCGTCACGGTCTTGGTCTTGGTCTTGGTCATGTCTGTCCTTCGCCCTTTGCCCTTATCACTCTTGACGTATGTGCTTCGCATGAAGCAACAGGCGGACCGGCATGCGCACGGTGGCCGCGCGCAATGTGCCTCTTCGTCCGAGTTCCTGTAACCGGCGTCCGCATCCACCCACCGGAAGGGCGCCCTCGGGCCCCGTTCGCTTGCCGTGGGTTCCGGCGTTCGCGTGAAAAAAACCCGAGCGTTGCCGCCCGGATCCTGTCTTGACTGTTCGGTTTACATACTCATCGTGGTCTAAATACCACAAGTTTAAGCTTTTTTAAAGCCCGTGATGTCCGTGTACGGCGGATTCTTGGGCCGCACACGGAGGAAACTTGAGGAAAAAGGTTAACGCCCCTGTCCTGCCGCATGCCCGGCTTGCAGGAAAAGCATGGGGCGGGCCAGAAGCCGCCGGAGATCAGTCACCCTCGCCCGGATTGGGGGAGAAGTACTTCTCGAGCTTGCCCTCCACCCCGTCGAACTCCTTGGCGTTGGCCGGAGCTTCCTTCTTGGTGGTGATGTTCGGCCACTGGCTGGCATACTCGGTATTGAGCTTGAGCCAGGCCTCAAGGCCCGGTTCGGTGTCAGGCTTGATGGCGTCGGCCGGGCATTCGGGCTCGCAGACGCCACAGTCGATGCACTCATCCGGGTGGATCACCAGCATGTTCTCGCCCTCGTAGAAACAGTCCACGGGGCAAACTTCCACGCAATCCATGTACTTGCACTTGATGCAATTGTCGGTGACGATATAGGTCATAGGCTCAGCCGTTCTTTAAACCGAACGGTTATCTAGCAAAGTCCCGCGGGCCTTGCATCTCTTTTTACGGCGTTTTGCCTTCGAGACTGGACATGGAGGCCTCGCTGTAGAGGCAGCGCGCCTCTTCGGCCGGTCCACGCCGCTCGCCCAGTTCAAGGATGCGCAGAACCCTGACGCGGGTGTGAAGGACGAGGGTCAGAACATCGCCCGCCTTCACACCATGGCCGGACTTCAACGTCTTCTGGCCGTTGAGGCGGACATGGCCGGATTCGACCAGTTCTGCCGCAGCCTCCCTGGTCCTGACCACGCGGGCGATCCAGAGCCATTTGTCGAGGCGCTGGCGTCCCGCGCTGTCCCTATTTTCCGGCAAGCTTGGCCTTGAGGGCGCCCAGCACGGCGAAGGGCGAATCGGGGTCCACAGGCTTTTCTGGCCTGGGCTTGCGCTCCTCGAAGACCGGCTTGCGCTCCTCCCGGCGGGGCTTGCGCTCATGACGCTCCTGACGTTCCGGGCGCTCCTGACGTTCTTGGCGTTCTGGGCGGCCCTCGGCGGCCCCGGGGCGTTCCTCCCGGCGCGGGCCACCCCTGCCACGGCGGGGCGGGCGTGCCTCGTGGCGCTCGCCCTCTGGCTTCTCGCCCGGTTCGGCCGCCTTGGGGGCGGCATCACGGCGGTGCTGGGGCTGCCTGTTCTGGTCCCGCTGGCGCTCCGGCCGGTGGCGGAACGGGCCGGTGTCCTTGGGCCACCAAATCTCGACCTCGACCTCTTCCATGGCTGGCCCGGCTTCAACCGGCACGGCGTCCGGTGTTGGTGCGGCGGGCTGGTCCGGCGCTGCCGCGGCCTCTGCGGCAGGTGCTTCGGTTGCCTCTGACGCCTCGACTGGCTGCGGAAGGGCGGGAGGCGGTTCCGCCGGTGATGCTGCCTCGGCTGGAGACGCCTCAGGCGGCGGAGAAGCGGGCTCCGCCTGCGGCGTGTCTTCCTGCGCCTGCTCTGCTGCGGCCGGTGCCGCGGCCACGGCAGGGCGCTTCACCTTCTTTTTCTGCATCCGGTAATCGAGGCTGCGGAGAATGCCGAGGAAGTCCT
This sequence comes from Aestuariivirga sp., assembly GCF_044239095.1. Taxonomy (GTDB): domain Bacteria; phylum Pseudomonadota; class Alphaproteobacteria; order Rhizobiales; family Aestuariivirgaceae; genus Aestuariivirga. Next base: position 896 of record NZ_JBIICB010000166.1, on the reverse strand, counting down.
CGCCTGAGCAGCCGACCAGCGACATCATGTCAGGTACCACGGTGAAGCCGCCACCTTCCACGGAGCCCGCAGGGCGCTGCTCCTCGGGGAAGCGCGGACGCCAGAACACGCGATCGCGGATCAGATCGGCCAGCCTCTCCAGCATGTCGATGCGCACGACGCGCGAGCCGCAGATGCGGTAGCCGCAGACGCCGTAGAAGCCCTTGGGCGTGGAGCGGTCGAAATTCGCCGAGGTGAGGCCCTGGCCCGGCGGCTGGGGCAGGGCGGCGGTCTCGAGCTTTCCTTCCTTCTGCAGGTTCAGCGCCCAGAGCAGCAGCCGGAGCTCTGTCGGGGCAGGCTTCAGCAGGGCCGGCACGTAAAGGTTGAAGGCGCCGAAGCGTGCGCCCAGGGTCCGCAGCTTGGCGCGGTCTTCCTGGCTCAGGGCCTTGACCTCTTCTGCAACCGTGTCGCGCGGGAGAACGCCCAGCGTCTCGACCAGCCGGAAAGCAATGCCGCGCGAGATGCCCTCGAGACCCTCTCCCTCCTCAAGCTTGACGAGCGCCTCCAGCGTGGCGGCGATGTGGCGGTCGGTGAATTTCTGCAGTCTTGCCTGCACTTCTTCGCGGTCGCTGCCCGACAGCTGGTCGCCGGCGATGACGGAAGCCCTGGGCTTCAGCAGCGTGCTGCCGTGCTCCAGACGGCCCACGGCCGCATGGTTCCAGATGATCTGACCGTCGCGGGTAAGCTTCAGGGCGGTATCGGCGGAGGCGGAGACCGCCTTGGCGCGCGCGCCGATTTCGGTGGCCACAGCCGACATCGCGGCTGCTTTCAGGGCGCGGGCTTCCGCCCCTTCCGCCGCACCGTCCGGCACGAACAGGAATCCCTTGATCCGGCCAATATACTCGCCCTCCACGTGG
>NZ_JBIICB010000165.1:0-9398 GCF_044239095.1 Aestuariivirga sp. | reverse complement strand
CTTTTGACGCTTCACGAACGGCTTTACATACTGCGGCGCGATCAACTTCACCTCATGACCAGTTTTGACCAGTTCGCGTGCCCAGTAATGAGCGCTGCCGCATGCCTCAAACACTACAACGCTGGCAATTTGTTCCGCCATGAAGTGTCTGAATTGATCTCGGCTCAGCTTCTTTCGAAACTTCACATGCCCTTCCATCGTGGCGCCGTGGAGCTGGAACACACGCTTAGCCAAATCCACTCCGATCATCATGCTATTCATATCGCTTTCCTTTCTACTGCGTGGCTGAACGAGCGCTTTCTTCGCACACTGCAATGCCGTTTGGGGAGGGCGGCAACCACCCCATCTACCGTGGTCTAGTTTTCCACCGCCGTTCCCACCAATTGACGGAGGCATATGAACGCGCCATGAATATGTATATACTTGTCAGGACCCGTTTCTGGAGGTGATCACCCGATGACTGAAGTGCCTTCAGAGTGGCTGTCACGCCAGTTCGGGTGTCAGGGCACACGCGTCATGGTTACCGGTGCAAGTCGCGGCATAGGCCAGGCATTGGCTCTGGCTTTCGCACAGGCGGGGGCTAACCTTGTGGTTGCTGCGCGCCGGATCGAAGCGCTGGACAAAACCTCAGACCTGATAAGACGGGAGGGCCGTCAGGTTGAGAGGATCGCCTTCGACCAGTCCAACGCCGGCGAGATTCGGGCTGTTTTGTCCGGCGTCTCGCCGGTGGGCGTTCTGGTCAACAACGCCGGTGTCGAGGATGTCCGGCCTGCGATCGAGGTCGATGAGGCGCTCTGGGACAAGATCGTCGATACCAATCTCAAGGGCGCCTTCTTCGTGGCCCAGGCAGTTGCCTCCGGAATGGCTGCGTCAGGCGGCGGATCGATCATCAACCTCGCCTCGCTTACCTCCTTCGTCGGCGTGCCCACGGCTGCGCCATATGGTGCATCGAAATCCGGCATTCTCGGCATGACACGCGCGCTGGCCGCAGAGTGGGGGTCTCGGTCCATCCGCGTCAATGCCATCGCGCCAGGATATTTCCGTACCGGAATGACGGAGGTGTTCTACGCCAACCACGCCTGGGTGGAGCGCATGACGGCGGCAGTTCCGCTCGGGCGGCTGGGCGTACTCGATGACCTTGCAGGCGCTGCGGTGTTCCTTGCCGCTCCGGCCTCGCGCTACATCACGGGCCAGTGCGTGGTGATCGACGGTGGCTATCTGGCAGCGATCTAGTATGAATTATCTATGTGTAAGCGAAGGAGATGCTTTTGTGAATGAATGTGGAGCTGTAGTCAGTTCTGCCCACAGGCCTGGATCGGCGGTTCTCCGGGAGGGACATTGAAGGAAGCCATGCTTGAGGAGACCCAGTCGAGCGCCGCTGCGGTGGGGGCGCCAGCGCATGCGCCCCCCGCCGTGCGCGTGCGCGAGGTGTCGATGGATTTCGGGACCGGCAGCAAGGCGGTGGACCGGGCCTCATTCGACCTCAGCCTTGGCAGGTTCCTGACAATTCTGGGTCCATCAGGCTCTGGAAAGACCACGCTTCTCAGGATGATCGCAGGCTTCCAGCGTCCCACCTCCGGCCATATCCTTATCGGCGGAAAGCCGGTTGACGCGGTGCCGCCGGACCGCCGCTCCATCGGTATGGTTTTCCAGAAACTTGCCCTCTTCCCGCACATGACGGCAGCGGAGAACATTGCTTTCCCTCTGAAGATGAGGCGCTTCGATCCGGCCTTCATTCCCACCCGTGTCCGCCGCTTCCTTGAACTGGTCCGGCTCGATGGTTACGGTAACCGACGCATCCATGAATTGTCTGGTGGCCAGCAGCAGCGGATTGCAATCGCCCGCGCCCTGGTGTTCGAGCCAGCACTGCTTCTTCTCGATGAGCCGCTGGCAGCGCTTGACCGCAAGCTGCGCGAGGAGATGCAGCTCGAGTTCCGGCGGATCCAGAAGGAGCTTGGCGTCACCACCATCAACGTGACCCATGATCAGCGCGAGGCGCTCGTCGTCTCGGATGAGATCATCATAATGGATGGCGGCTTCATCCACCAGCATGCAAGCCCCGCGCTCATGTACCGTTCGCCCGCCGATGAGTTCGTCGCGCGCTTCATCGGTGTCTCGAGCCTGATCGAGGGGACGGCAACGGTTGGCGGGCTGATGCTGGCTGGCGTGACGCTGGCGGGCTCGCTATCGGGGAGCCTTCAACCTGGCATGGCGGCCCGCGGAGTGGTGCGCGCCGAACAGGTCAGGATTGCCCGCCCGGAGGTGTCGCTTGCGGGCTGCGAGACCGTTCTTCTCGGAACCATAGCCGATGTGATCTTCGAGGGTGAGCGCCTGCTCTATGTGGTTGAGGTGCCTGCGCTTTCACAAAACATATTAGTCTATCACCACGACCCTGAGAGCGCAGCCGTTTTTGCCACCGATGCGCCTGTCAGTCTTGGCTGGCGCGCCCGTGACATGATCGTCTTTGAAGCAAGGCCCTGAGAGTAACGATAATCAACCAAGCAAGGAGGAACTAACATGACACATACGATCGGCAGGATGTCCCGCAGGCATCTCCTGGCGGGAAGCAGTGCGGCACTGATTATGGCTGGTGCGGGCTCGCGCGCTAAGGCAAGCGAACCCGAAAAGCCCGCCGAGATTATCGTGCGTGCCTGGGGCGGGTCTTGGGTGGATTCACTGAAAGCTGGCGTTTCGGATCCCTTCACGAAGCTCACCGGCATCGGGGTGCGCCATGACCTAACGGAGGACAACGAGATCAGGCCGAAGGTCTGGGCTGCGGTGGATCAGGGCCGCGTGCCGCCCATCCACATCAACTGGGATACGACGACCAATGCCACCAAGTCAGCACTCCGCGGCATCACGGTCGATCTGTCCGATCTTCCCAACCTCAAGAACGCCATGGAAACCGCCAAGCCCGTGGGCCTCGACGGCTTTCCCATCGTCAACACGTACGGCTATGTCTATGTGCTGGCCTACCGTCCGGAGGCATTCCCCAACGGCGCGCCCAAGTCGTGGAAGGAACTGCTTGACCCGCGGCTTAAGGGCCGCGTCGCCTTCTACAATGACGGCATCGGCATGCATTTCCCCGCCCAGGTGGCGGGCGGTGGCAAGCTCGAGGACATTCCCAGCAACATGGCGCCCGCATGGGAGTTCATCAAGCAGCTAAAGACGCAGAGCCCGCTGCTGGGAGAGGACCCGGACTTCACCACCTGGTTCCAGAAGGGCGAGATCGATGCGGCCTGCACCATCTCCACTAACGCGCGCGAGGCTAAGAAGAATGGCATCAACGTTGCCTGGACCGTGCCGGAGGAAGGTTGCAAGTACGACACCGACGGCTTCTGGATCCCGAAGGGTCTGCCGGCGAACGAAGAGTACTGGGCAAAGCAGTACATCAACCTCGCGCTGTCGGTTGAATCTCAGCAGATCTGGCTTGATGGTCTCGGCCTTCCTGGCGTAATCCCCGGCGTGAAGCCGCCCGCCGGTCTGATGGGTGACCCGTCCTATCCGACCACGCCGGAGGACTTCAAGCATCTGATCCGCATTCCCGGCAAGGTGCAGGTGGAAAACGAAAGCGAGTGGTTCGCCACCTTCAAGTCCATCATGCAGGGCTAAGCACAGTCATGGCGGGGCAGGGCGCTTTGCCTTGCCCCGCCGCCTTTCGCTCGAACGGACACCCGGATACATCATGCCGCCCAGCATCAAGGCCCGATACCCGCTCACCTGGCGCGTGATGGACGCGCTTGAATGGCTGGCAGACCGGTTGTGGCCGCGCTCCATGTCCCGCCATACGGGCTGGCTGCTGATCGCGCCATCCCTCATAATTGTGGGTTCGCTGGTCGTCGGCATGATCGAAATCGCGGATACGTCGCTCCGCACGCTCGATACCGCAACCTTCCGCATGTCGGAGAGCTACAGCCTTGCCAACTATCAAAAGCTGGCGACGTCCGATGTGTATCTCACCGTCGCCTGGCGGTCCCTCCTCGGTGCCGTGCTGACGACGGCGCTCACCCTCATCCTCGCATTCCCCTATGCCTATATCATGGTGCGTACCCGCAGTGCAGCGGCCCGAAAGGCGCTTCTGATCTGCCTGTTCCTGCCATTCTTCATCGGCCAGGTTGTGCGCGCCTATGGCTGGCTGATCATTCTCGGCAATGACGGGATCATCAACCAGGCTACGGGGCTCATCGGGCTGGATCCACATCGCTTCCTGTTCAATTTTCCAGCTGTCGTCTTCGGGCTCGTGCAATACATGCTGCCCTTCGCCGTTCTGATGCTGGCGCCGGCACTGACGGCCATCCCGGAAGAGGTGGAGACCGCCGCGAAGTCGCTGGGCGCCAGCTGGCCGAGGACCATGAGGCACGTTGTGCTGCCCATGGCGCGTCCCGGCCTTATTGGCGCTGGCCTCGTGGTGCTCACCCTGTCACTCACCGATTTTGCCATGCCCGCCATGCTGGGCGGTGGTTCGCAGGACTTCATCGCCAACGCGATCTACGATCAGTTCTTCCGCACCTCGGATGCGGGGCTCGGTGCCGCGCTCACCTTACTGCTGGTCATGGGGGGCACCTTCCTCGTCGGCGTGGTCCTGTCGGTTTTCGGCGCCGGAACGCTAGCCGCCGGGAGGCGGGCATGATCAGCGCCTCCCAGCGCTTCTGGTTCTGGGCCATCGTCTGGGTGTCGGTCGTCACCCTCTCGGCTCCGACGGTGGTGGTGCTTGGCGCGTCCTTCACGGCGGGCAACATCATCGCCTTTCCGCCGGAGGGCCTGTCGCTTCGCTGGTATGAGAAGATTGCGCTGGCGCGGGACCTGCAACAGGCCTTCCTGCGCTCGCTCATCGTCTCCTCCATCTGCATGCTGATTGCGGTGCCGGCGGGTACGCTTGCCGGAATTGCGCTGGCGAGATACCAGCTGCGCTGCTTCAATGGCGTACAGATGTATCTGCTGCTGCCCTTCACCATCCCGCTCATCGGGTCCGGCATCGGCCTGATGATGATGTTCGGACGCCTTGGTGCCCTCGGCTCGCTCTGGCCTGTCGGATTTGCCTGCGCCGTCATCAACCTGCCCTTCATCATCTGGTCGGTCTCCGCGAGTGCGGCCCAGCTCGACCCCGATCTCGAGCATGCGGCCGCCAATTGCGGTGCGGGGCGCGTACAGACATTTCTCTATGTGACCTTACCCGCGGTGATGCCCGGCGTGATCACGGGTTCTCTGCTGATGTTCATCCTCGCGATGAACGAGTTCCTGGTGAGCCTGCTGCTGGTCGATGCACGCACCGTCACCTTGCCCGTGCAGATCTATAACTCCATTCGCTCCATCATCACGCCGGATCTTGCTGCTGTCTCAGTTGTCTTCATCGTCATGGCAGCTCTTGCCATCGCATTCCTAGACAGGCTGGTCGGTCTTGAGATCTTCCTGAAGTCTAAGTGATGTTGAACACTCCGCTGCCAACCGAAGGGAATGCCCGATGACCAAGGTCAACGTCCAGAAGCTGAAGGACCTCTCTGCTGCCCAGCGTTCCGCCCTGACGGCGCGGTCGGAGGCTGACCTCGCCGGCTATCTGGTGAAGACACAGCCCATCATCGACGCGGTGAGGCAGGAGGGCGATGCGGCTCTCGTCCGCCTTGGGCGCGAGCTGGACAAGGCCACATCGCTGACGGCGGCCACGCTCAAGGTCTCAGAAGCCGAGTTCGAGGAGGCCTTCAAGCTCGTTGACGCGGAACTCAGCGACGCGATCCGCTATGCCATCGACAACATCCGCAGCTTCCATGAGGAGCAGCTTCCAGAGCCGATGTGGCTGAAGGAAATCAGGCCCGGCGCCTTCGCGGGAGACCGATATCTTCCCATCAACTCGGTGGCACTCTATGTGCCGCGCGGCAAGGGCTCCTTTCCCTCCGTCACCATGATGACGTCAGTGCCGGGGGTGGTTGCGGGCGTTCCCAATCTTGCGATCTTCACGCCACCGGGGCCGGACGGAAAGGTTGATGCGGCCACGCTGGTCGCCGCGCGCATCGCAGGTGTCAACACGATCTACAAGGTGGGCGGAGCCCAGGCCGTTGCAGCAGCGGCCTTTGGCACTGAGACCATCCGCAAGGCCCAGAAGATCCTGGGACCGGGAAGTCCCTGGGTCGTGGCCGCAAAGCGCTTGCTCGCCGGTGTCATTGACCCGGGCCTGCCTGCGGGCCCGTCCGAAGCGATCATCCTTGCCGATGACACGGTGCATGGTGGGCTTGCGGCGCTTGACTTGCTGATCGAGGCCGAACATGGGTCGGACAGCTCCGCCTGGCTGGTGACCGATTCGCCGCGCGTGGTGGAGGAGTCGCTTGCCGCCCTGCCGGAGCACTGGAATAAGATGACGGAACAGCGTGTGCAGTTCTCGCGCGCTGTGCTCACCGGAAAATCAGGCGGCATCATCCTGGCGCAGTCCATGGCGGATGCCTGCGCTTTCGTAAATGAGTATGCGCCCGAACACCTCGAGATCCTGTCCACCCGGCCTTTCGAATATCTGGGCGATATCACGGAAGCCGCCGAGGTGCTGCTCGGCACGCATACGCCGGTGTCGATCGGAAACTTCGGCCTCGGGCCAAACGCCGTGCTCCCCACCTCGAAGGGCGCCAACACCCACGGGCCCTTGTCGGTGAGCGATTTCATCCGGCGCAGTTCAGTCGGCTATGTCACCGCCAAGGCCTATCCGCAGATGGCGTCGGTGGCCCACAGGCTCGGAACCTATGAAGGCTTCTCTTCGCATGTGAATGCCGTGAGCGAGCTTCGTGACCGCTACCTGAAAGGCTGATCGGCGATGAAGGGCATTCTGAACGTCGATGACTTCCAGAGAGCGGCGCGCCGGCGGCTTCCCCGCATCTTCGCCGATTACATCGAAGGCGGCGCTTTCTCCGAAACCACACTTGCCCGCAACCGGGCCGACCTTGAAGCGTTGCGGCTTCGCCAGCGGGTTCTGCGTCCGGTGGGTGAGCCGGACTTGAGCGTCACGCTTCGTGGCCAAAAGCTGTCGCTCCCCTTCGGCCCGGGCCCCGTCGGCTTCATGGGGCTTTATCGCCACCATGGTGAGATCGCGGTGGCCCGCGCGGCGATGAAGGCCGGTGTTCCGTCCGTGCTCTCCAGCTTCTCGATTTCCGGTCTTCACACCGTCGCCGCCGTGACCGCTTCAGTGCCTGATTTCCAGCTCTATCTCGACCGCGATCCGGAGGTGAATTCGGAGCGTCTGGAGACTGCGCGCAAGGTCGGCGTCCGCCGGATCTTCTTCACCGTTGATACAGCCGTCACCTCGGTGCGCGAGCGGGATGTGCGCAACGGCTTCCGTGCGCTCGACCGGGTGACGCCTGCATTACTGTGGCAGTTTGCCCAGCGTCCGGCCTGGTCACTCGACGTGCTGCGTAGTGGCTTTCCGCAGGTTGAACTTGCCGCGGGCCGCCCGGAATATGGCCGCGGCGCACTTGCCCAGGCGAGGAACCTCTCATCCCGGCTCGAGAAGAACCTCACATGGAGCATGCTGAGCAACCTTCGCAGTCAGTGGCAGGGCGAGCTGATCGTGAAGGGACTGATGGACGCCGATGACATGCGCCAAGCGCGGGACAGCGGAGCAGACGGCATCGTGGTGTCGAACCATGGCGGCCGTCAGCTTGATCATGGTTGTTCCACCATCAGCAAGGTGAAGGCAGCGCGCCAGGCCATCGGCCCTGAACTCTCGCTCTACGTGGATGGTGGGTTCCGCAGGGGAACGGACATCATCAAGGCAATTGCACTCGGTGCGGACTTTGTGCTTCTCGGCCGCCCCTTCGCCTGGGCCGTCGCAAGCGGCGCAGAAGCAGCCGTGAACCATCTCTTCTCGTTCCTTGGGCAGGAGGTCGCCATAACCCTGCAGCTCATGGGTTTGCGTTCGATCAAGGAACTTTCATTGCTTGGCGAAGATGCATTCGAAGCGAGCTCATTATCCTAGGAGCAGCGGTTCTACCGGCCCGCGATGCCAGTCCGTTCAACATATCCCGCGGCGGGCAAGGCTGCCTCTTCTTCTTGGGAGATGTAATCGTTTCCATACTTCCAATACGTCACCGCCCAGCCCTGCGCGACCATCCATGCATTGAGGTTGGTCTCGCCCTTAAAGTAGACGGCGATCACGCGCCCGTATTGCCCTCGGCCGCCACGACCAGCCGGTCTGGATAGATCCGCAGGCTGACCGGACGGTTCGCAAAGGACGCCGGAACGCTGTAGTGTTGTTTTTCACGCAGAACTGAGCCGGGTTTTCCATCGAGAAGTGAGCCACCTCTGATTATGGATTTCGGCTCAGGCTGAGGTCAAGGCATGGTTTGTCTCCTTCTTTTTTCGGGCTGCGGTGTCTGAGCTTACCTTGAAGCGGAAGCTGTCGTTTCCGGTCTCGAGTATGTGGCAGCGGTGGGTCAGGCGGTCGAGCAAGGCGGTGGTCATTTTGGCATCGCCGAAGACTGTGGCCCATTCGCTGAAGCTGAGGTTAGTGGTGATGGCCACGCTTGTTTTCTCATAGAGCTTGCTCAGCAGATGGAACAGCAGGGCGCCGCCAGAAGCACTGAATGGCAGGTATCCCAGTTCGTCGAGGATCACGAGATCGAGCTTGGTCAGGTTTTCGGCAATCTGCCCGGTCTTGCCCTTGGCCTTTTCCTGCTCGAGGGCGTTGACCAGCTCGATCGTGGAGAAGAAGCGGACCTTTCGGCGATGATGTTCGATGGCCTGGATGCCAAGGGCGGTGGCGACATGGGTTTTGCCGGTGCCCGGCCCGCCGATCAGAACGACGTTATGCGCGTCATCCATGAACTCACAGCGATGCAGCGTCCGGACAGTGGCTTCGTTGATCTCGCTGGCGGCAAAGTCAAAGCCGGAGAGATCCTTGTAGGCGGGGAACCGCGCGGACTTCATGTGATAGGCGATCGACCGTACTTCCCGCTCGGCCAATTCGGCCTTCAAAAGCTGTGACAGGAACGGGATGGCGGCTTCAAAGGCCGGCGCACCTTGCTCGATGAGATCAGTGACGGCTTGCGCCATGCCATACATCTTCAGGCTGCGCAGCATGATGACAATGGCGCCGCTGGCAGGATCATGACGCATGGCGGCCTCCGGCGATCTTGCTACGCAGGCCGTCATAGCGTTGGACATTGGCCTTGGGTTCGCGGTTTAGGTTCAGTGCCTGCGGGGTATCCAGTGGCGGAACACCTGTATCCTTGCCGTCAACCAGACGGTGCAACAGGTTCAGCACATGGGTTTTCGCCGGCACGCCGTCTGCCAGTGCTGGGAACGGCGGTGGAAAACTAGACCACGGTAGCGGCGGGATTGGCCCGCTGCGGGCGGAGTAAAAGTCGCCCACTATCTATGTCCTTTCTGTGTGAGCAGGGAGGGCTCGGAGATCTACACCGTGG
>NZ_JBIICB010000164.1:0-9448 GCF_044239095.1 Aestuariivirga sp. | reverse complement strand
TGACCGCCTGATTTCGGTCGAGTTTTGCGCGAATTGGTAACTCTGGCAAGACCCGACCTTGGCAAGTGGCGCCGGCAACCTGCGGCATGACAAGCGGGTTCACTTGGTCGCGACCTTGCCTTCCTAGATCCACGGCTCGCAGGTGCCGCGCATGCTTCAGAGAGCGACGACCTTAACCGCCTGCCAGCTCAGGTTGGTGACGATGGCGAAGTGAAGCGAAAGATTGGCAATTCCATTCTGCTGGAAACGGCCGCATCGCCTGCGCCATCGTCAGCCCCTCCGGCTGCCGCCCTGACAGTATGGCCTCGACGATCTCCGGCGCCAGCAGCGTCATGCGCAGCACCCGGCTGATGTAAGATGGGTTGATATTCTCAGCCTCTGCAATTTCCTCGATAGTGGCGATCTTGCCCGTCTCCAGCAGTTTCCGCCACCGGAAGCCGCGTGCGAGGGCCTTGAGCAGGGCGCTGTCGACCCGAGCCCTTGGTGTCGGCGCGGCTGTTGAGCCGTCCGGCGTCATTACGAGTATTCGCCCGCCGCGCTTGCGGATGGTGAATGGCACCGTGACAGTCTGCTCGGTCATGCCGCCGCCTTTCGGCTCTTGCCGGTAATGGTGCCGACCTCCGCCACCATCTGCGCCAGTCCCTTGTCCCTGAACTTCAGCCTCAGACCGTCGGAGCCGATGTCTACGCGCTCGATCAGCAATTGTACAATGCGCGCCTGCTCTGCGGGGAAGAGTTCGGCCCACAACGGGTCGAGAGCCGTCAAAGCTTCGCGCACATTGCCTTCCGCCAAGCCCTCACATTCCGGCTGCGCGGCGCGCCAGGTTGCCACGACCACCTCTGGTGCGCGCAGCATGCCGCGGATCTGGCCGATGACGGCGGCCTCGATCTCAGCCGCCGGCACCCGCGCCACGGGGCATTTGCCAGCGCCGTGCTTCAGGACCGTCTGACTGACGTAGTAGCGGTAGAGGCGGTCGCCCTTGCGGGTGTGGGTCGGTGAGAAGGCGGCGCCATCCGGCCCGTAGAGCAGGCCCTTGAGCAGGGCAGGCGTCTCGGCGCGCGTATTGCTGGCGCGAAGGCGTGGGTTTTCCTTCAGGATGGACTGGACATGATCCCATGTCTTCTGATCGATCAGACGCTCGTGCTCTCCCGCATAGCCGGTGCCCTTATGGACGGCTTCCCCAATGTAGGCGCGGTTGTTCAGCATACGGTAGAGGAAGTTCTTGCTCATGGCATTGTCGCGCGGCGTGCGGATGCCTTTTCTTACAACCTCCCGCGCAAGCTCCGTGGCCGAGCCGATTTCCAGGAATCGGGCAAAGATCCACCGGACGTTCCGGGCTTCCTCGTCTTCGATCACAAGCTTCCTATCCTTCGGCTTGTAGCCGTATGGCGGTGTGCCGCCCATGAAAATGCCCTTCATCCGGCTGGCCTTGACCTTGTCCCGGATGCGCTCGGCCGTGACCTCCCGCTCAAACTGGGCGAAGCTGAGCAGAATGTTCAGCGTCAGGCGTCCCATTGACGTAGTGGTGTTGAAGCTCTGGGTGACGCTCACGAAGGTCACGTTGTTGCGGTCGAAAACTTCGACCAGCTTGGAGAAATCCATCAGTGATCGTGACAGGCGATCGATCTTGTAGACGACAACCACATCGAACAGGCCGTCCTCGATGTCGGACATTAGCCGCTGCAGGGCAGGACGGTCCAGCGTGCCACCAGAGATTCCGCCGTCGTCATAGTGATCGCGCACCAGCACCCAGCCCTCGGAGCGCTGGCTGGCGGTATATGCCTCACACGCCTCGCGTTGGGCGTCGAGGCTGTTGAATTCCTGCTCGAGCCCTTCCTCGGAGGATTTGCGCGTATAGATCGCGCAGCGCAGTTTTCGCGTTGCAGGCTTGTTCATTCTTATGCCCTCGCGCTGGATTTGAGGCCGAAGAACACGGGCCCACTCCACGGCGTACCCGTGATGACACGTGCAATGGCAGACAGGGATTTGTAGGGTCGCCCCTGATATTCGAAGTCGTCATCCCGTACCGTGACGCAGTGCTCGACGCCCTGATATTCCCGGATGAGGCGCGTCCCAGAGATCGGCCTGCTGTCAGCGCGCGTCTGCCGCTTCGTCTTGCTGCCGCCGTCCAGTTCCTCGCCCAGCTTCTCCAGCCGCCGCACCGTCTCGGGCTTCAAGCCGCCATAGGCCAGTTCCTGGATCCGGTAGGCCAGCCGGCTTTCCAGGTAGCGCCGATTGAAGGCGGGCGGTTCGCTCTCGAACAATTGCCGCCACTGCTCCTTGAGTTTGGGCGTTGGGGTGGTCTTCAGCGCGGCCAGTCGCGCCAGCACTTTATCGCTCATCGTGTCATGCCTCCTTGTGAGTCGCGGATTGCATGACCGCTCTTCAGGCGAGATATGTCGACGTGACTTTCTCCACGGTCAGCAGATAAAGGACTGGACTGCCGCGTCTTCATGCGGATGAGCCCAGCGGCGAGAATGCGGCCCAACTCGGCGAGGCGTTCGGCAGGGGTCATGCGGTTGGGGTGGAGGGCGTTTGGCATGCACGCGTTCTGCCAAATCCACCAATGGCGCCGCTACGTTCGAAGGGGTGAAGCTCAGGCAGGCCCGGGTGGGTCAAGGGGTGAACCCCCGTCGCGAGAGAGAGGGTTGAACCGTTTGATCGTTCCCTGTATGTTCTTGCCAGTCAGCCCGGGAGATTTCCATGTTCATTGAAGACCTGGACCGCCAGCGGTGGAGCTTTCGCGAGGCCCGGCAACACGTGGCGCGGCTGATCCTGCGGCAGATCGAACTGGCTGGCACGCCGCCATCCGGCGCGCAGGGTGCGGCGCCGCAGTGGTACCGAAGCGGCGATCCGGTGCAGCAGGCCCAGGAGATCGCCATGAGGGAACTCCTGATCGCCCTGAAGGACGGCGATCTTCATGCGACGGGCCGGCTGTCGAAGCAGCGCCGCGAGCGCTACGCCTCCGGCTCGTCCAGCTGGGATTTCCATTCTGGCCATCAGGAAGCGATCCTTCCGCATCAGTGGCGCGAGGGCCGGTTCGGGTTTCAGGAGAACCTCGAATTGCGCGACGGGGAATTCATCGACATCCGTGTGCCGCGTTTCGCGGTGAAGGCCATCTGGCTGGACCTCCCGCCTTCGCCCGGCGGGACAGAGCCAGCCTACACCACGCCCTATCTCGAACTCATGCAGGCGGCGATCGGCGCGTTCCAGATGTCGGACCGGGCACAGGCAAAGAAGGAGAACCTCGTGGCCTGGTTCCTCGAGCAGGAGATCGACGGCGAGCCCGTGTCGGAGAACCTCGCCAACGCCATGGCGACGCTGATCAGGCTGCCGTCATCGCAGCGGGGCGGGTCGCGCCGCATCGGGTGAGACAGAATCCCTACGCCTCCATGTTGCCCCCACGCGTGGGCGACGCCGGTCAGCTGCACACCCCCGAATGCCAGAACCGCGACACCTTCTTCCTGACCGTGCTCTCGTCCGGAGGCTGATCCGAGGTGGCGTGGAACCATTCCATCAGCTTGCGGACGAGAAGCGCCTGTGAAGACGGCAGGCCGTTCTCATAGACGTTGCGGAACATCTCGATGTGGAAGCCGTCCCAGTCGTGCTTTGCGGATGTGCCGGGTCCGGCCGGGCGCCGCGCTGTCCGGGCGGCCGGCTGCTGCACGGCGGCCTGCTTCGTTTCCACGACAATGTTGTTGGCCGCCTCGAATTTCTCGATCTCGGGGCGTGTCAGGACGAGATCCTCGAGGCCGATCTCGAAGCAGTCGTGGTCGTGTTCGATTTCAAGGTGGGAATGCGGCTCACTCGACTTGAACCTGAAGATGCTGACCCGCTCGCCGCGGAAGACCCGCCAGATGTCGACGCCATAGAGTTGCTGGACGCCCCTGAGATAACGGGGCCCGCAAGGCACGCGGAAGATCTCACCCTCGGCCGTCTGCTCGTCATAGCTGGTGTCGACGCGAATGCCTCTCACCACCGTCGAGAAGGTGAGGATCTCGTCCACGGCAAGGCAGCCGAAGTCCGCCATGGTGACGTTCCAGCGCGCGGCAATGTCCGGCAGCATGAATGTCTGTCTCCGCGGCAGAAGCATGGTGGCGAGCCCCCGTCATTTGTATCGTTCGTCGATGGAGCGGAACCGGCGGTAGGCGCGCACGACCTTGCCGATGTCCCTCTGCATGTCGGGTGGAAACCGCTCGGCCTCGATGAACAGATCGTCAAGCCGCATGCCGAGAATGGCGGCGGTCTTCTCGATGAGTTCATCGCGCGGCGGGTTTTCGAGCTCGCGCTCGACCCGCGACCAGTAGGCCGGCGAGACGCCGAGGCGGCCGGAGATGTCGTTGAGGCCGATCCCCAGCTCGATGCGCCGTGTCCTGACAAAGGCGCCAAATGGCATGATTATTCCTTCTGTTTCGTGATCAGTCCGTATTTCCGCATGCGCACCCTGGCGAAGTCCGGCGTGACGCCGAAAGCCTCGCCGAGGCGGTCCACGGTCTGCTCCAGCGCATCGACGTCGGCGCGCCGGATGTCAATGATGGGAAGACCCATCTTGCCGAGCGAGGGGCGGTTGAGCAGCGGCAGGCCGTGCTCGTTGGCCAGCCGCACCAGGCATTGGTGGAAGGCAACCGGCGGCGCGAGAAAGGCGCCCATGAACTCGTTGGCGCGCCATTCGTCCCAGTCCATCTCCTGGGGCCCAGAAGTACCCCCGCCCAGCCTGCGAAACCGGCGTGACGCCTCGCTCACATATTCCATCCGCAGCCCGCGGCGCTCATGGACGGCGGCGGGCATGTCCAACAGGCCGTGGCCCAGCTCATGGCCGAAGGTGCTGCGCTCGAGGTCGGGGCGGTCCGCGACCTCGCGGGGATTGATGCTGATCATGATCTGACCCGGCTCGTCGGGCGAGTGCTCGCACAAGCCCGCCACCTGGCGGCGGCGCTCGTCCTGGATGGTGTTCCCGAAGTCCCAGATGAAGTGCATGGCGATGCCGTTGACCACCGCCCCCTTGAGCCGCGCGGCGACCATGCGCGGTTCCACCGGGCCCCGGTGCATGGAGCCCAGCACCTGGCGGCGGACGGTATCGGCGAGGGCCCAGACGGCCTGCGCCTTCATCGGCCTCGGTTCCATGGCGGGGGTGTGGGGATAGGCGGCACGGAGGGTGATCTGGGTCATTGCTCTTAACCACTCACTTAATGTCACAGTTCCGCTTATGTTCCAAATCACACTCACTGTCGAATCCTTTTTCGACGTTGCGCGCAGCCCCCGGCGCGAGGCCTGGGTGTTTCCGCCTATCTTCCCGGAAAATGCTCGATAACCCATTGTAATATGGCTGTTTTAGATAGGCGGAAACAGCCTTTCCGCCTGTTTCCGCCTGTTTCCGCCTATCCGCCCATCTCCGCCCTGTGCTTCGGTTGCTGTCGATGACCACACCACAAGCACAGGAGAACTTGCATGATCGGTTTACAGCGCAATTTCCGGGGACGGGGGCAGCGCCCATGACCATCCCCAACCAGATCACACTGGAGGCGCTGGTCCATCTGCCCGTCGCCGACCTCGTGGCGCTGCCCCCCGAGGAACTGGCTAGGCTCCAGCGGGAAGCCGACGCCGCGCTGTGCAAGGCCAGGGCCGCCGTGGCCTGGCTCGATGGCGCGCTCATCGTCAGGTACCGCGAACGGGCCGCCGCGGCACGCGAGCAGGACGGCAAGGATTTCGGGATCGCCCGTTTCGACGACGGCAGCGTCACGGTGGTGGCGGAACTGCCGAAAAAGGTCGAGTGGAAGCAGGACCTGCTGGCGGACCTCGTTGACCGGATCGCCGCCGACGGCGAGGACCCCCGCGAATACGTCGACGTGATCCTGAAGGTGTCCGAGCGCAGGTTCGCCGCCTGGCCGCGTCACATCCGGCAGGTCTTCGAACCGGCCCGCACCGTTCAGGCCGGCGCGCAGAGCTTCCGCCTCACCACCGATCCCGCAGGTGACGCATGAGCGTGCCCGCCATTTACCATCAGGCCGACTCGAGCCTTCCGCAGCTTGTCGATCATGCGGCGGCTACGCTCAGCAACGCGAGGACTGCAGCCGAGGTACTGGAAGCCCGCGAGCTTGCCTCGTTTGCCTATGACATCGCCAAGCGAACGGCCCGGCTGGCAAAGGCCAAGAATGCCTACGATGAACTCATCGCCGCTGCCCATCGTGCCCAAGCTGATTCCCTTGTGATTGAAGCACAGGCGAAAAGGCGTCTCGCGGATGAATACGATCTGGCGCGTGAAAGTGGCGTTGTGTCCGCGCAGGGTCAGCGGACGGACCTTCTTCCCGACGAGAAGAAAGTTCCAACGGCTGCCGATCTCGGCCTCTCCCACAAGGAGGTCCACGAGGCCCGAGTGATCCGCGATGCCGAGGAGGCTGAGCCCGGCATCGTCCGCCGCAGCCTCGACGAGAAACTCGCCCGCGGGGAGGAGCCGACGCGCGCAGCGCTGCGCAAGATGGTCGTTGACGCGGCCATGCGGGGCCTGCGGCCTGAGCGCAAGCCCAGTCGCCGGAACCCGCTCTACGTCCCGCCCACGCCGCAACAGGCCGCCTGGCAGCATGTCACCGGCACGTTCCGCGCCTTCGCCGAATGGGCCACGGACGACAAGCTCGCGCTTGCTCGCGAAGGCATGCGCGAGGCCAGGGCGGGCCCGTTTCATCACCTCGACGTCAAGGCCATCGCCCGAGGGGCGGAATGTTTCACCAAAATCAAGGAGTGGTTCGATGCTTGATAGTCAATCAGCGGCATTTGCCGAGCGCGTCTGGGACGTCGCGTCCCAGCTCGGCAACAATGCCCCGAAAATCGCCGATCACATCATGGAGGCCGCTTTCCCGCTGACCTGTTCGCAGGCCCGCGCGGAAGGAGCGATGCGGATGCTGCGCACCGGGATCATCTCGGAGGTGAAGCGGATCCTGCGCAACCGGCGTGACGTGGAGCGCCAGACGGATTTTGCCGACCGTTGCGACGCCTTTGCGCCCCTCGTCAGCGATCTGCGCTCGAAATCCTATTTCGTCGAAAGCGCCGAAGAATACGTCGCGGTCCCGGATCTTATTGCGGAGCCCGATCTGCTCGACGACGCGCGCCGGTTCATGCGGCGCAAGGGCCTCGAATGCCTTGCCGAGGCCAATCGCCTGGATGCGCTCTACACGGCGGTGACCGGCAATGGAGCCGACGCTGCGCTGATCGGTGAGGTGCTGGCATGAGCGGCAAGCTCCCCATCATCCCCGCCGGCCAGCGGCACTCGGATCTCGGCCTATCTCTTCGTCGAGCAAGGGACCGTCAACGCCGACATGGGCTTCCTCTGCACCGTCGATCCGGGCGGCACGCTTGGGACGACCTCCATCACCTTCGTCCAGTTCAGCGGGGCGGGGCAGGTTTCGGCGGGCGCCGGTCTCACCCGCACGGGTAACACCCTCGACGTTGTGACCGCGTCATCGGCCCGCATCGTGGTCAACGCCGACAGCATCGATCTGGCCACCACTGGTGTGGGGGCAGGCACCTACCGCTCGGTGACGGTTGACACATATGGCCGGGTCACCAGCGGCACCAACCCCACCACCCTCGCAGGCTACGGCATCGCCGACGCCCAGCCGCTGGACGCAACCCTCACGGCCCTTGCCGGCCTGTCCACCGTGGCCGACCGGCTACCCTACGCCACGGGCGTGGACACCTTCGCCCTCGCCACCTTCACCGCCTTCGGGCGCTCGCTGGTCGATGACGCCGATGCCGCCACTGGCCGCACCACCCTCGGCCTCGGCACGCTCGCCACCCAGGCCGCGAACAATGTCGCCATCACCGGGGGCAGCATTGATGGCGTGACCATCGACGGGGGCACGTTCTGAGGTGGTACCTTCTGGCGCGCCACTGCTTCACCCGTCCCGGCCATACGACAACTGAAAGAGAGCCCGCATGGGAATCAAGCTGAAGCGCTCCGCGGTCGCCGGAAAGGCCCCGCAGACGGCCGATCTCGACCTGGGCGAGCTCGCCGTCAACACATACGACGGCAAGCTCTACCTGAGGAAGAACGACGGTGCCGACACCATCCTTGAGGTGGGGCCCGTCCGCTCGGTTGCGGGCAAGACCGGCGCCGTGACGCTGGCCAAGGCGGACGTGGGCCTCGGAGAGGTTGATAACACCTCCGATGCCGCCAAGCCCGTTTCCACGGCGACCCAGACGGCGCTCAACGGGAAGGCAAACAGTTCCCACAGCCATGTAATCGCGGATGTGACCAGCCTCCAGACGGCTCTGGACGGCAAGGCCCCGCTGGCCTCGCCCGCCTTGACCGGAACCCCCACCGCTCCCAGTGCCGCGGCCTATGCCGACAGCACCCAGATCGCCACCACCGCACAGGTCCACGATACTGTCACCACGGTCCCGGAAAATGCCCAGACCGGCACGAGCTACACGTTTGTTCTCGCCGACGCAGGAAAGCTTGTGACCCTCAACAACGCGGCGGCCATCACGCTGACGATCCCGGCCAATGCGTCTGTGGCCTTTCCCACAGGGACCCGGATCGACCTCCTGCAATACGGTGCAGGGCAGGTGACGGTCGGCGGCGCCGGGGTCACGATCCGCTCCTCCGGATCGAAGCTCAAGCTTGCCGGTCAGTACTCAGGCGCCACCCTCTGGAAGAAAGGCACCAACGAATGGGTGCTCATCGGAGACATCGCAACATGATCGTGAAGCCCGCCCTCGCCGCCATGCTCGCCTCTGGCCTCGTCGCGCCAGAGAACCCCCCGATCATCCTGCCCAGGCCTGCCATCGTCAAGCCGGAGAGCCTTGAGGTCTCCAGGCACATGCTGCTTGGGATGCCTCTCACGATGGGTGTGCTGGCAAAACCGGCTCCGGTTGTTCCGCTGGTAAGCTCATACACCGGTGCTGTCTCCAGCACGACAAACGCAACTTCGTATAGCCTTTCACTTCCTATTGGAACGGCCTCTGCGGGCAGGTATGTCGTGTTTGCGATTGCTGCCCGCTCTGGTTCCACACAATCAGGCGTAACGATAGGCGGTAGTGCTGCTATAGGTTTACGCGTTCAAGCCGGTCTAAGCCTTTACCGCTCAAGCGGACCCATCACTTCGGGTACAACAGCGACTGTAGCGGTAACTCTGGCTGGTTCTGCAAACAACTGCCTGATCTACGGATGGAGCATAACAGGAGCGGTTCCTGTGCTTATCGAAGCCCTCTACGATGGCAGTAGTTCTACTGCGAACGGAGTGATTATTGATGTCGAGGCAAGCGGTTGCCTCATAGCAGCTTCGACAACATTCAATTCGCTAACGCAGGCTTGGAATGGTGTCCCGTCTAGGAACTATCAAGTGCTGGAAGCTAACACATCATTTGCTGCTGGCTCGGACAATATAACAACGACCCAACTAAACAGGGTCGTGCAGCCAAAGTGGTCGGCTACATCAACTACACTCACTGT
>NZ_JBIICB010000163.1:0-9464 GCF_044239095.1 Aestuariivirga sp. | reverse complement strand
AGGGAGGCGACACGCCCTTGCGCGTTCTGATCCGCCAGGGCGTCATCGATCAACAGGTCCTCGCAGGCGAACTGAGCCTCCTTTTCAATCTCCGGCGCGCCACGGAGTGGCCGGAGCGTCATGTGCTGCCCAATGCCCTCTCACTGCGATTCATGCGGGAGAGGCATGTGCTCCCCGCTTTGACGGATGGAGGAAGGCTCACCGTCATTCTCAGCGACCCCACTGACGACAGAACACTTTCCGCCATCAAGCTTGCGGCGGACATGGAGATCGAAGTCCAGATCGCGTCCGATGACGAGGTGACCGCAGCGATCGAGCGGCTCGAACAAGTTCAATCCGATGCAAGCGAGGTCCCTCCACCCCAGGCGCCGAGGATGACGATACGCTGAAGGATCTCGCTCTCGACGCTCCGGCAATCGATCTTCTCAACCGGCTGTTTCGCGAGGCCTCCTCAGTTCGGGCAACCGACCTTCACATTGAAGCAGCGCGAGGACATGCCACTGTCCGCCGGCGTGTCGATGGCCTGTTGGCCGAGGTGGAACGGCTCCCAACCGCGCTCGGAAGAGCTGTCGTATCAAGACTCAAGATTCTCACGAACCTCAATATCGCAGAAAAGCGATTGCCTCAGGACGGACGGGCGCGCCTGAGGATTGGCGACCGGGACTACGACATACGCGCGGCCACCATGCCCACAATCCACGGCGAAAGCATCGCCATCCGCTTCCTCAGTTCGAGCACGCAGGTGCCGGAGCTGTCCCGGTTGGGCCTTTCGCCTGCGAACCTCGATCAGCTCACGCGTGAAATTTCACATTCTCACGGCATGATAATGGTCACGGGGCCGACAGGAAGCGGCAAGACCACAACTCTCGCAGCAGCGCTAGGCCACATCAATGACCCGGCGCGCAAGGTCGTGACGATCGAAGATCCGGTTGAATATCAGGTTGAAGGCGCAAACCAGATCCAGGTGCAGCCCGAGATTGGCCTCAGCTTTGCTCGTACGCTCCGCTCGCTTCTTCGCTTTGATCCTGACATCATCATGGTCGGTGAAATGCGCGACAGCGAGACGGCGGGTATTGTCGTCAATGCAGCTCTCACCGGCCATCTCGTGCTGACGACGCTGCACACAAATTCTGCTGCGGGAGCCGTGGTCAGGCTGCTTGATCTCGGTGTGCAAGCCTATCTCATCGCATCGACCCTTCGGTGCGTGATTGCGCAGCGCCTCGTGCGCAAACTCTGCATACACTGCCGCGAACCCTATGAGGCCTCTCCAGACCTGATCGCCCAGTTGCCCGCGGCTGTACAGGGCAACACCGCCCCGGTCAGGTTGTGGCAGGCGAAGGGATGCAGCTATTGTGGCGGCAACGGCTACAGCGGGCGGGCGGCCATCTTCGAGATCCTGTCGGTTGACGATACCCTCCGCCGCCTGATCAAGCCCGATGTCTCCGCCGAGATCATCGCCCAGCAGGCACGCCTCTCTGGCATGACAAGCATGCTGAGCGATGGTTTCGCCAAGTGCTGCGCTGGCCTTACCACCATCGAAGAACTCGGCCGGGTCACGTCGGAGGATTGATGGCGCGCTATCAGTACCAGGCCGTTCGCAACAGTGGGGAGAGGGTCAGCGGAACCATTGAGGGCGCAGACCGCTCTCTCGTGCTGAGCAGGCTCATGGGTCAGGGCCTTCACCCCATCGATGTGGTGGAGCAGGACGACACGAATACTGGAATGGCCGCGCTCGCGGGGGCCGGCGGGCGGGTGAAGAGCGACGAGATCACCATGTTCACCCGCCAGCTTGCCTGGTTGCTGGACGCGGGCACGACACTCAATCGCGCACTGGAAATTCTCGCCAGGGAAAACTTCTCACGGCGGTTCTCAGCCGTTCTGTCCGTGCTGCATGCCGACATTCGAAAGGGCAAGAGCTTCCATGAAGCACTGGCCTCAACGGGGATTTTTCCACCCTTCTTCCTCAGCATGGTTGAAGTAGGCGAGGCGACGGGCACGCTCGCGTCTGTTCTGGAAAAGCTTGCAGCTGCCCGCGAGCATGAGCAGAAAACGAATAGCAAGATCATCTCGGCGCTCACCTATCCTCTGCTGCTGACGGTGCTGTCCATCGGCGTCGTGACCTTCATCATGGTATCCGTGGTGCCGGGCATCAAAGACATGATCATGGGCAGCGGCGCGCCCGTGCCGGAGTCTGCGCGCTTCGTCATCGCTTTCTCTGACTGGCTCATCGCCAACGGCATCACATTCACTGTCGGTATCCTCGTGGGACTGCTCGGCGTCGCGCTGCTCTGGGAACGGACGAGCCTCCCTCAGCTGCTACGGAAATTCGCCATGCGGGTGCCAGTGGTCGGAGGCATGCTGCTGAAGGCGGAGGTGGCGCAATTCTGCCGCATACTTGGCGCACTCACAGAGGCCGGAATGACTTTGCCGGGAAGCCTCAAGCTGATTTCAAAGACGCCCCTGACAAACCGGATTGTCGAGACGGCCAAGGCCATGGAGACTGCGCTCCGGTGCGGTGAGGATTTCGTAGCGCCACTCGAGCGGTCGGGCGTATTCCCGTCTTTTCTCACCCGCATGCTGAGAGTCGGAGGCGAAACGGGCAACTTCACGCCCAGCATCAAGCGGGCAACCGAGATCCTGGAGGACCAACTCGACCGTGGCATCGATCGATCGCTTGCCCTGCTCGGACCGCTCATCATTCTCGTTCTCAGCGTACTCGTGGGATTCATCATCGTCTCACTCATGAGTGCCGTCATCAGCATCAACGATCTCGCGATCTGACCTAACCAGGACCGGAGCCACATCATGAACATCACTCACATCCGGCAAAGGATTTCTTCACCCGGCAAGAAGGCAGGCCCCCACGGAGAGGCCGGGTTCACGCTCGTCGAGCTTCTGGTCGTACTCGTCATTCTCGTATTGATCGCCAGCATCATCGGACCGCGCGTCATCGGCTATCTCGGCAGTTCAAGAGCCAAGACTGCAAATGTGCAGATTCAAAGCCTGGTGACAGCGGTTGAACTGTTCCGCATCGATGTCGGCCGCTATCCCACGGAAGCTGAAGGTCTTGAAGTCCTGGTGAAGCCGGCAGGTAGCATTCCTGGCTGGAACGGCCCTTACCTTGCAAAAGGCACACTGCCGGCCGACCCGTGGGCGCGGGCCTATCTCTATGACGCGGGCGGCCAGGGCGGCGCTCCCTTCCGCATCATGAGCTATGGTGGTGACGGCAAGGAAGGCGGATCGGGCGAGGATGCTGACATCTCGAGCTAGGAGAAATTCCGGCTTCACGCTGCTGGAGATGCTCGCTGTGCTGGTGATCATGGCGTTCGCAGCGATGGCGGTGATTCAAACCGGGCGGAGCACTGCGGAAACGGCGAAGGTCAGATCGTTTCTCATTGAGGCCGAAGCAATGATGCGTCAGGCACGCACATCTGCCATCGAGAGTCATACCGACCAGGACGTCATATTCGATCTGGAGGGCAGATCGCTTGTTTCGAGTGCGAGCGGACTCGTTCTGAAGGTTCCTGCGGGCGTTTCACTTGACGGCAGGCTCGCCCGCGTGCCTGAGCGCCGGGAGCATGAGTTCGTCATCCGCTTCTTCCCCACGGGAGGTTCAACGGGAGCCATGCTTCCCTTCCATTTCCGCGGTCAATTGTATGAGTTGCGGGTCAACTGGCTGACGGGGCATGCCGATGTGCGCCGCGTCTAGCGCCGCGCGGCAGCGCGGGTTCTCGCTCGTGGAGGTGCTCTGTGCGGTGGCGATCGCAGCATCAGCTATCGTGGTCCTGTCACGTGGAGCAACTGGCTCTCTTGAAGCCGCACGGTCACTCGAAATGCATCAAGGGGCTGGGATCATCCTGCAATCCATCCTCTCCGATGAGCTAGCGGCAGAGACAACAGCGGCCGCAACGAGGCAGGGCGAGTCAGGCCCATATCGCTGGCGGCTTGAAATCGCGCCGGATGCGCCTGCTTTCGCGGAGAACCTTCCCTCGCCTTACCGCATTTACCGGCTGACCGCATCCGTATCATGGGATCGCGGCGGCATGGCATCCACGTCCGTCATAAAGATCTCACGATGATGGTGGCCATGCCGCATTGCAGGATCATCACCTCAGGCCGAAGGCATGAGGCCGGGGTCACGCTCATCGAAGTTCTCGCAGCGCTGGCGATCGTATCGCTTGTGCTCGTTTCCCTCAATCTTGCCATGACAACGATCGATCGCAGTGTGGGGAAGACCCGTCAGACACTGAGCAACCAGGCGGCTGTCTCGACTGCGGCAGGACTATTCGTTCGGGATGTTTCCCGTATTGCCAAGATCCGCCGTGGTGGCGGAACAACTGCAAAGAGCTATCTTTTCGAGGGAAGCGCTCAGCAGATAGTCTTTCCCGTTGTCGAGCGCCAAGGCCTTTCAAGCCGCGCACTCTATATGGTTCGGATGCGGGTGAGCGAGGACCGCGGGATCGTGCAGCTCATTCGCGAGCGGACACCCTTGACCGCAGGCAAGCTTCCCGGAACAAACTGGGACGATGCCGTTGTGCTGCTCGAAGGTGCCTTCGACATTACCTTCGCCTACCGCGCGCAGCGCTCGGGGTCGCGGTCATGGACTGACAACTGGAGTGGTGCATCGTCAATGCCGGAGCAGGTGCGGCTGACGATTGGCGATTCCGCAACCGGCAGGTTGCGGGCGCCTGTCATTGTTCAGTCTTTGCTGATAGAGGCGGAAATTGAATGCACGGCTGCCGGCGCCGAGTGTAACGGGCAGCAAGCGGAGAAGAACCAGTGACGAGGCGTGATCGCGGCATCGTGCTCGTGGCTGTGCTGCTTGCAGTCACGGTCATGTCCGTCATGGTGGTGGCTGTCTCGGCGCTGGTTCGGTCCGGCATTTCCAGCCAGAGGGTTGAAACCAAGATTCTGGCGACGCGTTATGCGCTCCTTTCCGGGCTTGAGGGGGCAGAGGCGCTCATCCTGTCGACACCGCCGGAGGAGCGGGTGTTTCTGGATGCAACGGCTGAGACAATCAACGTTGGCAATGGCGTACAGCTGAATGTTTCGATCCGTGATGCAGCAGGCCTGGCCGACATCAACCGTTCCGATCTCGCGCTCATTGAAGCCTTGCTGGCGGAGAACCTTGACCCGGCGGCGGCAGAGGATATCGCCGGGCGCATTGCGAGCCTGCGCGAGCAGGCCGCGGCAGGGAAAGACCAAGGCACGGGAACGACGGCAGCCGATGGCCCAGTGCAGAAGGTAAGCAATGGACCAAAGGCGCCCGTTGTTTTCCAGGCTGTCGAGCAGTTGCTCGCCATGACCGAACCCGAAGCGGCGCAGCCGCTTGCAGCTTACCTTACTGTTTACAATCCCACCGGACTGTTGAACCCGCTGGCGGCACCAGAGGAAGTTCTCGCCGCAGTCCCAGGGATGACCGGCGCGGATCTTCGCCTCATCAAGGGTGTGCGCAAGAGCCGCGCATGGGAAGCTGATATGGGCTTCAAGAGCCTCCTTGAGCGGTTGAAGCCTTTCCTGGCGGTTGCTCCGCCCTCCATTTTCGTAATTGAAGTGGAAGTGCAGGACGGCCAGGGCTTGATCCGACAAAGCAATGTGGGCGCGATGATCCAGTTGAACGTGGACGGGCCACAACCCTTCCGTACGCTCTGGATTTCAGAACTGTGATGAGGGAGACCGCTCCAATGGCGGCACGGCAATATCTTTCGCCCGCGGGCGCGTTGAAGGAGGCCACACAGGCAGTGGCAGCTCTGATGTCCGAACTCGCGGCGCACTGGGCGATTGCCCGCAAGCCGGCAAACACGTTTCAAATCGATCCGGCCAGCTCTTGTCTGCTAAACGCCGGGGGTGCGCGGACCGGAGCAGTGTTGACGGTCCCGGGCCGTCCTCTGGCAGCGGTCAATGCCCTTGCGGCGGAACTCGGGGCAGATCTGCCCAAAGAATGCGCGCTGGAGTTTTCAGCCAGTCTGGCCGTCACCCATCACATGACGCTCCCCGCCGAGAGCCATGACATCCTCAAGGCCATTGTCCGGAACAAGGTCGAAGGCCTCGCACCGTGGCCCTTATGGCAATGCATGTTCGGCATGCGCACCAAAACCCTTGCGGGCGATCCAGACCATGTGAGGGTGGATGTGGCGGTTGTAAGCCGCATCCTGGTCGATGAAATCGCCGCGGCGCTTTTGGCCGCGGGCTCCGCCGTCAAGACAGTCCGCATCAGGCTTGCAGATGGCGAGGTGCTTCAGCTTGCATTTGGCGGGGAGCAGGAAGCCGGCCTTGCGGAGCGCTGGGCAAGGCGGATTGCCTTCAGCACCGCAGCAGTCTCGGGCGTGATCGCCATCTGCGGCCTGCTCCTCGTCTGGCAAGCATCACATCAGCTGGACCAGGACCGGGAACAGACAGCTTCCTTGATGAGCGGCCTGCGGACAACTGATCTGGCGCAGAGCCGCACCACCCGTCTCGGAGCCGCCGGGCAACTCCATGACAAACGACGTCAGCGCCCGCCCGCCATAGCAGTGCTTGATGAACTGTCCCAGCTGCTTCCGCAGGGCGTATGGCTCGAGAGGCTGTCCATCGAGGACACGCTTGTAACCCTCAGGGGACAGGGCAGCGATATTCCATCGCTCATTGCAATACTAGAACGCTCCGGCACGTTCAAGGACGTGAATTTTGCCGCAGCGACGCAATTCAACGAAGAACTGAAGTCCAACGCATTCTCGATCGAGGCCACACTCGAGTCGATTGAGCCAGAGGTACAGCCAGAGTGATGAGGATGTTTCTCTTCGCCATAGATATGCTGACGGCCGTTCATAAGCAAAAGGCCACAGGCCCTGCATGACTGATTCCAGGAGGGGTGAATTGCTGGCCGCTACGCTTTCCCCGCGTGCCCGTAAAGGCGCTGTCATCGCTGCAGCCGCCATCATGCTGTTGCTGGTCATCGCGCTTCTGCCGTTTCTCTGGTACGCGCAGATGCGTGAAGAGCTCGCCGCACAGAGGGCTGAGCTCGCCTTGGTGACGGCACGCGCAGAACGGAGTGCAGGCCTCAGCACCAGAATCACGGAGGCTGACCAGCCCGAGCGAATATTCTTGCCGGGAACCACCGCGGGAACAACGCTCGCATCCTTCCAGAGCCTGGTAAATAGCGCTGCATCTCGCAGCGGCTTAAACATTCTGCGGATGCAGCCATTACCGTCCGACGAAGCGGCGGGTGCCACTCCTTATCGCCTTGCCGTCGATATGGCGGGAGGGCTCCTCCAAGTGCGGACCTTTCTGGCGGATGTGGAGACAGGCCTGCCGCTGATGACCGTCACCAGCCTCGAGATCATTCCACGCTCAGGGGAAGATCCCTACCGGTCCGATAACATTGCCATATCGCTTCGGCTTGAAGCTTTTGGATGGAGGGATTCGCCATGAACGCCCGCCTCGCCTGGCTTGCCGCCGTCGCCGCCGCGCTCGGCGCCTATGTGATCATTGAGAATCCATTGCATATGCTTCTCGGCACGCCTGAAAGCGGAGTAGAGAATGATGCTGCTTTACAGGGAGAGGTGTCGAACGCGTCCGGCCCAGGCCAGCCAGAAAAGCTTAACCCCCTTCACGGGCTTGAGGCAGATCGCTTCCGGGCCATAATTGAGCAGCCGCTGTTTAATCCTGGCCGTGCGCCACGCCCGGTTGAGCCGCCTCCCCCACCCCCTGCTCCGCCCGTGGAAGCACAGCCCACCGAGGCACCGCAGCCCTCAGGCCCCACTGCGGAGGATTTCAACCTTCTGGCAGTCTCGAATGGGCCCATGGGGCGGGTCGCGGTACTCCGCGTCGCCGCATCCGGAGAGGTGCTCTACTTGCGTGAAGGCAATGCCGCGGGAACATGGACGCTGCTAAGCGTGACGGACCGCTCCGTCGTCATCGGCACGGCGGAGCAGAATGTCACGATCAACCTCTTCGAGGCGCTAGCCCCTGTGGGTCAGGCAACAGCAACTGACGGAGGTGACGACAGCGAGCAGGCATTGCCCGCACCTGCTCCGGAGCCCGTCCCCTGAGCCGGGGCGGCTTCAATTGAAGTTGAGGTTCTTCATCTTGTCACGGAGTTCCTGCGACTCGCGTGCCGCATCCTCGCCATTGCGGATGATCTTCGGCGTTATGAAGACGATCAGTTCAGTACGCTTTGCCACGTTTGACGTGGTACCAAGGACTTTGCCCAGGACCGGCACCTTGTTCGCGCCAGGTACACTGTTGCGGGCTCCCTCCTCCTGACCGCTGATCAGCCCCCCAAGAAGGACCGTCTGCTGATCATTGACCGAAACCTTGCTATTGATCGCCCGCTGCGTAAACGTGGGGTTCTTGAATGCGGCGCTGCCTCCGGCAGTGAGCGATTGGCCAGACGTGACGGCAGAAAGCTCCTGGCCGAGTTCAATTGTCACCACGCCACTGGCGCTGACTCGCGGCCTCACCTTCAGGATTACACCCGTGTCCCGGTATTCGAAGGAATTCACATTGTTCCCGCCATCCGTCACAAGCGTCTGGGTCTGGATCGGAACCTGATCGCCAACCTTGATCGTCGCGGTCTCGTTCTCCAGCACCAGAAGTGAGGGCGAAGAGACAACTCGCACCTTGGTGATGCCGGAAAGCGCATCAATCATCACACGCGGGTCGGATATGCCGCCGACAAAGAAATTCAAGCCGGGTATGGATGGCCTCAGCTTCAGTTCACCTGACAAGGGTGCCGCCGCGGAGCTGCCAAAATAGCCTCCGCCAACGTCGCTGTTCGAGAAGTAAGCTTGAACGCCATAGCGCAACTCATCATTGAGAGCGACTTCCGCGATTGTTGCATTGATGAGCACCTGCGTGGCTGGCGCGTCAATCTGCCTGAGCGTCGCAAGAATCTTGCGATATTCCTTCGGCGTGGCACGGATAACGATTGTATTGTTGGCAGGGTTGGGGGTGATCCGAATGCCTCCCGGCAAGGCCGATGAACTGCCGCTCTCATCAGCGGTCTCCGAGGCACCGCTTGGCTCCACCCCACCGCCCTGCGACTGGGCATCGCCAGATGTATCCTGCTGCTGAGCGGGATCCTGATTCTGCGCTGTCGACTCTGCATCCATCGAAACCTGCACGCTATCCCGGTCGGGTGCAACTTCAGCGGTGGCGCCAGCTGACGCTCCCTCTCCAAAAGTTGCCTGCAAGATCTTGGCAAGCTCAATGGCATTGCCATTCTGCGCCGCATAGACGTAGTAATTTGAATCAGTGATGCTTTCCTGATCCAGCCGCTTGATCCAGACAACAGCGCGGCGCACTTTCGCCTTGCTATTTGCGATGACGATGAGGCCGTTGATGCGCGGCACAGGAACGACCTTCAGTGCATTGGGTCCAGAAGCGGCGGTATCCTCCGCAAAGACCGCTTCAAGCTTGCTCGCCACGTCGTCGGCTCGCCCGTTCTCTAGCACGGCGACGCTTGCCGTCTGCGTTTGCATCCA
>NZ_JBIICB010000162.1:0-9486 GCF_044239095.1 Aestuariivirga sp. | reverse complement strand
AGCGCCTCTTCCTTGCGGCCGAGGAGCGACAGGCTGTTGGCGAGATTGTTGTGCGCCTCGGCAAAATCCGGGCGGAGCCGCAGCGCCGCCTCGTAGCTTGCCACCGCCTGTTCGGTGAGGCCGCAGTTCCGCTGTGCCAGCCCACGGTTCAGCAGCAGTTCCGGCGAGCCGGGCATGAGCCGCGTGGCTGCCTCGAAGCTGGCAAGTGCTGCCTCATGGCGGCCAAGCTTCATCATGACGAGGCCGCGGTCCTTGTGGGGCTCGACCTTGCGCGGGTTGATGCGGGCGGCGGCGGCGAAGCCTTCTGCCGCGCGCTCCAGCACGCCTGCCTGGTAGAGCGCCACCGCCCGCAGATAGGCGGCGTCATAGTTCCGGGGATCAAGTTTCAGGATATTCTCATAGGTCCTGACTGCCAGCTGGAAGTCACCCTGCTGGTGGCTGGCGCGCGCCCTGTTCATGAGAAGCACGTTACTGGACATTCGACGGGGGCATCCGGATTCTTTGATGGCACCGACAGATAGCCGATTTTCCCGCGCTTGTGAAATCCCGGTCAGCCAAACCGGCGGCTCACGAAGGGCGAGCCCGCGGCACCGAAGCGCCACGGCAGGCCGGTGGCGCGGGTGATGCCGATGCGTGTGCCGGTGACAAGGGGCAAGCTCCGTCCCGGCCGCAGCGCGAAGGGTGGCGCCAGCAGCGACAGGCCGTCCTCGGCGCGGGTGATGCCCAGTGCCTCGGCCAGCCGGCCCGGCCCCGCGCACAGCTTTCGCACGTCCGCCGTGCCGCGCCGGGCCGCCATGATGTCGAGGCCAGCCGTGGGCTCAAGCGCGCGGATCAGAACAGCAGAACCCGGCAGGCAGACCGCATTGAGGCAGCAGTGCCGTCCGTAGATCAGGTAGACATAGCTGGACGCGGGACCAGCGAACATCGAGGCATTGCGCGCCGTCGGCCCCCGGAAGCTGTGGGAGGCAGGATCATCCGGCAGATAGGCTTCCGTTTCGACGATCAGTCCGCCAGCGCCGTTCACCGTGAGCTCGAGGCCGATCATTGCGGCAGCGACCGCGCGGGCATCGCGTGCGAAGAATTCCTGGCCCGGCACGCCGCGCTGGGCATTGGAGCCTTCCGGCACCGCGCCCGGTTGCCGCGCTGGTCCTTTCTCCCGCTGTCCGCCCATGATCCCCGCCAATCTCCTGTTCGAAGGCCTGCTCACGGCAGTGATTGCGCAATGAGGATATCAGGCTCAGTCAGTCAACGGGAATGGGATCGGGGAACATTGCGCCGCGCATCAGGCTGGTTCTGTGCCGTGCGCGCCAGCGCTCCGGCGTCTCGAACTCGCCCTGCCAGAGGCCGCGCCGGGACTGGCGCGCCGCGGCTTCCGCTTCGGCATGGTCCGTGGCGTGGCGGCGGTAGGCGATGGCCCAGCCGCTTTGCACCATTTCGCGGTTGATGTTCACATCGCCCGCGCGGCATTCCACGACAAAGCGGCCATAGCGGTCCGTCTCCAGGATATCGCAGTCGAGCGTTTCTCGTGTGACGAGGCTGCGCAGGTGATCGCGCGCGGCGCGCCCGCAGGCGAAGGGCTTGCCGTCCTTTCCCGTACAGTTCTGGTGGAGTTCGGGCGCGTCGATGCCATGCAGGCGGTATTCCTGCTCGCCCTTGCGCAGCGAGTCGCCATCGATCGCCACGAAGCGCCCTGATTCAGGCGCCAGCCACCCCGTCCGGCTGACGGCGAGTGTCACGAGTGCGGCGAGTGCGAGGAACACCAGCCCATCGGCAAGGCTGCGCAGGGGCGAGCGGCCGGCCTTGCGCCGTATTCTCAAGGCGCCTGCTTCTCCCAGCGGGCCGCGGCATGCTCGTCGCTGTCCCGGGCTTCGACCCAGTTCGCGCCTTCCGTGCCTTCCTCCAGCTTCCAGAAGGGGGCCTTGGTCTTCAGCCAATCAATGAGGAAGTGGCAGGCCGCGAAGGCGGCCTCGCGGTGGGCCGATGCGGTGATGACGAGCACGATGTCCTCGCCTGGCTCCAGCCTGCCATAGCGGTGAATGATGAGCGAGGCATCGATGGGCCAGCGCGCCAGGGCTTCGCCCTCGATCTCCGCCAGGGCTTTCTCGGTCATGCCGGGGTAGTGTTCGAGGGTCATGGCGCGCACGTTCTCGCCGTCCGAGAGGTCGCGCACGGTGCCGAGGAACATCACGGTGCCGCCGATGCTGCGCTGCCCTGCTTTAAGGGCGGCGAGCTCTGCGCCTGCATCGAAGGGCTGCTGTTGAACGCGGATCATGGCTGCAATGATGCCCTCATCTGGCCCGGGCTTCAATTGCCGGGCGGTATCTTGTCGGAGCGCAGCCGCGCGAAGCCGCCCTCCGGATTGTTCAGGATGTCGGGGATGTCCGGATAGATGCGTGGCGCTGCCCAGTTTCCCTGGACGATCACCGGCACCGGCAGGGGCGCGGTCTCGGGCGGCAGCAGCTCTGCCTTGAGGTCGAGCGCGCGGCGCAGCAGGTCGACCGTGCCTGACAGCGACATCCGCAGGCCCGGGGTGGCGAGCTCGCTGGCGCCGAGGGTGGCGAGGCCATCGGCCAGGCTCGCGGTGGCGCTCAGGCTGTCAACCGGGGTGCCGCCGGGCACGGTGGTCCAGCCGTCGAGGATTCTCTCGCGCACAGCGGCGATCGTCCCGCCGATGTCGCTGCCCGCGAGCTGCCCGCCGTTGAGCGACAGGCTGGCCGCCCCCTTGAGGGTGCTGACCAGCTCTTCCTGCGTCTGCCCCTGGGCGCTGAGCTCCAGATTGAGATTGCCTGTGCCGGACAGGGCCGTGACCCCCGTGAGTGCGCCGATGAGTGGCCCAAGGCCGGCATTCTCGGCGGTGATGCCAACGATGCCCGACGGCGGCAGGACAGCCGAATCGACCTGAACCCTGAAGCTTGCGGTGCCGCCGGTATCGAGGCGCGCGGCGCCGGAGGATTCGATCTTGCCGTCCGTCACCGTGGCGGCAAAGCGCGTGACCCCGCCCGTGAAGCCGTTAAAGGCCACCGTCCGCGCGATGATGCTCAGCTCCGCGTCCATGGCCCGCAAGGCCTGGACGGGGAACACAGCGCGGCCCCATGCCTCCGGCCCAGCGCCGGCGGAAGGCAGCAGCGCATCGAGCCACAGTGTTTCGGCCTGGAGATTGGCCTGCAGTTTCGGCCGCTCGCCGCGCAGGTCGGCCACCACGTCGCCAGCGGCGCGGAACTGGCCCAGCGTCACGGCGGCATTGCGGATCGCGAAGGCCCGGCCCGCGCTGTCGAGCGCGCCGTCGAGATTGAGGGGTTCTGGCAGGCTTGTGCCTTCGGCAAGCGGAATGCCCGCCCAGCGCGCCAGGGTGGCCGTCTCGCGGGTGGAAAGGCTCAGCGGCCCGGCCAGGTTCAGAACCTTGCCTGTCGAGAGCCTGCCGCTGAAGCTGACGGAGGCCGCACCACTCTCGATTACAACCTCGAGCGGTGAGCCACCGGCGTTGACGCGTGGCAGCGACCGGAGCTCGAGGTCGATGTGCGCCACCTGGGACTTGATCACCGCCGTGCCGGTGAAGGTCACGCCGCCCTCAGGGGTGATCCGCATCAGTCCGTCGACGTTGGAGAGCGTCAGCGCCTGTCCGTTGCGTGCATCGAAATAGCGGAAGGAGGCCTGCTTCAGCGTGATGGCCAGCTCCTGGCCGGCTGCCGCCTCCGGAAAATCCCAGCTGGCCTGGCCGCGCTCATCGATGAGCAGCGCGAATTCGGACTCGCTCAGGGAGATGCGCGTGAGATCGGGCTTGCGGGAGAGAATCTGGCCGAAGCTGACGGGGATCACGAGCGTTCCGCCGGACAGCAGGCCGGCGCTCGCTTCCGTGAGGCCGGCAAGTACGGGCTGCTCGATGCGGAGCGACAGCGGCGAGAAGTCGAGATGGGCTCTGCCCGTGGACGAAAAGGCACGCCCGAGCTGCTGTTCGGCGATCCTGCCCAGCGCCGGGACGACCCAGCCCGGCGAGAGCACGACCCACACGACAGTTGCCACTGCGATCAGAGCAACGGCGGCGCCCACTGCCATCAATCCGCGACGGTCCATCGGAAACTCCTGAAATTGCGCCGCTTTTGGCCGGGACTTGCGGCCCTTCTGTGACATCAATAGACCCTTGATACCACGCAGTTGAGACATGAGCCTTACATGACTGAAAGCCCCTTGTGGACCCCCGATCCGGCCCGTGCCGAAGCCTCCGCCCTCTGGCGGTTCATGCAGCCTTTGGGCCTGAAGAGCTTCGAGGAAGTGCTGCGCTTCTCGGTCGAGCGGCCGGAGGATTTCTGGAGCGGGGTGTGGGATTTCTGCGCGGTGAAGGCTGAGACGCGCGGCGAGCAGGTTCTGGCTGACGGGGATCGCATGCCGGGCGCGCGCTTTTTTCCCGGGGCGCGGCTGAACTACGCCGAGAACCTGCTGCGCAGGAACGACGAAACCGATGCGCTGGTCTTCCGCGGCGAAGACAAGGTGCAGCGCCGCATGAGCTGGGCCCGGCTCAACCAGGACGTGGCGCGTCTTCACCGCGCCCTCGCGGCTGCGGGCGTCAAGTCCGGAGACCGGGTTGCCGCCATCGTGCCGAACATGCCCGAGGCGATCGTGTGCTTCCTCGCGGCCTCTTCGCTGGGGGCCATCTGGTCGTCCTGCTCGCCCGACTTCGGCGAACGCGGCATCCTCGACCGCTTCGGCCAGATCGCGCCACGCGTGCTCATCACCTGCGACGGCTACTACTATGGAGGCAAGACCATCCGCATGGCGGACAAGGCGGCGAATGTGCTGAAGCAGCTGCCGTCCGCCGAAACGATCCTCGTCATCGACTATATCGGCGAGGCGGAGGGCACCGCAGCGGCACTTTCCGGCGGCGAAACGCTGGCCGCTTTCATGCAAGGCCACAGCGCGGCACCCATCGCCTTCGCGCAGCTGCCCTTCGATCATCCGCTCTATATCCTCTATTCCTCCGGCACCACCGGGGTTCCCAAATGCATCGTGCATTCGGCGGGCGGCATCCTGCTCAAGCATCTCAGCGAGCACGTGCTGAACACGGGCACCGGGCCCGGCGACAGGCTGTTCTATTTCTCGACCTGCGGATGGATGATGTGGAACTGGCTGGTCTCCGGGCTTGCCGCGGGCGCCACGCTTCTTCTCTATGACGGCTCGCCCTTCCACCCGTCAGGCCGGGTGCTGTTTGACTTTGCCGACGAGGAGGCGATGACGATCTTCGGAACCTCCGCCAAATATATCGACGCCGTGAAGAAGAGCGGGCTGGTGCCGCGCGAGACGCATGGTCTGCGGACCCTCAGGGCCATGCTCTCGACGGGCTCTCCCTTGAGTGCCGAGAGCTTCGACTTCGTCTACGCGGACATCAAGGCGGACATGCAACTGGCCTCGATTTCGGGCGGCACCGACATCTGCGGCTGTTTCGTGGGCGGCAATCCCCTGTCTCCCGTCTGGCGCGGCGAGATCCAGGGTCCGATGCTCGGCATGGCGGTTGACGTCTATGACGAGGCGGGAGAGCCGCTCCGGGGCGGCAAGGGCGAACTCGTCTGCGTGAAGCCGTTTCCCTCAATGCCGGTGATGTTCTGGAACGATCCCGACGGTGCGAAGTATCACAACGCCTATTTCGCCCGCTTTCCCGGCATCTGGTGCCATGGCGACTTCGCCGAGATCACGGCGCATGGCGGCATGATCATCCATGGCCGGTCGGATGCGACGCTGAACCCGGGCGGCGTCAGGATCGGCACGGCGGAGATCTATGCCCAGGTCGAGCAGGTGCCGGAGGTGATCGAGGCGCTGGCCATTGGCCAGGACTGGGACAATGACGTGCGCGTCGTCCTGTTCGTGAGGCTGCGCCCTGGCGTGGCGCTCGACGAGGCGCTTGCCGCGCGGATCAGGACGCAGATCCGTGCTGGCGCATCGCCCCGCCACGTGCCGGCGAAGATTGTGGCCGTGGCCGACATTCCGCGCACCAAGTCCGGCAAGATCACCGAGCTCGCGGTGCGCGACGTGGTGCATGGCCGCGTGGTGAAGAACAAGGAGGCGCTCGCCAACCCCGAGGCGCTGGACCTCTACGAGGACCTGCCCGGCCTCAGGACGTGATGTGCGGTTCGTGGAAGGTGCGTGACAGCAGGATCACCGGCAGCAATCCCGCCGCGACGATCGTGAGCGCGGGAAGGGCACTTTCCTCAAGCTCGCCCATCGATGCCAGGACGAAGACGCTGGTCGCGAGGGTCTCGAAGTCGAAAGGCCTGAGGATCAGCGTCGCCGGCAGTTCCTTCATGCAGTCGACGAAGACGAGGAGCCCTGCTGCAACCAGCGCCGGCCGGAGAAGCGGCAGGTGAACCTCGAAGAAGGCGCTGACGGGACCCCGCCCCAGCGTTCTTGCGGCGGCGGCGACGTTGGGCGTCACCTTCTGGAGCCCTGATTCGATGGTGCCGAAGGAGATGGCGAGGAAGCGCACCACATAGGCGAAGATGACCGCTGCGATTGAGCCTGAGAGCAGGAGGCCGGTCGAGATGCCGAATGTCTCCCGCATGAATCCGTCGACCGCATTGTCGAAGCCGGCAAGCGGGATGAGCACACCGATGCCCAGCACCGTGCCGGGGATCGCATAGCCCATGGAGGTGATGCGGATGACGTTGCCCGTGAAGCGTGAACGCATCACGCGGTTGGCATAGCCGAGCACCAGGCCCAGGGCGACGGCGATTGCCGCAGCAAGGCCCGCCAGCAGCAGCGAATGGTAGACCGCCCTGAGGTAGGGCATGGACAGCGCCTGGTCGAGCCTCGATGCGGCGAAGGCCATCAGCACCAGCGCGGGGACGACGAAGCCGATCACGATCGGTGTTGCGCACACGATCACCGCGAGGACCCGCTGCCAGCCGTTGAGGCGGATGCGGTCCGGCTGACGCGGGCGCTGGGAGGGCAGCACGAAGGACTGCCGGCGCCTGGCCGTGCGCTCGACCCAGACGAGCACGAAGATGAAGAGAAGCATCACGGCGGAGATCTGCGCTGCCCCGCCGAGGTTACCATTCGTGATCCATGTCGTGTAGACGCCGAGGGTGAGGGTGTTGACCCCGAAGAAGCCCGCCGCGCCGATGTCGTTCAGGCATTCCATCAAAGCGAGCGACACGCCGACCGCGATGCCGGGCCTTGCCAGAGGCAGCGCCACGTTGCGGAATGCGCCCCACGGCGTGCGCCCGAGGGCGCGTGCCACTTCGAGCTGGGTGGCGGGCTGGCGGATGAAGCTCGCCCGCGCAGTGAGGAAGACATAAGGGTAGAGCACCATGGAGAGCACGAAGATCGCGCCGCCCAGAGACCGGATCTCGGGGAACCAGTAGTCGGACGGCCTTGTCCAGCCGAACACGCCCCTGAGCCAGGTCTGGAGCGGCCCGGCGTAGCTCAGGAAATCGACATAGGCGAAGGCCACGATGTAGCCCGGCATCGCCAGCGGCAGCAGCGAGGCCCAGACGAACAGGGGCCGCAGGGGAAAGCGGCACATGGTGACGAGCCATGCGACCGCGGTGCCAACGGCAAAGGTGATGAGGCCCACGCCCACCATCAGCGCGAGTGTCCGCATCACATAGCCCGGCAGCACGGTGGCAATCAGGTGCGGCCAGATGTTTTCGGTCGGCATCAGCGCCAGCACGATGATGGTGAGCACGGGAAGCCCCAGCGCAAGGCCGGTGACCAGTGCCGCGGCGCCCAGCAGCCGCTCGCTCAGCGGCCGTGGCGGAGCCTTCAGCATGGATAGTGCGTCGCCGGATGGCATGCCGTGCGCTATTCCGCCAGGACGCGCGGCGTGGGGAAGGTGATCTCGGCGAGGGTTCCCCGGCGTGGCTCACTCGAGAGATGGAAGCGGGCGCGGTTGGCCTCCACCAGGGCCTTGGTCAGCGGCAGGCCGAGGCCTGTGCCCTGCGCGTGCCGGCCCTCCGTCGTCACGCGGCCGAAGGGCTCCAGCGCGCTCCTGAGCTGGTCCTCGTCCATGCCGATGCCGCTGTCCTTGATCTTGAGCTTCAGTTCGCCGGAGGCGAGCAGCTGGGCGGAGATCACGACCTGGCCACCGGGATCGGTGAACTTGATGGCGTTCGACAAGAGGTTCAGCATGACCTGGCGCATGGAGCGGAGATCGGCCACCACGTTGGGAAGGTCTGCCGGGAAGGACTTGCGCAGAACGACGCGGGCAGCGGTCGCCTGCTCGGCAAGCAGCCTCATTGCGTGTTCCGTGACTTCGCCGAGGCCCACAGCGGTGAAGTTGAGCTCAAGCTTGCCGGCCTCGACCTTCGAGAGGTCGAGGAGGTCGTCGATGAGGGACAGGAGATGGGCTCCGCTGGCGTGGATGTCCTGCACGTAGCCGCGGTATTTTTCGTTGTCGATCTCGCCGAAGCGGCCGAGCCGCATCACCTCCGAGAAGCCCATGATGGCGTTGAGCGGGGTCCTCAGCTCGTGGCTGACGCTGGCGAGGAACTCGGATTTCTGACGGCTGGTCGCTTCCGCGCGGTCCTTTGCCTCGCGCAGTTCCTGCTCGGTCTTTTTCCATTGCGTGATGTCGCGCACCACCGCGCAGAAGGCGGCCTGCGAGCGCGGCGCCTGCAGCCTGCCGATGGTGAGGAAGAGCGGCACCGTGCCCCCTTGGGCCACCTGAGCCGTCACCTCCCGGCCATCGTTGAACACGGATGCCAGGCCCGGGCCATGCAGCGCCGCGAGATAGTCGCGCACCGTCTTGCGGCTCTCGGGCGCCAGGAGGTCGAGGAAGGGCTTGCCCGCAACGTCTGCGATGCGCTGGCCGAAGATTGCCTCCGCCCCGGCGCTGAAGGTGTGGATGCGGGCTTCGTGATCGAGGGTGATGATGCCGTCGGCGGCGGTGTCGAGAATGGCCCGCAGTTCCTGGTCGGCCTCGGAGGGCCCGTGGCGGAGCGGGAGCTGGATCACGTCGGCCGAGGGCCTGGGGGGAGCCGCAGGCGGCGTCTCCGGCGTGGCCGCAGGTTTGGGATCTGCTGCAGGCGGCGCGTCAGCCTCCACCGGGTTCAGCACGAACTGCCGCGCAGGGCCGCCGAGCCAGGGGATAACCGTCATCTGCACGCCCGCCCGGACGAGGTGCCCGTCATCGACTGCAATGCCGGCGGGCGGAAGGGACTGGCCGAGCCCGCCGAACTGGCTCTTGAGGCTCGCGTCGTTGATCACCTCTTCCGCGGTTTCATAGCCGAAGAGCAGGGCCGCTGCGGGATTGGCGAACAGCAGTTGCCCATCCTTGGCCACGAGCACGGCATCGCTGCGGTTCTCGAGCGGGATGCGGACCTGGTCTGGAACATGCTGCAGGGCGCGCCGTGCTGCGGGCGCAGGCGGCGGGGCTTCGGCTGCCGGTGCAGCATGGCGCGGCGGCAGCTGCCTGATCCCGTCCTCGAGGGTCTTGCCCAGCCGCTCGAAAACGGCAGCGTCGGCTTCCGGCAGGCGTTGCGCGGCAGGTGGTGGCGCGGC
>NZ_JBIICB010000161.1:0-9553 GCF_044239095.1 Aestuariivirga sp. | reverse complement strand
TTACAAGCCCAAGAGCATCGCAAAAGAGCGGAACGGATTTCAAATCGTGGACACCCCGAAAATCGCCAAACACCACGTCGTTATTGGCCTCTTCGCGATTGATCATGAATTAAACCGGACACTACTGTTGACAACACTGTTATAATCCATGGCATAGCTCGATGTCGAAACTATAGGAGAGAACGTGACTAAGGCGCAGGTGACCAATCCGAGGGCGCAGCGCCGAAGATGTCCTGTCATAAGAACAACGGTGCGCAGGATGATTGAGCCAGCCAGCCAACTGTGAACGGTCCTGATCCAAATCCCTGCCTCCTTCTTGTTCATCCCCTCACCTCAAAAACAAATCGGCGGCGGTGAGCGTGATCATGCCAGGCCCGCCGAACTCTGCGCGAGCCGTTCCGGGTCGCGTGCCCCCCGGCTATTTCTTCCGCTCCACCCAATTGAAACGCCAGTGTAAGCGTCATTTATCGTCCAACCCTGCAGTGGAAAAGCCGATTACGTCGTCTTTTGTCTGCCAGCTCAGCTGCATCGGTGCCCACCCCGCTGAATTTGCATTCTGATAATCTTCATCAACCAAGGGATTTGCCATGCATCACGCGCGCCTGACATTTAGCGAAGGGCGTTGGCTCCGCTGCGCCGCGCGGCCGTGGGTTAGCCCGGCGAGAGAAATCGCTTCGGCGGAACTGTTGTCACCAAATGCGACTCCAATCGGCGCCACAATCCTTGACATCATGTTGCGCCAGCCAAGCGACTTCAACATACCAACCGGCTCGCTCGTTTTCGCTGCATTCATCTGGCTCCTCGCAACGACCGGCACATCATGTTCCCCGCATTGACCGTCACGTTCATATGCCCTGTCGGGCCACCGCCGAAGGTGTTGAATGAAACAGAGGCGCCTCTCGAGCTTGACGTCATCCCACATACTCCACGTAATAGAGGTCAAATCCGTCACAATGTGTCACGCTGCGAAGCAGCAGCCGGTCTGCAGGCAGACCATCAACACCCTCGGGCGGCCAGCCGTAGCCAGAATGCATAAACCCAGACATCACTTTTGGGTTCAGGCCAACGCCGTTCTCATTGAACATAGGCGGAGCATCCTTGGGTAGCATAGCCGCAATCCAGAAACGGGCACGTGACGGCCGGAACAATTCCGCAAGCCAACCTTCCAACTCCATGTAAAGAGTACCCTTGGTCTGGCTACGGAATGGCTTTTTGAGGTCAAGAACATCTATCTCGCTCAGGCGCACAAGGCGGAAGTCCTTACATTGCGCACCGGCTGGCGATGGCGGATTACGGGAAAGAAAATTCTTTATGAGTGCAGTCGGCTCAGTCTCGCCAGGCAGCAATCGGTCTGGATCATTCTCATAAACAAGATAAGCCGAATATGATGGATACCAATAGGAATCAATCAAATCTGACCAGAAATTATTGACAACACTCTTATAATCCATGGCATAACTCGATGTCATAACTGCTGGAGAGAACGTGACTAAGGCGCAGGTGACCAATCCGAGGGCGCAGCGCCGAAGATGTCCTGTCACAAGAACAACGGTGCGCAGGATGATTGAGCCAGCCAGCCAACTGTGAACGGTCCTGATCCA
The DNA here is from genome assembly GCF_044239095.1 of Aestuariivirga sp. Classification (GTDB taxonomy): domain Bacteria; phylum Pseudomonadota; class Alphaproteobacteria; order Rhizobiales; family Aestuariivirgaceae; genus Aestuariivirga. Next base: position 7,952 of record NZ_JBIICB010000161.1, on the reverse strand, counting down.
AATCCCTGCCTCCTTCTTGTTCATCCCCTCACCTCAAAAACAAATCGGCGGCATTGCTCGCAAACTCTCCAACATCTGCAATGTCAGACGCCCAGTGATCCTCTTGATCCAGGCCACGATTAGGTCCGCGAGTTGGTTCGCTCATCTCTTCCCCCAGTGGATTTTTCTTCTCGAGTAGTTGACAGCGCTCATGTCAGTACTCCTGTTTCTCAAGTGTTGCCTGAATCATCTCTGTGATCAGAGCTCAGGTGCCGAGTGAGAAGCAACGTCAATGCACCCGATGCGAATGCGACGAACATGGAGTTTAAGAAACTGGCATAGAGCAGCGGTCCAAAATTTGTTCCTCGCAGGGCCAAGGCCATTTCCGCCGCCCTGCACCTCGACCCGCGACAAGGCTCCATCGCAACGTCTTCGGCAAATAACCAGTAAAAGAGCGCGGCTGAGATTGCGAGCACAACGCCGTACATCATTCGAACCAGCGCTGGTTTGGTCCGCGCATCACGCTTGAACAAGGCATGCAGCGTCGGTGACTGGAGCCCCTCCTTGGCAATCACAATTGGCCAGAACACCGCGAAGAAGACAACGATCGACGAGGACAGCAGCAAATAGGTCGTAAAGCTCGTGTCCCTCACAATGGCGGGATAACCCAGACCGACCAGGATGATCGCCACCACTACCGGCATCGCAGCTGCAGCAAGAGAAACAAAAGCAACAGACGTCTTGTCAAGATGTCTTGAGCCATACAGATACCGTACCAGAGTATAGACTCCCGTGGCTGCGGCAAGGTACGATATGTATCCAATCTGCATCAGTGCGGATGTAACTGTCATTTGCCGTCCAACCCTGATGTCCTCAGCGACGAATGCGTTTAGCCAACTTCACGCTCGCCAAAAGGTGCCGCGTTAACGTACGCCTCGCACTGAATTATAAAACCGTACCTGAATTTAGCCATATAATCTTAGTAGAATCAAGCGTTTGTATACTTCAATGATGGCCACTCTGACTCGCGCAGAACGCTGTGGGGCGCTGCAGAAGGATCGTACTATGCGAACTCCTACTCATCTGGTGCCGGCGGTTTACTTGCCTTCTCCGGCCTACTCCGCGGCCGTCGGCGTCATAGGCCTAGCCACCGTCCGCGTGCCAGCCCCATCCACCGTGGCCCTCTGCACCACGCGGCGGCCTTCGCGTCTGCCCCCAGAGCCACATCCGCCACCGTGCCCGTGGTGCCATGGGGCAACGCGCCCGCACCCAAATGCGGGGATTTCGTGAACCCGTGAGGGCCACGCCAATCACCGTCTCCCGCCGAAGCGGCGGAGACATGCCCCGCACCGGACACCCAGAGCGTGATCCGTAGCCGCGCAGAGAACAATCGGCATCTTGCATGTTTGCATCCCGCCTCGCGCATGGGACGGCGGTAAAGCCCGTGTCATCTGCATACGGAGCATTGTCACGGCGGGCGGCAAGCATGCTGCAGGCCCGGCGCCGCCCATCTTCGCGGCTGGCCGCGATCAGCACGGCGCAAGGAAGCTCGCCGACAGTTGATCCGCCCTGCGCAGAACTGATGGGGCTGAGGCTTTGCACGCGGGGCGAGGATGATCATCTCGAGCAGGGTTATGGGAGCTTTCCTCCGGCACCAACACACGCTGGCGGCGGCGCTGGCGGTGGCCGCCCTGGCCCGGGCGCCCGCGCTGGCCGGGGTGCTGGAGCAATACAAGATTTGCGGGGGTGACGCGCGCGTGACCTGCGTGATCGATGGCGACACCATCATGCATCAGGGCCTGCGCATTCGCATAATCGACATCGATGCGCCCGAGATCAGCGCCCCGAAATGCGCCGGCGAGGCGGCGCTGGGGCACAAGGCCCGGCACCGCCTGCGCGATCTTCTGAATGGCGGACAGGTCCAGATCGTGAAGTTTGGCAGCCGCGACGAAGACAGATACGGCCGCAAGCTCCGCCTCGTGGTCGTCAACGGCCGCTCCGCTGGCGATATCCTGATCACGGAGGGCCTGGCCTGGCCCTGGGAGGGCCGCCGCCACGACTGGTGCCGGGCGCTGGGACAAAAGCCCAAATGAATGGCGACCCCGGCAGGATTCGAACCTGCGACCTAGTGCTTAGAAGGCACTTGCTCTAGTCCAGCTGAGCTACGGGATCGGAGGAGGCGTCAGTGGGTCCAGTTGACGGACCGGCCGAACTTGAAATTGTCGGAATAGGACTTCTTGATTGCCTTGGCGACGGGAGCCTCCGGCATCACGGTGTAGGCAAGGCCCTCACGCTCGCAATAGGCGGTAGCCTCCTCCTTCGTGGCGAAGGTCAGCTTCACCTGCTGGCGCATGTCGCTCGACGAGGTCCAGCCCATCAGGGGGTCCACGGTGCGCGGCGATGCCGGCTCGAACTCGACGATCCAGTGATCGTACTTCGCCTTGCCAGACTGCATGGCATTGCGGGAGGGCTTGTAGATGCGAACGGGCATTGCTCTCTCTTCTTCTCAGCCGAGGATCTCGCGGAAGACCGTGGTCGGGGTGGCCAGATTCGAACTGACGACCCCCTGCGCCCAAGGCAGGTGCGCTACCAGACTGCGCTACACCCCGATACGGACTTCTCTCGAAAGAGCCTCATATCCGATAATGCTTGCCCGGGGCAAGGCTCAGCGGGAGGTGCGGCTACTCCTTGTTCCTGAACAGCCGGTGATAGACCGTGTCCCCTGCCCGGATGCCGAGCTTGCGCGAGGTGCCGCCGGCCAGTTCGAGGACGGCCAGCACCGGCTCGATGATGCCGATCCTGTCCAGGGATTTGGGCGTTGTGTTCTCGGCGATATAGGCAATGGTGCCGTCCTCGCGGATGAACAGCATGTCGAGGGGGATGTAGGTGTTCTTCATCCACATCGCGGCCTGACGCGGGCTGCCGAAGTCGAACAGCATGCCGCGGTCCTCCGGCAGGCGCTGGCGGAACATCAGGCCGCGCGCGCGCAGCTCCGGCGTATCGGCGATCTCGACCGTGAACATGAAGGCGTCCGCCTCGGTGGCCACGGTGAGCGGCTCGATCTTGGACAGTGGCGCCTCAAGCGCCAGTCCGGCGGCCGGCCGCAGAAACGCGAAGGCAAGCAAGAGCAGACAGAGGACATGGCGGCGCATGGCGCAGTTCCTCCCCCGCAAATGCAGCAGAACGATGGCTTACTGCGTGTGGGCCGGGCCGCCCTCAAGCGAGAGGCGCACTTCCGCCGCCATCTTGCCCTTCGGCCCATCGCCGAAGCGGATGTAGATCCAGCTGTCTGGCTCAAGATCGGCAATCGCCGTCTTCCGCAGCGTTTCCATGTGGATGAAGATGTCGGGCGAACCCTCACCCTCAGACGCGAAGCCGAAGCCGCGGGCGCGGTTGAACCACTTCACCTTCGCGCGTATCCAGGCACTCGACGGGGTGACTGTCGTGTGGGTGCGCGGGCGGCGCTCCACGGGGTTGATGGCGGTCGAGGAATCGACGGCGAGAACGCGCAGGCACTGATAGCCCTTCTGGCGGGCCACCACTTCACACACCACGCGGGTTCCTTCGAGCGGCGCCTCGAAGCCGTCACGCTTCAGGCAGCTCAGGTGCAGGAGCACATCCTGCATGCCATTGTCAGGGATGATGAAGCCATAGCCGCGACCCACGTCGAACCACTTCACCAGGCCACTCACCTGAATGATCCGGACATTGGCGTCTGGCGCATCGCTCAGCGCTGAAACCGACTCACTTGTCAAACCGCCGCTCACCGCCATGTCACCAACTCTGTCCCCGGTGCGGCCACATCTTGTCGTCCTGCCGCCCCCGAACTGCAATTTGCTCAAGTATGGGGGATTTGTACAGAGAGCTTAATGGCTCTCATGTGGAAAACCCAAGGTCGCAATCACATCTATTCCGCAACCAGCTGGCCGCGACTCTGCACCAACGCGCGCCAATAGGCGGGAAATGCTCGCAAAATTCGAAAGCGGCCGGTCATCCACAACTCTTTACGGCAAGGGCTTAGCTTACACGAGGTCAACCACGCCTGCCCGGTCCGTCTTGGTGCGGGCGGCGGCTGCGGCGCAACTGATTCGCAATCAGTCCTGCGCGAGTTGCTGCATCACGGCGGTCATCACCGCGCCGATCTCCGCATGGATGACGAGATCAGCGAGACCATCAAGGCCGGTCTCCTCACGGTTCACGATCACCAGCGGCGTGCGGTTCTGCTTTGCCATCACGGGAAAGCCCGCTGCTGGAAACACCTGCAGCGACGAGCCCACCGCAATGAAGAGATCCGCATTGAGCGTTGCCGCGCGCGCATCCGCCATCTCCTGCTCTGGCATGGCCTGGCCGAAGGAAATGGTGGCGGATTTCACGATGCCGCCGCAACCCGTGCAGGACGGCGGCCGCGCGTCACGCGCGATCACCTCGCCCACCCAGGCGATCTCGTGGCGCAGGCCGCAGGAGAGGCACTTCGCATAGGTGCCGTTGCCATGGATCTCGATGATCCGCTCACGCGCAACGCCCGCCTGCTCATGCAACCCGTCGATGTTCTGGGTAATGACGTGGGATATATGCCCCAGGCTTGCAAGGCGGGCCACAGCGAGGTGGCCGGCAGATGGCCGCGCCTCCCCGATCGTCTGGTGGATCATCAGGAAGCGCCGCCAGGCCTCCAGGCGCGTCTCCTCTGAGGCCAGGAAGTCGCTGAACTCGATGGGCTTGTACCGCGTCCAGAAGCCGCCGGGCGAGCGGAAGTCGGGAATGCCGGATTCAGTGGAGATGCCTGCCCCGGTGAACACCACGGCACGCTGCGCGCGCTGGACCATGCGCGCCAGTTCTTCTATGTGACTCTCAAACAAGAGGTGACCCCATGAAGTTTCTCCACACCATGATCCGCGTTTCCGACCTGGACCAGTCTCTCGATTTCTTCACCAACAAGCTGGGCTTCGTCGAACAGCGCCGCCATGTCAACGAGAAGGGCCGCTATACGCTGGTCTTCGTGGCCGCACCCGAGAGCCCGGATGCGCCCGTCGAGCTCACCTACAACTGGGACCCGGAAGTCTATACCGGCGGCCGCAACTTCGGCCACCTCGCACTCGGCGTCGACAACATCTACGATTATTGCGCCAGGCTGCAGGCGCACGGCATCACCATCAACCGCCCCCCGCGCGATGGCCGCATGGCCTTCATCAGGACGCCCGACGGCATCTCCATTGAGCTGCTGCAGAAAGGTGAGGCGCTGCCGGTTTCGGAGCCCTGGTCCTCGATGCAGAACACAGGCAGCTGGTAGCGGGCGCTACCAGATCCCGTCCACCTCATAGGCCTCATCCATGCCGGGCCAGGGCGGCATGGTAACGCCCGCGCAATCGAGCGGCTCGTCTCCATCGTTGCGGAACTGGAAGCAGGCGCCCACCGGAATGGCGAGGGAGACACCAGGCGCCAGCGCCACCGTCTCCTCCGCCGTGCCCAGCTTGCGCCACATGCGGCCCGTGCCGCGCAGCACGAGCCAGACCTCCTCCACACTGCGGTGCGCCACGGCCTTCGAGACCGCGCCGGGCGGCAAGGTGAACTGTGCCATGCTGCCCCGCGCCGTGGCAGCGAGGATGCGCACCTCGGAGCCATCGGGCGCCAGCACGTCGGGTTGTTCAGCCCGCTGCCGCGTCACGAAACTCATGGCATCAGCTGCCCGCCGTTGACCTCGATCACCTGGCCCGTCACATAGCCCGACGCCCTGTCGCTGGCGAGATAGAGGAAGGTGCCCGCGCAATCCTCCGCCAGACCCAGGCGCTGCATGGGAATGGTCTTGCGTGTCGCCTCACGCTTGGCCTCATCCGAGAAGCGGTCATGAAAGGCAGTGTGGATGGTTCCCGGCGAGACGCAATTGACGCGGATGCGATGGCCCACCAGCTCCTTCGCCAGCGTCTTCGAGAAGGCGGAGACGAAGGCCTTTGCCCCGGCATAGACCGAGCCGCCGGGGCTTGCGCCGTTGCGCGCGGCGATCGATGTCACGTTGATGATGTTGCCGGAACCCTGCTCCTTCATCAGCGACGCTGCGATGCGGCAGCAGTGAATGAGTTGGCGGCAATTGAGGTCGAACACCTTGTCGATGAAACTGTCGTCGAGTTCGGTGACGGGAATGCGCGCGACGAGGCTTCCGGCATTGTTTACCAGAACGTCGATCCGTCCAAAGCGCGCGGCAGCGGTGGCCATGAGCCGTTCGGGTGCGCCGTCCTCCGTCAGGTCGAGCTTCAGCGTGGCAATGCCCGCCTTCTCGATGGCTGCCAGCTCCTCACCGCCGCCCAGATATTGCGCGAAGACGCTCGCTCCGGCCGCCGCGAAGGCCAGCGAGGCGGCACCACCTATGCCGGTGACGCCGCCCGTCACCACAACCACTTTACCCTTGAGATCATCGAACATGGAATCGCCCTCACGCCTGAAGCCGCCTATGTTGCACGAAGCGCACGCAAATCAACAGGCGGATGGACGGACGCCCGGCAGCTTCCCGCATCCGGCATGGCATAGATGTCCTTAGCGCGGTTTCGCGCCGTCTGCTCGCGCGCGTTCCGGCCGGGTTGAAAAGTCTCAGCGCACGCGCGCCACGCCGCTCTTGCCGTCGTCGCGCACCCAGCGGATGCGGTTTTCGGACAGCTTGGTGACCGTGAAGCAGAAGGTACGGCCGTCATACCACTCCTGCCATTTCTGGCACACGCGGTTGCCCGCCACCCACCAGCGGCCACTGTCCTTCGGGGTCATGTAGCGGCCGAGGCCCGCCGCCTCGCCCGTACCGTCGACACGGCCGTTCGTCCTGTAGTTGAGCGGGATCTCACCACCCAGCGGCACGGCCAGATAGATCCTCTTGCCCGCGACGAAGGACTTGAGCGCCGCACCCGAAAGAGCCTCGCCGGAGGCAATTGCAGGTGCTATGGGAAGCGCAACGGCAAGGGCAAGAAAGATAATCGCGGCTGCAGCGGCAAACCGCAGGCCCGGACGCTTCGTATGATCAACATTAGCTGTCACGACTTTACCTCCTCACTATAGAGCGCGATACGCACGCTCGTTGCAGACGGACCTCATGCGGATCATTCTCGCGCTGTTCAACTTCCTTGCCTTCGAGGCCGCCTGGTTTGCCGCTGTCAGCGGGGGCGCGGCGGGCCGTGGCGGGCTGATGTCGCTCGCCGTGGTGGCCGTGGTGGCCATCCATCTGTTCCTGAACCGGATTCGCCTCCGCCCGGAACTGGCGCTGATCCTCGCTGTCACCCTGTTCGGTGTGCTTCTGGAAGCAGGCTTCATGGGGGCAGGCCTCATCCGCTATGCCGGAACGGTGGAAGGCCAGGCACTGCCGCCGGTATGGATCGCGGCCTTGTGGTTTGGCTTCGGGACCCTTCCCAACGCCAGCCTGGCCTGGCTCAAGGGACGGTGGAAGACCCAGGCGATCCTCGGTGCGCTGTCCGGCCCCCTCACCTACTGGGCGGGGGTGAAGCTCGGTGCTGCCACCCTGCCCGACCCCGGTGCAGCAGGCGCCCTTTTCGCCATCGGCCTTGCCTGGGCGCTGGCTCTGCCGGCCATCTTCCTGATGGCGGAGGCCATTTCGCCCGTGGCTTCGCGCGCGCCCGCCCATTTGAGCTAGGTCAAGGCCGGACCGCGGGGAAACCGCTACTGGTATCTTGTCATGACGCACGCCGAGTTCACCCTCGCCCTGCTGGCCCTGCTGCTCACGCCGGGGCCAACCAATACGCTTCTGGCCCTCGCCGGGGCCGAACGCGGCTGGCGCGGCGCCCTACGCCTCGTCCCCTTCGAGGCCGCCGCCTATGGGCTTGTAACGCTGCCGCTGGCGATTGCCGGCAAGAGCTTGCTGGCGGACGCCGGCACGCTCCGCCTCACGGTGACGCTCATCGCCGCGGCCTGGGTCGCCTATCTCGCGGTCAAGCTCTGGCGGCTGCCCACGGGCGAGGCGATGGGACCGGAGCAGAAGGGCG
>NZ_JBIICB010000160.1:0-9586 GCF_044239095.1 Aestuariivirga sp. | reverse complement strand
TCAATGCGTTGCGGTGTTTGTCAAAGCGGCTGTGGTCTAGTTTTGTCAAAGGCTGCGTGCATGGCTCGCGCTGCGATGTTGCCGCCGCCGCTGGCTGTCTTGCGGAAGTCCTCGGACTTTCGTATCATTTTATCATCTTTCGTCTGGGCAACAGAAAGCCGCCCTGCAAAATCAAGCAGGTTTGCGTCGGCTTCAGTGGCAACGCGTGAATTCCGGTGGTTTGCATCACTCGAGCTTGAGCCGCGAATCACCTAGACTCAGTTGTAGGCCACCTCGAGTCGCTGGTCAAATTTTTCTAAAATTTTGTTGAACAATTTCAAACACTTGGCATTTTCGCAAATTTTTTTCAGGGGTTTTTCAGGGCTTTCAGACTTACAAAAAAGGCCGCAAGCTGATCCACTTTCTGCATTTTCGCAAAGTTCGCTTTATGCTCTCGATGCCGAAAATCTTGCGCTTGACCAGTTGGCTGGAGCACCGATCCACGACAACGCAGCCGAACAAACGGAAAACCGCACGCTGTAGACGGCTGCTGACGGCCCACCTTCCCCCCTGGACAAAATGCTTTTTCCATCGGTCCGCGGAGCCGAAATCTCCAGCTGCCCTCCGATATCTGATGCGCCACGCGCTGAAATACCAAGCTCAAGACCAGAGAAGGCCTTTTCCTCGAGTGGCGCACCGCACCAGATCATACGCGAAACAGCATCTATCCCACCAGCCAAGCTCAGCGGCGGATTGCTCGACGATCGTGATGGTCTGTCAGGATTTTGCGGGGCCGCCTGCCCTACGTCCTGCATTTTCGCAAATTGCAGAGTGCCCTGCCCTACCCCTGGTCGCGTCCGGCATTTTCGCAAGTTGCCGAATGCGCAGCTTGCCATATCCCTGATCGCGTCCGGCTATCCTCTGCTGCCTCCATTTTCGCAAGTTGCAGCATCGCCGTGATCGCCGGAACTTGCGTGGGACAGTCCGATCAGCGAAAGCGCTTGGTAGCTTGCAGATAGATCGGCAGCCGCTGACCCGCGACGATCATGCCGCCCCGCGCAATGCGTGTGCGCACCAGCGCGGCCGCCCGCTCCACCGCAACATCACCGGGAATGCCCAGCACCACATCGACGACCCGGGCCCCTGGCTGAAGGCTTTCGGCTACGATCCGCGCCTTCGTCTCAGTCGACCAGCGCCGCTTGCCGCGCCGCAGAGGCTCAACGACCTCGCACCGACCAACAAATCCATCGCCACCATCCGCCATGCCAAACCTCCATCTGCTCACGCAGACCTTCTCGCAGCCACGTCACACGTCAGGAACACATCAATTCAATGGGTTGGAACCGCCGCTTACTGGAATGCGCAATTGGGCAACACTGAAGGAGCCTCGGGCGCGGATCCACGATGAAAGCCTTAATCCCCGGCTTGAACTGCTGAAGACATTAAACGCAAGAAGCCCCCTCTTTTCGGGGGGACTCGTCGAACGTTGAGCAGGTGTTGACAAGAATTTGGAATGACGAAAGCCGCCCTTGCGGACGGTTCGTAACTATTTGTTGTTATTGATATATTTTGGTTGCGAGGGCAGGATTTGAACCTGCGGCCTTCAGGTTATGAGGCGGACCAAAAGGAGAACATCGAACCCTTAGAATTCAACCACTTACGCGCCAACCCGTTGATCTCGCTTGATTACCTCGCCGCTCTCAACCGCAGCCGACGGAAGCCGCTGTAGCTCATACAGTGAACGAGGTAGGTCGGCAGGTTGACCTATTGTTGACCCGGAAACCCCGCCTCAGCCGCTGGTTCTTGCGATCCACAACTGAGAGCAAGACGGTCAAGTCGTCCTCCGATACATGGCAAGATCGGGAAACGTTGGGCTGCCAGGAGTCCAAAGCTCGACACTTTCCGAGTGAAGCTCATAGAATTCCCGATCGGTTGTCACGCGCACCGCTTGAGGCAAGAAGCCATCGGTGAACCTGTAGTCCTTCGCGTCCAGCTTTACTGCTTCTGTGCCGCGAGGCAGCAAGGCGGGTCGATCGAGAACGGCCTTCAGGTCTGACAAGTTCAGGGCTGGCTCAGAGCGAGGCGGGAAGGTTAGTTCTTCGTCGGAGAAGTCATCAAGGTCTATCGATGTTCCCTCTCCCAACGAAAGTTCAGCCTCCAGACGGCCCAGCGCCTCGTCACGACGAGCATCATCAGTCGTTGCCTTCGAAAGAACGGTTTCTTCGATTAGTTTTGGCAACCTGGTCAAGATTGGCTGCAGACCACCGACGACACTCTCAAACACGGAAATCCTGCTGCGCAAGGCGCGATAGACGTCAGCCTCGACCGTGTCTTCGTAGTGCAGATTGACGATACGAATATCGGAGAACCGCTGCCCAAGTCGATCGATGCGGCCAATCCGCTGCTCCACTCGCATCGGGTTCCAAGGCATGTCGTAATTTATCAGCGCACCACAAAACTGGAAGTTCAGCCCCTCAGCCGCGGCGTCAGTGCAAACAAGGATTTCAGCACGACCTTCCTTGAACCTGCGCTTGACCTCGTCCCTTGAAATGAGGCTCCAGGCGCGATCGGACCCTTGCACTTCTCCGCCGCGTCCAGAGAAGCACATCACCGAATACCCCGCAGCAACGACTTGATCGCGCAGATAGTCCATGGTGTCCGTAAACTGCGTGAAGACCATCACCTGCGAATAGCCCGATGCCTTCAGTTCGCCCAAGACGTTGGAAAGATGAACGGCCTTGGTATCCGTCGGCAACCGCCCAATCTCTTCAACTATCTCGTCGATCGTCTCGACCTCTTCAAACGCAAGCGCTCGCCGCTCGTCTTCAGATACGCTTTCCGCATCGATTTCTTCACCCGCTTCGACTTGGTCAGCGACGTTTTCATCGATCCGCGCCTCGTCGGCAGCAGAAAGCACATCGCCCACGCCGCCCCTTCTTTTTTCCATAGTCATACGCAAGGCATGGAAGCTGGAGGCCAACCGGCGGCGATAAATCGTCATCACAAAGCCAACCGCATTTCGCGCATCGGCCGCCGAGGCATTGTAGGTTTGAGAAATGTAGGTCTCGACCTGCCGGTAGAGATCCCTTTCCTCTTGGGACAAGGGGATAAACCGGTCTTCGACTTGGCGGGTTGCAACTGGCGTCGAAAGCTTCCCGGCCTTGAAGTATTTGCGCAGCAGTTCGCGCGTGTGGCGCGAAACCAAGGCACTTACCGGGGTCGCTTTCTTCAGGATCGTGAGAGCGGCGCGCCTCTCTTCTTGGGAAAGTTGGCGCCTGGGGGTTGCAGCGTTGTCTCGCAGGGCTCGCAGGACCTTCTTGGTCTTCAGGCCGCTTAGACCAGTCTTGCCTTGCGCCAACTCCCAAGGGATTTCCCCAAAGTGCGCCTCATGCGCACGGAAAAGCGCAGCAAGCCAATCAAGTCCGTCGTTGCTGACAGGTTCCTTCGCAACCTCTGAGAAAAAGCGAACAAAGGCATCCGAGGACCACTCCGGAGGCACTCCGAGTAGATCAAGCAGGTCCCAAAGTTCGGTAGCGTGGACCTGGAGGGGCGTTGCCGTAAGCAATACCAAGCCCTCGGTCCTTCTCTTCAGCAAGCGCATCAACTGAAGCAGCCGATTGCTGCCCTTAGCCTGCGCTGTTCCTGCCCCCTTGGTCCGAGCATGGTGGGCTTCGTCCAGCACAACCAAATCCCACGGATCGGCAGAGTCCAAAATCTCTGTTTGCCGTTCTCGCCGACGCGCAAGATGGCTCGACATGATCACGAACGGCTCACGATGCCACTCGTCGCGCGATACCGCTTTCTCGGCACTGTGATCGCGGGCTGGCGATCGATACCAAACCAGCCGGTGCCCATCATATATTGGCCAGTTGAGATTGAACTTCTCACGAAGTTCGATCTGCCACTGCCTACAGACGTTCTTCGGCGCAAGAACTAGGGCGCGCTTCACGCGCCCGGACAGCCATGACTGCCGAAGCAGGAGACCGGCCTGAACCGTTTTCCCCAGACCGACCTCATCAGCGATCAGAAGCTTCGGCGGCCATTGATCGTACAAACGATGGAAGGCCCGCACCTGATGGGGCCAAGGGACGACCGCGGAGGTGGCCTCTCCTACTCGGTCGCCGCCATTTGGATCGTTCGCGGCATTCGCGATCCGCTCCCAAACTGCCTGGCGTTCTTCGTCGATCGAAAGAACTGACGCGGCGCTGGGCGCTGGTGGATCACCCTGGCCAGTGCGCCGCACAGCGCTGCGAGCCCCTTTATCCTCACTGCCCTCGTCCGCATGCTCCTGCATTCGCTTGGGCAGTTGCTCGGGATCAGGCAGGAAGGTGAGCAGCTGCTCGCGTAGCGCAGTCGGCACGTCCAATGTGATTGCCCGCTTGGCTTGGTTCGCCCACAGCTTGGCGAAACTTGCCTCTTCCTCGTCCACACGGGGTCCATCGTTCCACGACGTGAAAGCGTTGAAGCTTTCCCAGTTCCGCGTCCAACCGTACTCGGTTTCGTTGATGCTGCCATTAAAGGCGAGCCGATCGCCGGTCTTATCCTCGATGATGCCGGTCTTCTCGTGGAAGATGCTGTCATCGCGGATCGGGCGGCGGTTCGCGTCACAAGGAACCGCAAGCTTTACATCTAGATAGCCTTGGGCCACCATCCACGCGACAAGTTCCAGGGCATCGACAGTGCGGGGATCGCCGGTCAAGGGCGGCATCCTCTGGATCGTCCGCTCGACGGCATCTCGAAGAGCCTCGCCCCGTTCGATCGCCTCGACGTCCTCCTCGCCCAGCGTGCAGCCCACGATTAGCCGCATCTTGCCGTTGTTGAGGACAAGCCCTTCGATGCCCCGCGCCGCCAGGGCCAGCGCGCGAGACGAGAAATAGCCCGTCAGCCGGTCATAGCGCGTCGCCGATCGGAGAGCCGGAACGTAGAACAGCCGGATGAGGTCGCCATCGTCCGGCGTGTATTTCAAGCGCCAAGCGGTGTCGCGCAGCAGGCTCAAACGGCCTCCTCCGTGAACAGGGACAGCTGCTGGGGTTCATCCACCTTGTCCGAAAACGCCAAGCGCCGCAGCTTCTCAAGCGCGTCGAAGTCATCGGCAGCAGACTTGGCATCGCCGGTCGCAACGTCGAAGCCGACAAAGCCCCGCGATGGCGGCAGCACTTCCAGAACGGCCTCAAGTGCCGCGAGGAACTGAGGATCGTTTTCCAGCCCCGCGTCCTTCAGCAGATCCAGCGCGCCTTCCAGCGTGCGCGTCCTGCCGCGGTGGGCGGCGTGGTGGATCGCGTCGATCATCGCTCGTGAACCGTCAGCCGGGCCGAGGCCGCTTTTCGCAGCGCGGGTGGCGCTGTCCCACAGCTTGATGTCCGATCCCTTCTTCTCGCACAGACGGCCGATCAACTGGCCCTCCAGATCGGCGCCGACGGCACGCGCCAGACGCAGGCCCTCGTCATAGCTAAAGACCGGCGCCTTGAAGGCGTCCCAGGCTAGCACGAACCACGATGTCGTCGGGTCCAGATCGGCGCGGCCCTTGGTATGGGTCAGCTGGTTCAGGCGCCATGTCTTTACCTCGCGCCGGGCGGCGTCGAGAGCGTCTTCCGGCGTTACGGCGTAGGGATCGAACTCTTCCTCGAATAGTTCCGCCTGCTTTCGGCGCTTCTTGGCCAGCGGCTCGGGCCGCGGGGTGCCGCGCTTCAGCGGCCAGTGGCGCGAAAACTCTTCCAGCGCTGGGCCGAAGGAAGCGAGGTAGAGGTCAACACCGCCGATCCCGGCCTTCTGGAACTCTTCCACCCGGGTGCGGACGGCCTGTGCCACCAAGGGCTCGACATCTTCCCAATAGGTCGTCTCGTCGCTCTGCTCGGCCGGACGCGGACGGCAGACGAGGAAGATCGTGGAGTTCGCGGCGGCCTTGTCCTTGATGTGGAGCGACCCTTCGGCCTCGGTGTTCACAGGCCAAGAAGCAGTGATGATGAACCCGGCCTCGATAAGGCCGGTGGTCAGTGCGTCCCAGGCGCTTGTATCCTTGTGCGTGAACATTACGGTCATGATGCCGTTCGGCTTCAGGACACGGCGACATTCGGCGAAGATTGCGGCCATCTTCTCCTGATAGTCGCGGTTAGCCAGCGCATCCGCACCTTTTTGGCCCTTGAAAAGGGCTTTGTTGGCAACGGCCTCAGCTTCCTTATCCGTCAGTCTGCGAGTGTAAAGCTCAGGGTATATCAGGCCAGCCGTACGCTTCAACCAAACGTAGAAAAAATCCGATAGCTCGGCGTACATCACATTAGCGCCGTAAGGCGGGTCCATCACAACCGCATCAACGCTATGATCAACTATCGTTGACAAGTCCCCTCCATTTCCACACGAAATAGAAACAGAACCAAGAACTTCAGTTGCCAAGAGATCGTCGGCTGATGGTAGAAGTTTCAATATGCCCTTTAAGCTATCTTCAATCTGACCTCCTGCCCAATCAAACCCTCCCCCAGTCAGAAAGAACGGCATTTCAGCATAGGACCACTTGAATGCAAAATCGTGCCGATCAAACACCGACCGCATGGTGCTTGCCTTTACATTCCAACTAGAAAGCCGGGCATTCCAATTAAGAAGCTTTGAGAAAGCGAAGGAAAGATACAGATACGCCGCCTTCCGGCGCTCGGTCAGCGCCCCTTTCTTTAAGTCCTCGGATAGCATCTCGGAGAACGTCTCAACAGCAAAACAGTGCCCTAATAGCTGACGATCTGAAAAGAGATTGCGCCACAATGGCATGCCATACTGTATCGGACGACTGTCGTTGGAGTTTTCAGGATAGGCCTCTGAAGGAATTATATCTGCCGCTAGCCAATCGTCGATGCGGCTGTCGATAAGTTCCTTTAGAGCAGTCCGGTTATCGTCTGCACTGGTTGGCCCGCGATAATCCCTTTCCCATGACTCGCGGTAGGTTCCTGACTTAGTCAGTTTCTTTACTCTCTTTTTGAAAACAACTGCAAAAAGCCGATCACCCATCTCGCCAGCTTGCGCCTGCTGTTTAATTATATCGCCGTCAACAATCCTCCCGCAGTCCTCAAATGGACATATAGCATCTCCTCCACTAACGGTACCTTCGGACTGCTCAGCCAAGGTCCGGACCACCTCAAAATCACAGACCCTTGACTGAATATGGTGTGGAGTCCTAGTTTGAGGATGGAGTCTCACCCCAACGCCATCAGGCGTTAGAACCCAGTTGGGAGATAGAGGGATTTCACCAGAGCAGTAAGGGCATTGAACCGTTCGGGCCCACAGGTAACCCTCGACCCTTACGTCGGAAGGCTCCTTCGCATACAGATCGTCAAATTTTGGCTCTGCCTTCTTCCTGAACTCGGAGTATATCTTCTTAAAATCATCCAATAGGATACTTCCAAATTTTCCAGGCAACTCAACAGTAGCTTTCAAAATGGTAGCCGCAACTGGGTTCAGATCATTCGCAATTGCATGCGCTCCCAGACGCATAACCTCAAAAGGAATGGAGCCACCGCCAGCAGTGGGATCGAGAACTTTCACGTTCTTCAAATAGTCCTTATTGGGATCAATCTTGCGGTATGCTTCGCCAGCGAGGACAGTAAAAGCTCTTGGATAATCAAAGGCTGGCGTATCGCCCTTGATGCCATTGCGCCTCTCCTTCTGCAATCGCTGTTTCGCTTGGAGAGGATTACCATTAACTCCTAGCGCCGAAAGAAAAAGTGAGTGATCAACATCTGCAGGCAAGACACTTGCTACGATTGCTGCACGCGCTGCCAAAAGAGGCCGCCTAGCCCACCAAACATGCAAGAAGTTTATTGGAGGAAGAGCCGTGGACATTCCACGCTCACGCACGCTTTCAATACCAAGTTCAGCAATCGGCAACCAGCGCTCAATCAGACGGACATCGGACATCGGGTTCACTTCTTTCATCATTTCGTCGGATCGGTCAGCAGGATGCGCAGGGCGGTCAGCACCCGGCGCGGGTTCTTGCGGTGGACGGACATGCCAAGCCAGTAACCCGCTTCTTCCTTGCCCATCGCCTCGATCCCGTCTGCGACCAGTCGCATGTTGTCACGGTTACGCATGGGCGCGAGGGTGCGGAACAGCAGTGCCAGGCGCAGCGCCGTTTCCTCGTTCAGCGCCGATCCCATCCCCTCGATTGGCAACAGGTCCAGCCTGATCCCGCTTTCCTTCAGGCGCCGCAGGACGCGGTGTTCGGTCAGTTCCAGATTGCGCCCCCGCAACCCGGCCAGCCGGAGCGGACCCGCGATCTGCGGCGTGGCAAGGGAGGGAAGCTGCCAGATCTCGATCTCGGTATCCCCGGGGCCGTGGCGCCGTGCGCGCAACTCGTACTGCGGTTGGGTTCGCGAAATCATGGAGAGGTCTTCCTTCCGGCTTGGCACGCGCATCACTTCACCTCAGCCGTTGCTTCGACATAGGCCGCCGCGCTGGCATAACGCGTCAGCTTTTCGACGAACTTGTCCGCCGCGTCGCCATCCAGCGCGAGCCCGGCGTCGAAATCAAACGAAATACTGGCCTTCAGATCGGTCTCTTTCGCGGCGCGGAATTGGGGTTCGAGATAGTCCTTCATGGTCGACGCATCCTGCGCCGTACCATTGAATTCGAACTCGAAGGTGCTGTCCTGGGCGGTCATGAAGCTGCCCTCAAGCCGCACTCCCCGCTTTGCACCGGCGACCGTGTTTGCGATCGGCACCAGCTTGAAGGCATCGCCATATTCGAACAGGCGGATCACGATCCGGTCGACCTTGTCCAGCTTGGCGGTCTTGGCCTGTTCGATCACGCGGCGCAGGGCTTCCTTCAGGACGCCCTCGGCCGTGAATACCTTCGCCCCTGCAAGCTGGGGCTGCGGTCGTTCTCCAGCCACTGCCTCAGGCGAAGGCCCGACCGGCGGGAAGTCACCACCTCCTGTCGGCGTGGGCCCCGTCACAACTGCCGCACCACCCCCGACCGCCGCAGGCTGCGCCGCCGGTGCCGGTGCTGGGCGCGGCCAGATACCTTTGTTCTTCGCGAATTCCATCGTGAAGATCATGGTTTCTTCGTCAATCTTGATCGTCGGGATCGGATCACCCGGCCCAGCCAAAAGATCGCCGCGCTTGTAGATGTAAACGCCCTCCTCGATCCCTTTGCGGACCGCCTTGATGAACACATCATCGGACAAGAGGATCGACAGGGACGGGTCACGTCGGAACTCATCGCGAAGGTCGCGGGAGCTGATCTGCCCCTTTTTCAGAGGCGTCCGGTCACGAATGTAGGACGGAGAGTCTGGCGCATCGGACGCATCGCGAACTTTGTTGTGGCTTTGCAGCTGCCGAACAATCTGAAGCTGGCCAGAACCTGGCCGCTCGGACGCGTTCTGGATGTCGATCACGGCATGGGCGAGCTGGATGGTTCCCGCTCCGCCAAGAGACGTACGCGACGGATAAAGAACATGCCGATAGCATTGCTGGATGGCAATGGCAGCTTCGGTTTCAGTGTCAACGGCAGAGTAAAAGTGAGCCAAAGGGCAGCGCAAAATGTTGCCACTTTGGGGTTGGCGAGATTGCCGCATGAGTGTGCGCTAGCATCCGGGCGGCCGCGCTTTTCATAGAGCTGGCGGTTG
>NZ_JBIICB010000159.1:0-9602 GCF_044239095.1 Aestuariivirga sp. | reverse complement strand
CTTGGCGCGCGACTGGCCGATGAACCAGCCCAGGATGCAGTAGTTGGCGAGGGCAGCGGGGGCCGACCAGATGCGGTAGTTGAAATAGGTCTCGCCATGCTGGCGGATTTCGGCCGAGCCGCCGACGAGGCCGAAGCCCGCCTCCCGGATCAGCGGAGCAAGAAGGATGAGCCCGGCGCCCGCCACCACGCCGATCATCAGTGCACGGACCAGAACGGCAACCAGCTCGGTGGTGTCCCCCGCCCCCAGCGCCTGGGCGGACAGCCCGCCGGTGGACAGCCTGAGAAAACCGAACCCCCAGAAGATGAAGCTGAAGATCAGCGCGCCGACCGCAATGGCGCCGATGTAATAGGGGTCATCCAGCTGGCCGATCACCGCGGTGTTGACGACGCCGATCATCGGCTCCGAGACGTTGGAGAGCATGATCGGCACTGCAACGGTCAGGACCGAACGGTGCGTCACCGGGGATTTGGGATCGAAGGACATGAGGCGGTGTTGCTTCTGCCCGCGCCCCAAGTCAAGCTGGCAGCCCCATGAGCCTGCCGCAGCGCTTCCTTGACTGGTTCTCCGCCCGGGGCTGGACACCGCGCCCGCACCAGCTGGCGGTGCTCCGGCATGCCGGGGCGCGCCAGAGCGTGCTGCTGATCTCGCCCACCGGCGGGGGCAAGACGCTGGCGGGGTTCCTGCCGAGCCTCACCGAGATCACCCAGCACGGACAGGGCGGCGGCATCCACACGCTCTATGTCTCGCCATTGAAGGCGCTGGCCGTCGACATTGCGCGCAACCTCGAGGCGCCGATCGCGGAGATGGGGCTTCCCGTGAGGGTGGAGACGCGGACGGGCGACACGCCCCATGCCAGGCGCCAGCGCCAGCGCCAGAAGCCACCTGACATCCTCATCACCACGCCGGAGCAGGTGTCGCTGCTGATCGCCGACCCGCATGCGGGGCATCTGCTGAAGGGGCTGAGGACGGTGATTCTCGATGAACTCCATTCCATGGTGACATCGAAGCGGGGGGTTCTGCTGTCACTCGCCCTGTCACGGCTGAGGTCGCTTGCGCCGGACGCGATCCACATTGGGCTGTCGGCCACCGTGGCGGACCCCGATGCGCTGCGGGCATGGCTGGTGCCTGCCGGAACCTCCCCCGCGCCGCTGGTGCTGGGGCAGCCGGGGGCGAAGCCCTCGATCCGCATCCTTTCCTCCGTCGAGCGGGTGCCGTGGTCGGGGCATTCAGCGCTCTATGCGATCCCCGAGATCTATGCGGAGATCAGACGCGCGAAAATGACGCTGGTCTTCGTCAACACCAGGTCGCAGGCGGAGGTGGTGTTCCAGGCGCTGTGGGAAGCCAATGACGACAACCTGCCGATCGCCCTTCACCACGGCTCGCTTGACGTGGCGCAGCGGCGGAAGGTGGAGGCCGCGATGGGCGAAGGCCGCCTGCGCGCGGTGGTCTGCACCTCTACCCTCGAACTCGGCATCGACTGGGGGGATGTCGATCTGGTGATCCATGTCGGAGCGCCGAAGGGATCGAGCCGGCTGCTGCAGCGGATCGGGCGTTCGAACCACAAGCTGGACCTGCCGTCGCAGGCGCTGCTCGTGCCTTCCAACCGCTTCGAGGTGCTGGAGTGCCAGGCAGCGCTGCAGGCGGCTGAAGAAAATGCTCAGGATACGGAATATCCCATGGTGCTGAAGCATGACGTGCTGGCCCAGCACATTCTGTGCCGGGCCTGTGCGGGGCCGTTCCACCCTGACGATCTTTTCGCCGAAGTCAGCAGCGCCTGGACATACCGCAGCTTGAGCCGCGAGGATTTCGACAAGGCTGTCGACTATGTGGCGACCGGCGGCTATGCGCTTCGCGCCTATGAGCGCTATGCCAAGCTGAAGGTTCAGGCTGATGGAACGCTGCGCCTGTCTCACCCGCGGCTGGCCACGTCCTATCGCCTCAACATGGGGACCATCGTCGAGGACGAGATGCTCAAGGTTCGCCTCGCCCATGTGAAGCGGCGGCTGGGCAAGCGCGTGGTGACGGGCGGGCGCGTGCTGGGCGAGGTGGAGGAATGGTTCCTGAGCCAGCTGACCGTGGGACAGACCTTCATGTTCGCGGGCGAGATCCTGCGCTATGAGGGCATGGACGAGTCCGGCGCGCTCGCCACGCGCTCCAATGCCAGGGAACCGATGGTGCCGTCCTATCAGGGTGGCAAGTTCCCGCTGTCCACCTATCTGGCGGGCCGTGTGCGCGAGATGCTGTCCGACCCTTCGCAATGGAAGGCGCTGCCGCCGCAGGTGAAGGGCTGGCTCTCGCTGCAGCGTTTCCGCTCCGTGGTGCCGAAGGCGAGCCAGATGCTGGTCGAGACATTCCCACGCGCGGAGAAGCACTACATGGTGTGCTACCCCTTCGAGGGACGGCTGGCGCACCAGACGCTGGGCATGCTGCTGACCAGGCGGCTGGAGCGCGCCGGGATGCAGCCCTTGGGCTTTGTTGCCTCCGAATATGCGCTCGTCATCTGGATGGTGCGGGATCTCTCACTGTCGATTTCAGCGGGCCGGATATTGCTTGGCCGGCTGTTCGACGAGGACATGTTAGGCGACGACCTGGAGGCGTGGCTGGCCGAATCCATGCTGATGAAGCGCACCTTCCGCTATGCCGCGATCATCGCCGGGCTGATCGAGCGGCGCCAGCCGGGCCATGAGAAGACGGCGCGCCAGATGACGGTGAACACCGACCTCATCTATGACGTGCTGCGCACGCACCAGCCAGACCACATATTGCTGCGCGCGGCCTGGGATGACGCGGCCGAAGGGCTGATCGACGCCTGGCGGCTGGGCGCCATGCTGCGGCGGATCAAAGGCCAGATCCTGCACAGGGCGCTCGACACCGTATCACCGCTCGCCGTGCCGGTGCTGTTGGAGATCGGGCGCGAATCGGTCTACGGCGAGGGCCATGATGCCCTTCTCGCCGAAGCCGCGGATGAACTCCTCGACGAGGCCACCCGGCTTGTCTAGGTCACATCGCATCAGCCTGGGCGGCGTGGACTTCATTCCCAGCCTGTCGGGCGCGCTCTATGCGCCGGACTTCGGGGCGCTGCTGGTGGCGGACCTGCACCTCGAGAAGGGAACGAGCCTTGCCCGCCGCGGCGTGCACCTGCCGCCCTATGACACGCGCGAATCGCTGAACCAGCTGAGTGCTGCGCTCGCTGAGGTGCGGCCCGCGCGGCTGATCTTCCTGGGCGACAGCTTCCACGACGGCAATGCACGCGACCGGATCGACGCGGGCGACCTTGCGGTTCTGCGCGCCATCACCTCATCGGTGGAGACGGTGTGGATTACCGGCAACCATGACCCGGCCCCGCCGCAGGACATCGGCGGCAGCATCGTGGAAGAAATGGCGCTGGGCCCCGTGATGCTGCGCCATGAGGCGGGAACGCTGCGGGCGGAGGAGGCTGAAATCTCGGGCCATCTCCATCCTGCCGCGACCGTGCATGCGCGCGGGCACAGGATCCGCTGCCGCTGCTTCATCGCCAACGGGCAGCGCATGGTGATGCCAGCCTTCGGCAGCTACACCGGCGCGCTCAGCGTGCGGGCGGAGCCCTTCACACGGCTGTTCGACGGCTTCGACGTCTGGATGATCGGCACAAAGACCATTCACCGCTTTTCCGGCAGCAAGGTCAGGTGACGAGCACGGCCACGAGCGCTGCCGTGAGCGAGATCACCGCGCCTGCCGTCAGCAGCATACGCAGCTTGCCGAACCAGGCCGGAAGACGCCCCGCCTCGACGCTTGTCACGTCCCACAGCGCCTGCATGAGGAAGCCCGCGATCAGCAGGGTAAGGGCGGGCACCGCCGGAATGAACATGGCGGCAAGCCCCGCGAGGGACCCCAGCACGCTGGCCCCGAACTCAAGGCCCTGGCGGCGCGTGTCATAGGGGCCGATGGCCGTTCCCCAGCGAATGCCGCCAAGGAAGGACAGGATGATCGCCCCGTAGCTGATGATCAGCTTGAGGCCCAGCTCCGGCGCAAGGCTGGGAAGCAAGGACCACAGCGCGGCGGCGCCACCAAAAAATGGAATGAGCCCGGCGAGGCCGAGCAGCAGCGCCGCGCCGGGAATGGAGATCGAGGAATTCCGTTCAGTCATGGCGCCAGTGTGGCCTGCCGCGCGGGCGAGGACAAGCGGGCAGGCTTAACCTGCCCTGTCACGCATCTCGGCAATGACTTCGGGCGTGATTGCTCCCGTGACCTCAAGGCCGGACAGCTCCTGGAACTGGCGAATCGCGGCGACGGTGCGGCTGCCGAGCTTGCCATCGGGCGCGCCGACATTGAATCCGAGTTCGAGCAACAGCTGCTGCGCCTCGGCCACGAGACCGGCGCCCGGTGGCGAGGGCAAGTCGGGCTCGGCCACGCCGGAGAGAAGCACCGTGGATTCAGGGTCCTGCCATGCGGGGTCGAGGACCGCCACGGCATTGGCATCGTCTTCGCTGGGTTCGGGCGTCCAGGCGGCGAGCCGCTGATCGATGCGCAACAGGGCCTCGCGCCCCAGCCCCTTGGCCAGTGTTACGGCACGCGCCGCGGCATCGCTGTCGCCCTGAAGGGCGGCAAGGCGATACCAGAAGACGGCCTCTGACTGGTCCTGCCTGACGCCCTTGCCGCTCTCATACAGGATGGCGAGATTGAACTGGCTGTCACGGAGCCCGCGACTGGCAGCATCCGAGAACAGCGCGAAGGCCTTTGCGTGGTCAACCGTTCCGGCCTCGCCGCCGAGGCTGATCACGGCGGCATTGTACATGGACTTGACGTTGCCCTGGCGGGCGGCACGCTCATACCAGGACAGGGCGAGCGCGTAATTCTGCGCAACGCCCTTGCCAAGCTGGAGAAGGGTGGCGAGGCGGTATTGCGCCGGGGCCAGGCCGGCGGCTGCCGCCTGCCCATACCAGAAGACAGCCTTGGCGGGATCCGCGGCGGTGCCGATGCCGTCGAGGTAGCGGCTGGCGACGATGAATTGGGCTGCGGCATCACCCTTCACCGCGGCGCTGCGCAGCGCCGCCGTTCCGGTCTCCGGCGGCGGCAGCACGGCCCGGTTGGCCACGTCCGCCTTGGAGAGGGACGCCGTGCGGATGGAATCGGCCTGCAGGTCGACGCGGCCCTGACGCTGGGACGTGGCGCCCGGCTGCGAGGGCTGTTCAATGGCGGCGGGCGGCGAAGGAGGCGGGGCGGACCTCCTGACCAGCGCGTTGTAGGCGAAGGCCGAAACCACGGCCAGCAGGAGGACACCGGCCAGCAGCAGACGCCGCCGGCGCGCAGTCTTGCCGGGATCCTTCGCCACCGGGCGGAGCGGGTCGATGCCAGCCGGGGGGCTGTCTACCGGGTCGCGGTCATAAAGACGGCCCAGCACGGATTTGCGGCCCTGCGGCTTCTGCGGCGGCACTGCGGGGCCGAATTCCGCCCGCAAGGCCGAGGGCCGGGAGGCTGCCGCCTGTGCGGCGCGGCGGGCGGCGGCGATGAAGTCGTCTCCGGTGGAGAGCGGTTCCGCTTCGGGGGCGGCGGCGGCGGCGGCAGGCTCGGGCATGTAGGCGCGGGCGGTCTGTTGCAGGCTGGGCTGCGGTTCAGGCGCGTATGTTGGCGCGGGGGCTGGCGCAGGTACCGGCCGGGGTGAGCCCCTCTCAAGCTCGGCGATCTTCTCCACGATCTGCGACAGGGTCTCGTGCACCGCGGCGAGTGTTTCCTGGTTGCGGAGCTCAGCGCCCGCCGCACTCTCACGAGCGGCGCGAAGCCCCTCTTCGAGCGCCATCAGCTCCGGCGAGCGGCCGCTCGGCATTCCCGAAGCGAGCATGCGCTCCACGGTGCGGCTGGCCGTTTCCTCGGCGGTCTGGCTGGTGATCTCCCTGCTCTGCTCGAGGCTGTCATAGAGCCGTTGGATCGCGTGCTCCATGGTCTCGATGTGGCGGAGCTGATCCTCGGTGCGGCCGACGCGCTCACTCAGTGCGGTGATGTTCTGCTCGATGAGGGCCATGGCCTGCGGATCGCCGTTAAGAACCATGGCCTGATCCACGCGCTGGCCGATTTCGGCCAAGCGGGCTTCGATGTCCATGACATGGGCCGTGCCGCCCGTTGCCGCCGCGACCTGGTCAAGCCTGAGGCCCAGCTCGTCCAGCCGCCGGTCCACCTCGGCGAGGGGATAGGCTTCGGGAGCCTGGGAGACCCGGCTGGAGAGATGCTCCACGGCAATCCGCAGCGCATGAAGGTCGCGCTCGGTGGCGGAGCTTGCCCTGATTTCATCCATGCGCCTGGACAGACCGCCGATCTCGCCCTTCAACTGGCCGATCTCAGGCGTGGCAGCGGCGGTGGCCGAGGCTGCCGCCTGGGCCTCCCTGAGGCTGGCGAGCACGCGGGTTTCAATCTCCCGCAATTCGCTGCGGGCGACACCCGCGGCCGCACTCTGGGCCTGCTTTACCACCTGGTCGGCGGAGGACTTCACGCTCTCGATGCGCTCGGCGATCTGCCCCAGCTCACCGCGAAGCTGCTCAGGCAGGGCGGACTGGAGGCTGCTCTCGGTGCGCTGCAGACGGTTCGAGAGCTCTGCCACGCGCGCCTCGAGCTGGGCGATCACCGGCGCGGTGCGCGGCTGATCCTCGCCGGGGCGGCCGATGGCCTGCTCCGCCAGTTCGCTCAGCCGGTCCTGCATGGCCTTGAGCGAATCGCGGGTGCGCCTCTCGCTGATCTCAATGTGCTCAACGACGTTGCGGATCGCTGATTCGAGGGCGGAATAGCCAGGAACGTCCTCCGGCCGGGCAAAAGGCTCCGCGCGCGGCTGCATGGCGACCTGCTGCCCCATGATGGAGAGCCGCTCGTTCACCGCCGTGAGGGCCTCGACCGTCTGGCGCTCGTTATCGTCGATTCGTTCCAGCAGGCGGGCGAAGGCTTGCTCATCCTCCGCGCTGCGCCCGCGCTCCGGCTCGAAGGGCCTCACCGGCGCAGACTGGCGTTCCTTCTGGGCGAGATCGGCCAGTTGCCGGGCAATGTCCTGAAGCCTGGACGCGCTATCGTCCCGGCGGGCAGCAGCAGCAGGCTTGCGCTGCGGATCGTCCCGGAGGACGCCACCAATGGATGGCGGGTCTGTATCTTGCGGGGTTGCGGACAAGAAGCTTACCTTAGGATAGCCGTCACGGACGAGGACCGAATCAACGGTATTCCCGTTCTGGTCGAGAATAACGCCATTTAGCCATTCCCCCAAGGTCATTCCGGCACGCCTTGCCGCGGTTTTGGCGGCAGCGCGCACCTCTGGGTCTATGCCCTTGACGCTCCATGGAATGCCGGGTCTCATGACGGTTTGTTCTCTCGACTTCAGCGCCCCGCCTGCCGGTTTTCACCAAATGGTCACGATAAGGAGCGCGGGAATTTCTTGTCCAAGCGTTAACTATCTTGGTAAAGATTCAGTTAAGCATTTGATACCGGACAGGATTCGCTTGCGCAGGACGGCAGGCGAGAGGCCGGTTGCAAGCCGGATTGACGCAAGGGTATACACGCCGGGCAGAATGGGACTATACGTATGGTCAACGGCAAGGGCCGGCATTTCCGATTGGAGCGTGAGATCATGACTGTGACAGACACCAAAGAATCCTCGAACCGCGACCGCACCTACTCGATCACCGAGCTTTGCCGCGAGTTCGACGTCACCCCGAGGACGCTGCGGTTCTATGAGCAGAAGGGCTTGCTGCACCCCGCGCGGCGCGGCTGGACGCGCCTGTTCAGCTATCGCGACAGGGCGCGGCTGCAGCTTATCCTGCGGGGCAAGAAGGTTGGCTTCGCCCTTGAGGAAATCAAGGAAATGCTCGACCTTTACAATCTGCGCGACGGGCAGCTGACGCAGTTGCGCATCGCCTCCACCAAGATGCGCGAGCGGCTTGAGGCGCTGCGGAATCAGCGGGTCGAACTCGAAGACGCGATTGCCGACCTCGAGCGCACGGTCGTCGTCGTCGACGGCATGCTGAAGGAGCGCGAGGGCGCCCAGCCCAAGGCAGCCATTAGCTGACCTTTCCGAAAGCAGCTTGCGGATGTGGAGCATCCGGGTGAAAACCCGGGTGCTTTTTTGATGACCGGACCCTTTCAATGACGCTTGCCTATGTGACGAACCGGCTGGACCGCCGCGCCAATGACCGGCCAAATGCCACCTGGCTGGCGGACCTCCAGCAGCGCCCCGATGTGAAGCTGGTCCGCATCGCGGGCGATGCCACCCTTCTCGAGGGTGGCCGCCTTGCGACATCACCGGGGCCCATGCCGGAGCTGACCGTATTCCTCGGCCTTGATCCGGCGGGAGCGCCGTGGTTCGCCTGCAAGGCGGAGCTGGCGGAGGGCTTCCGGGACCTGAGGAGCCTGGCGCTCGAGGAGGCGCTGCCCGCGGAGGAACTCGGTCTCCTGGCGCAGGCGCGCTCGCTGATCCAGTGGCATGAGCGGCGGAATTTCTGCTCGAACTGTGCCGCCCGGCTGGAGATCGCAGATGCCGGATACCGCCGCCATTGCCCATCCTGCGGCATGGACCATTTTCCGCGCACCGACTCCGTCGCCATCATGGTGGTGCGGCACGAGGGCAGCATCCTGCTCGGCCGGCAGAAGGCCTGGAAGCCAGGCATGTTTTCCGCCCTCGCAGGCTTCATCGAGCCGGGCGAGACGATCGAGGATGCGGCGCGCCGCGAGGTGTTCGAGGAGGCAGGCGTGCGCGTGGGCGCGGTTCGCTATGTGACAAGCCAGCCCTGGCCCTTTCTTTCGAATCTGATGATCGGCCTGATCGGCGAGGCCACCACCCGCGAGATCGTGCTCGACGAGAACGAACTCGAGGAGGCGCGCTGGTTCAGCGCGGAGGAAGCGCGCATGATGATCGACCGTACGCACCCGGACGGGCTCTACGCGGCGAACCCCTATGCCATCGCCCATGAGCTGGTGCGGGTGGCGCTGGAGGGTTGAGCGAGGCTCAGGCCAGTTCGAAGCGTTTCGCCAGCTCGGCGCGGTGGGGGGACGCCTTGTAGATGCCGAGCACGCGCAGATAGCTGGTGAAGAACTCCAGCTCCTCCATGGCGAGGCGCACGTTGCGCTCCGAGGGGTGGCCTTCGATGTCAGCATAGAACTGGGTAGCCGAGAACTGGCCCTCGATCTGATAGGATTCGAGCTTGGTCATGTTGACGCCATTCGTCGCGAAGCCGCCCATCGCCTTGTAAAGGGCGGCGGGAACGTTGCGGACGCGGAAGACAAAGGTGGTGATGACGGGCTGGTCCTCGGGCTCAGCGTCCTGGGGCGTGGCGGACAATACGACGAAGCGCGTGGTGTTGTGGCTTTCGTCCTCGATGTTCTCACGGATGATATTGAGGCCGTAGATCTCGGCCGCGAGGCGCGAGGCAATGGCGGCGCGCGTCGGGTCACGCAATTGCGAAAGCTCACGCGCGGCGCCGGCCGTGTCGGCTGCCACCACGGGCTTGAGGCCAAGCTCACGCATCACCTTGCGGCACTGGCCCAGCGCATGAACGTGGCTGTGCACCGTCCTGACGGATGACGCATCGGTTCCCGGCACGATCATCAGCTGGTGGTGAACGGGGAGGAAATGCTCACCGATGATGTAAAGA
>NZ_JBIICB010000158.1:0-9643 GCF_044239095.1 Aestuariivirga sp. | reverse complement strand
AATGCATGCGGGGTTTGGCGCACTGCGCAATGCCTGCCCGATGAACCTGCGCCGTCCGAGGAAGCCCGTACCCATGAGCGAGCAGGTTCTGAAGGACGTGGCCCGCATCGAACAGATCTGGCGTGACTGCCGGACAAACTTCGGCAAGGGTGGCAAGTTCCTGTTCGGCCGTTTCTCCATCGCGGATGCGATGTATGCCCCTGTCGTTTCCCGTTTCGACACCTATGCGATACCGGTGGCGGACGATACCCGCGCCTACATGGACACGATCATGCACACCGCGGCCTTCACTGCCTGGCGCGAGGCGGCACTGAAGGAGACGTGGATCGTTCACGCCGACGAGGTCGACTGAGGGTCAGGCCTTCTCCGTCATGGTGCTGAGGATGTCGAACATTACACCCGACACGCAGCCGCGGTTGTGAGGTGCATTGGCCAGGATCTTGCGGGCCAGCGGCGTCTGGCGCTTTTCAGGCAGGTTGCGGAAGTCGCGATCCACCGCCAGTGTGGCGAGGAAGGTTGAGAAGGGGTGCTCCTGCCCATTGTTGCGCTCCGCCTTTTTCAGCTTTTCGGGCGGAGCGGTATAGATTGTGACGCCTTCCTTGATGGTTTCGGCCACCACGATCTGATCCAGGGTTTCGGGATCGACTGCCGCCGGATCCTCCGTCAGGATCACGAAGTCGGCAAGCTTGCCCTTTTCGATTGAACCTTTTCTGTCTTCCTCAAAAATCTGATGCGCCGCCCAGAGCGACAGCGCCTTGAGGCCGGCATCGACCGGAACGCGCTGGTTCGGCCCCAGTATGTCGCCCGAGCGCGTGCGCCGCGTGACCGTGGCGTCGAGGATGCGCATCGAATCCGGCAACGCCACTGGCGCATCATGGTGCGAGGTGAACATGGCGCCGCGCTTCAGGTACCAGCCGGTGGGCGTGATGTTGTCGGCAAGGCCAGGGCCCACTGTGTGGTCGCGGTGCCAGTCACCCCAGTAGAAGGTGTGCATGGGGAAGAGCGAGGGAAAAACGCCGAGGCTGACGAAGCTGTCGACCTGGTCCTCGCGCTCGAAGTGGCCATGGATCAGCACAGGGCGGGTCGGCTTCTTGCCATGCTTGGCCTGCGCCGTCGAAACCGCGGTGATGAGCAGGTCGGACGCGCGCTCGCCGGCGGAATGGGTGATGATCTGCATGTCATTGGCATAGGCCCAGTCGATGGCGTCCATCACCTGTTCAGGTGTTGCTGCGGAATAGCCTGAATAGCCCGGCTGATAATTGCCAACGGGTGCGTAATAGGACCGGTCACGCCACGCCGTGAAGCCCTGGGGCGAGCCATCGATGGTGAGCTTGGCGCCAGCCACCCGGAAGCGGTTCTTGTAGTCCGGGCTCACGGTCTGCTTGATAAAGTCACGATCGACCAGAATGTCGGGATAGGCAACGGCGTCGATCTTGAAGCCGCCGTCCCCGGCCACCGCCATCATCGCCTTCACCACACCCGGCATGGCCCGCGCTTCCTGCGCCGTGGTGTAACCGAAGGACGCCCAGAGCTCCGAGCCCGCGATGGCGAGGGCCTGCACCCCGGCAGGCCCGATGTTGCCGAGCAGCTTGGGAAGGGCGTTCATCATGGCCGTTTCTTCGAGCACGCCGTTGGGCTCCGCCGTTCCAGGCTTGCGCTGGATCACGCCACCGGCCGGGTCTGGCGTCTCCGCCGAATAGCCCACGAGCTCGAGCGCCTTGGAATTGAGCACCGCGAGGTGGCCAGACTGATGGATGATCGCCACCGGCAGATCCGTGGAGATTTCGTCCAGCTCCTCCTTGGTCGGGTGGCGGAGTTCCGCCAATTGGGAATTGTCATAACCAAAGCCGAGGATGATGTTCGCCTTCTTGATCAGATCCTCGTTCTTGCTCACCCAGTCGCGCAGGGTCTGCTGGATGACGGCCACCGAGTTGTTGGGGCCGTCGGGCGGCGGCAGCATGTTGGCGGAGAGCGCCTGCAGTCCGCCCCCAACCATGTGGCCATGGCTGTCCACGAAGCCCGGGAGCAGGGCGCGGCCGCCGAGATCAACCATCTTCGTATTGGCGCCCTTGAGCTTCATCACGTCTGCGGCTGTGCCCGCTGCAAGGATCAGGCCGTCCTTCACCGCCACCGCCTCAACGCGCGGGTTGGCGTCATCGAGCGTGATGATCGGCCCGCCGGAATAAATGATCCCCGCTTCTTCCGCTGCCATCGCCACGGGTGCGAACAGTGCCGATGCAGCAACACCTGCGAGGAAGACGCGGCGGTTCAACTGGAATGTCGTCATTGGGCTTTCTCCCCTCAGAACTTGATTTGTGTGCGCAGCGCGCCGATCACCGCGTTTTCCTTGTCCGGCGTTCCGGTATCGATCCACTGCAGGTCAGCCGAGACCCGCAACCACGGCGCAAGCGCCAGATTGTAGAAGGCCTCAAGGCCCGACTCGTCGTTGAGCCCCACCCCGAGTTCGGCCAGTCCGTCCTTCAACTCATCGCTGAAGCTGTGATGAAAATAGCCAATGCCCCAGCGGTCGAGATCGCGGCCGGGGATGCCGCCCGTGCCGCCGATTCCGCCGAACAGGCTCCACGCGAACGGGTTCGGATTGCCGTCGGAGATCGCCGCCTGCGCGAAGACGCCCTAGCCCACCGCCGGATTCTCTGCATCCTGCCAGAGATACTGCTGCGCGCTGACGCTGGCGTACCAATATCCGTCCTTGTCCTGAATATCCTGCGACTCTGGCGGCAGCAGCAGCTGCGGGATCGCTGCAAGGTCGAGACCGTCACTGGTGCTGTAGACGCCGCTCACGTCAAAGAAGCCCTGCCTGCCGGCGATCTTCGTCGGCACGGTGATGGACAGGCTGGTGGTGACGCCCTCCGCAAAGGGGTTGCGCAGCACATCCGGATCCTGCGCATTGCGCGGGTCATAGACCATCAGGGTGAAGTTTGCCGGATCGGTCTTATAGCTGGCGATGGCGCCCAGCATATAGGGCGGCACCACCCCGCTGATGGGGGCAGCAAGTGCGGTGTTCATGAAAGTGTCGATGCCGCCCCCGCCGAGGATCGGGGTACGAGAGACTGGGTCCAGCATGTTGAACTTGCCCGCCGAGATCGAGGCGCGGGGGCCCAGAGCCTGCGTCACGGTAACGGACAATTCCTGATCGCTGCCGCCCATCCGCGGAAAGGCCAGCGCCGTGTTCACAATGATGAGCGATCCATCGCCGCGGTTGTTGGCGTCCTCCCCCCAGATCACCTCCTGGTGCACGAACACGCTGAGGCCTTCCCACAGCCCCAGTTTCTCGCCATCGAAGGTGGCGAGAATGTCGCCCTTGCCGCCCCACTGGATGCCCGTCTCGCCGTCGCCCGCCAGCACGCCCTGGCCGAATTCGGTGACCCAAACGTCGAGATTGATTCCGGTATCTCTCAGCGACTCCTTGAGGCCACCGGGCGTGTCGAAGATCGAGGGTTGCGTCCAAAGGTTTGATTCCGCAGCGCTGGCTGGCACTGCCGCCGCAGCCATGGCCAGTGCAAGGGCAATCGCCCCCAAGCTGCAGTTAATCCTCTTGCGCCCTGCCAACCAACTCCCCCTTGGTTCTGCGGGTTTTGACAACCCGTCGTTACAGTCGCTTCATCCTACCAAGGGGAATATGACAGTCTGTCAGGAAAACAACAGTTTCCACGTAAAAATATATAAAAACAGAGGTGATTGGAAATATTGCAGCAAAGAATACGTAAATCGTTAGAAAATGGCCTTCTAGACCTCCCACCCGGCAATGCCGCAGATGAGCAGGGCGACCGCGATCATCAGCGGTTTGCGGGGCGCCACCTTCAACAGCCATCCGGCGAAGAAGGCGGCGGGCAGGCCGCCGATGACCAGGCCCGCAATGGCTGTCAGGTGCTCGCTGATGCCGCTCGATTCTTTCCAAACGCCAAAAAAGATCGTGGCGGCGAAGGCGGAGACGACAGCGCAGGTGACGACGAATTCCGCCGCATTGACCGTGCCCACCACATAGCGCGGGGGTGCGCCTGCGCCGATCAGGCTGGAGGTGACCACGGGCCCCCAGCCGCCGCCCCCCATGGCGTCCAGAAAGCCGCCCACCGTCCCCAGCGGCGCGATGAATTTGCCGGGCACGGTCTTGCTCGCCGGAAACATCAGGCCGCGCCAGATGATCACGAGGCCCATGACGCCGAGGTAACCGAACACGAAGGGACGGATGGCGCCCGCCGCCACATTCACCAGCACCAGGGCCCCCAGAATGCCGCCGATCGAACCCGCCACGCAGAGGATGATCAGGATTCGCCTGTCCACATTGCCATGGAGAATGTGCGAGGTGCCTGATGCCGCCGTGGTGAACAGTTTTGCCGCGTGCACGCTGGCCGAAGTGTGTGCGGGCGGAACGCCGGTTGCCAGCAGCACTGTGGCGGAAATCACGCCATAGCCCATGCCGAGCGCGCCATCGATCAGCTGGGCGAAGAAACCAACAGCGGCGAAGATCAGGAAGTCAGCAAGCCAGGGTTCCATTCAGTGGCTGGTGCGGGAGGCAAGCGTCACCTGCTCGCCATTCACCGTCCAGTGGATGCCGCATTCGGTCTTGGTCGCGCCCGCCCAGCGGCCCGCACGCGGGTCGGAGGAGGAGCCGCCGGGCTCAGTGCAGGGCTCGCAGCCAACCGAGAAATAGCCGAGCCCGGTCAGCGGATGCGCGGGCAGGTCATGCGCCTTCATGTAGGCGTTGATGTCGAGGGCGGAGAAGCCCGCGAGCGGCTCAACCTTCAAGCGGCCATCGGCAATCGACAGGAAGTCGAGCGTAGCGCGGGCCGCGCCGTGGTAGCGCTTGCGGCCCGAGACCGTGACGTCGAAGCCTTCCAGCGCCTTGGCCAGCGGCAGCGTCTTGCGGATGTGGCAGCACTGGTCGGCGTTGCGGCTGTGGAGTGTGCCATCGGGGTCCTGACCTGCAAGATCGGCCTCGGCCGGGGTGATGATGCGCACGCCCGTCAGCCCCAGACGGTCGATCAGCTTGGCGCGGTAGGACAGCGTCTCCCAGAAATGCTTGCCCGTATCGAGGAAGATCACAGGCACCGCCTTGTTGACCTCCGAGACCATGTGCAGCAGCACGGCCGACTCCGCACCGAAGGAGGAGACGACCGCCGTGCGGCCCGCGAAATCACGCAGGATCGGCTCCAGCAGTTGCCTGCCCTCGAGACCCGCATAGCTCTCGAAGATCCTCCGGTCCACCTGCGTTCAACCTGCGTGTGGCTGTTCGAGCCAGGGTTCTGCGTCGGTGTGGCGCTCGGTCCAGATCTCGGCTTCAGCGCCGCGGCGGAACAGCCCGCGCTGATAGGCCAGCGACATCTGGCGCGAGGCCTTCTGCCAGGTCTCAAGCGGGAAGCGCTCGCCGATCTCGAAGGCATCGAAGCCAACCTGCAGCATGAACTGCAGCTGGTCGGGCAGCACGTTGCCAATGGCGCGGAGCTCGCCCCTGTAGCCCATCTCGCGCAGCCTCCGCGCGATCGAATAGGCGCGGCCGTCATTGAAGGCGGGGAAGGGCAGCACGATCACCGAGAGCCGCGGCAGGAAGCCTGCCAGCGCCTCCGGCTTGTCGGTGTTGCCGAAGCGCACGCCGAGGCGGCCGGTACGCGCCGAGAGCGCGTCCCACTCCGTGTGGAGCCGGGCAAAGGGCACGATGACGTCGCCCGCGTTGGGCAGCTCGCCCTCGGCCTCGGCGGTGATCCAGGTGTCGGAGACGAGCAGGTTGTTCTTAAGCAGTGGCATAGAGAGCCTCCTTGAAGGGCTTCGCACCCAGGCGGCGATAGGTGGCGAGGAATTCCTCGCCCGGATCGCGGAGCTTCAGATAGGTGTCGAGGATGGTCTCGATGGCATCCGCCACCTCATGGCCGGCAAAGCCCGGTCCCAGAATCGTGCCAATCGAGGCGCTCTCGGCGGAGGAGCCGCCAAGCGTGATCTGGTAGAATTCCTCACCCTTCTTGTCGAGGCCGAGGATGCCGATGTGGCCCACATGGTGGTGGCCGCAGGCGTTGATGCAGCCCGAGATGTTGATCTTGAGCTTGCCGATCTCGTCCTGCTTCTTCGAATCCGCGAATTTGCGCGAGATCGACTGGGCAATGGGGATCGAACGCGCGGTGGCGAGCGCGCAATAGTCGAGGCCGGGGCAGGCGATGATGTCGCCGGCGAGCCCGTAATTCGCCGCCGCGAGCTCCACCTTTTCCAGCGCCTGGTAGACGGCGAACACGTCATCCTTCTTCACATGCGGCAGCACGATATTCTGCGCATGGCTGACGCGCAGCTCATCGAAGCTGTAGCGCTCGGCGAGGTCGGCCATCACCCGCATCTGGTCAGCCGTCGCGTCGCCCGGAATGCCGCCCTCGGGCTTCAGCGAGATGTTGACGATGGCATAGCCATCCGCCTGGTGCGGCCCCAGATTGTTCTTCGTCCAGCGCGCGAAGGCGGGGTTGGCGAGCTTCGCTTCCTCGAAGCTGGGCGACCAGCGCGGCAGCTTTTCCAGCGGCGGGGCTGCGAAATAGGCGGCGATGCGCTTCAGCTCCCGCTCTTCCACTTCCGTCGAGGGGTGCGGACGCTTCGCATACTCGGCCTCCACCTCGGCCTTGAAGGTCTCGGCACCAATCTCATGCACGAGGATCTTGATGCGCGCCTTGTACTTGTTGTCGCGCCGGCCATAGAGATTGTAGACGCGCATGATGGCTTCGAGATAGCCGATCAGCTCATGCTGGGGCAGGAAGTCGCGCACGGTGACGCCCACCATCGGGGTGCGGCCCAGGCCGCCGCCGACGATCACTTCCCAGCCGATCTCGCCCTCGCCGTTCTTGTGCAGGCGAAGGCCAATGTCATGCACCTTTACCGCTGCGCGGTCATTGGGGGCACCCGTCACCGCGATCTTGAACTTGCGGGGCAGGTAGCTGAATTCGGGGTGCAGCGACGACCACTGGCGCAGCAGTTCGCCAACGGGCCGCGGGTCGGCGATCTCATCGGCCGCAGCGCCCGCCCAATGGTCTGTCGTGACATTGCGGATGCAGTTGCCCGAGGTCTGGATCGCATGCATCTCGACTTCGGCGAGCGCATCAAGGATGTCGGCCGTGTCTTCCAGCTTGATCCAGTTGTACTGGATGTTCTGGCGCGTAGTGAAATGGCCGTAGCCGCGGTCCCACTTTTCCGCGATCAGCGCCAGCTGGCGCATCTGCCGGCTCGACAGCGTGCCATAGGGAATGGCCACGCGCAGCATGTAGGCATGGAGCTGCAGGTAGAGGCCGTTCATCAGGCGGAGCGGGCGGAATTCCTCTTCCGTCAGCTCGCCCGAGAGGCGGCGTTCGGCCTGGTTGCGGAACTGGTTCGTGCGGTCACGGACGAACTGGTGGTCGAACTCATCGTAGCGGTACATGATCTCACACTCCCTCAGGCGCGGCGAAGCCCGCACCCTTGCCTTCGGCCTGCTTGCCGAGGTCCAGCCTCACGGTGGGCCCAAGTGCCCGCATGCGCTCGCGGATATGCGCGGCGCGCACCCGTCCGCCGATGCGCTCGGCATCGATCAGATAGGCGCCGGTCACGATGGTCTTCTTCTCATCGTCCTTGGCGCGCGCCTCGAGGGCCGCAGCGGCCTGTGGCTCCTGCGCCAGTACGGCGTCGTCGATGGTCTCGCTCCAGTCGCCCGAGCGGGTCAGGAAGACGGCGATCCCGTCCCTCAGGCGGTTGGCGGTGACGAGTTGTCCCTTCTCAGGCGTTGTCATGATGCAGCTCTCAGAATGTCTTCGCGAATGTCCTCGCGGACGGGAAAGGGGATGACCTCGGCAGGCTTGGTCAGGACCACGGCGGGTACCGTTTCGAAGGAGATACCCTCGGAGGCGACGGAGACCGTCTCCTCGAGGGACACTTCGTTGACCGAGAGCCGCACAACCAGCCGCCCGGCCTTTGCCTCGGCGATCAGAATGTCGGTGGCACCGTCATAGAGTTCGCCCTTCACGGGGATGCGCACGGCATCGCGCCGCGCCATCTCGAGAATGGCCTGGGGAACGCTGCGGTCATGCACGATCGCGTCTGCCTCATGCAGCTTGCGCTGCGCCTTGATGGTGAGGAGTTCGGGATCGTCCGAGCCGAGGCTGACGAAGGAGACGCGGCCGCGCGGCGCATGCGCATCACCCTCGAACAGGGCTTCGACGCCCGCGAGGTAATTGCAGGCGTCTCCCGCGACGAAGGCTTCGCGCACGTCGCCGAAGAAGAAGCGGTACCAGAAGCTGCGCCGCCGGTTGCCCGGCGGGATGGCGGCGGCGACGCGCTCACGGAGATCAGAGGCGGCGCGCGCGAGATCGCCCAGCGCCTGCGGCAGCATCGCGTCGATCCGGGCGCGCAGGCCCTGGCCCAGAATGGGGGCCGTTCCCTCGGTGCCGATCGCCACCACCACCGGGTCGCGGTCGACGATCGAGGGCACGATGAAGGTCGAGATGTCGGGATTGTCCACCGCATTGACGGGAATGCCCAGTGCCTGTGCATCCGCCGCCACCTGCTCATTGAGCGCGGCCTCGGCTGAATAGACAAGTGCCGCGCCCTCGAGCAGCCCCGACTGATAGGCCCGGGCAACCCAGTTGACGCGCCGCTCGGCGGCCAGTTCCTCATGCAGTTCGGGCGCGATCACATTGATCACGGCACCGGTCTTCAGCAGCAGCCGGATCTTCCGCAGCGCCTCTTCGCCGCCGCCCACGACGGTGACGGGGCGGTTCTGGAGATCAAAGAAAATGGGAAAATAGCGCATGATGGCCTCGCCCTGTTCGTCCCTTCAAACGTTCGGTCTTCCGTACAGCTGGACTGCCAGTCCACGATTTCGTTTGAAAGACTTTACGAAACCGGGCTATCTGAGGCTCAGCTAGAGGACCGAAAATCGGTTGTTCGTTTTAACGAACACTAGTTCTAATTACAGGACGACGAAATGTCAACGCGTCGCGGCAGGAAAGACAACCCTTCACAGGACTTTGATCCGACGCCCAGCCTGGGCAAGACCATCCAGCGCCTGCGGAAGGCCTACAACATGTCGCTGGGCGATCTGTCGGAACAGTCCGGGGTCGCGAAATCGATCATTTCCCAGATCGAGCGGAACGAGACGAACCCAACGCTTTCAACAGTTTACCGCCTGTCCCGGGCGCTCGACACAACCATTGACGAGGTGCTGCGCACCGAGGGGCAGCCGGTGTTCATCGAGCACCAGATGAAGTCCGGCGTGCCCATGCTGGAGAGCCAGGACGGGCTCTGCCGGCTTGCCATCGCCGGGCCGCTGAACCTGGTGGAGCAGGTGCAGTGGTATGATTTCCGGGCGAAGCCCTCAGGAATCCTCGAATCCGACCCCCATCCCCAGGGCACGGTGGAGCACCTCTATATGCTGGCGGGTGAGATCGAGGTCACCTCGGGGGACCAGACCCAGCGTGCCAAGACGGGCGAGACCCTGCGTTTCCGGGGCGACCTTCCGCACAGGATCGTGAATGTGGGCGAGGGCGATGCCCATGCCACGATGATGTTGGTTCTGCGTCAGCTTGGCGGCGGCGACGGACAGCTGTCCTAGTGGATTGGCCGGGACAAAAGAGTCCGATTGAAGGTTCCCAACGGCTTGTTGACGTGCGAATCTGAAAGGATG
>NZ_JBIICB010000157.1:0-9653 GCF_044239095.1 Aestuariivirga sp. | reverse complement strand
CTCGATGTCATCGCCGAGATCTGCTCCACCATGACCAGCCTCGGCTGGGGCCCCTACCAGAACGACCATGAGGATGCGAACGGCCAGTTCGAGATCAACTGGAACTTCGCCGATGCGCTGACAACGGCCGACCAGGTCGCCTTCTTCAAGTTCATGGTCAAGTCCATCGCCGAAAAGCACGGGCTTCGCGCCACCTTCATGCCCAAGCCCTTCATCAACCTCACCGGCAACGGCTGCCACGTTCACCTTTCGGTGTGGGACAAGGACGCCAAGAAGAACCTGTTCGAGGACGCGAAGGGCGAGCTTGGCGTGTCGAAGCTGGGCTATCACTTCCTCGGCGGCCTCATGCAGCATGCCGCCGCCATGTGTGCCATCACCAATCCCACGGTGAACAGCTACAAGCGCATCAACGCGCCGCGCACGATTTCGGGCGCCACCTGGTCGCCGTCCTCCATCACCTATGGCGGCAACAACCGCACCCACATGGTGCGCATCCCCGATGGCGGCCGTGCCGAATACCGCCTGCCGGACTGCGCGGCGAACCCCTATCTGCTGCTCGCCTCGATTCTGGTTGCCGGCATGCATGGCGTGGAAAAGCAGATCGACCCGGGCAAGCGCCTCGACATCGACATGTATGCCGAAGGCCACACCATCAAGGATGCGAAGAAGCTGCCGCTCAACCTCCTCGACGCGCTCCGCAACTTCGAGCAGGACAGCTACCTGCAGGAGATGCTGGGCAAGGAAGTGTGCCAGGGCTACCTCAAGCTCAAGCACAATGAGTGGAACCAGTATTGCCGCCACCTCACGCAGTGGGAGCGGGACACGACGCTGGACTGCTGAGCCTTCGGCAGAGGGACGACCGTCATTGCCCTGGCAGAGCAAACCTCTGCCGGGGCTTTCCATATCTTGGCGTCACCCCGGCGAAGGCCGGGGTCCAGCTTTGATGCAGTGCGCGCATGACGAAGCTGGATCCCGGCCTTCGCCGGGATGACGCTCTCTATCTAACCGATCTTCCGTTCCGAAGCCGGCGTCACCCCGAACGCCTCGCGATACGCCCTGCTGAAGTGGCTGGCGCTCGAAAACCCGCAGCCGAGCGCAATTTCGGTGATCGGCACCGCGGATTGCCTGAGCAGGTCGCGGGCGCGCTCGAGTCTTGTGCGGCGGTAATGCTCTGCATAGCTCGTGCCGAGCTTCTCCGCGAAGAGCCGGTCGAGCTGCCGTGTTGAAAGCCCGATGCGGCGCGCGGTGTCGGCGCGGGAGAGTGGTTCGCCTGGGTGGCTCTCCATCAGTTCAAGTGCAGCGGTCAGGCGCTCGTCATGCACGCCATAACGCTCGGTGAGGGATGCGCGCTGGGCCGATTGCGCGGGGCGGATGTCGGTGTGCATGAACCAGTCGGACACCTTTCGGGCAAGCTCCGGCCCATGCGCCTGCGCGATCAGCGCATGCATCATGTCGAGCGGTGCGGTGCCGCCTGCGCAGGTCAGGCGGTTGCGGTCCACGATATAGATCGAACGGGTGAGCAGGATGTTGGGGAAGGCCTCGGCCACGGCGGGTGCATGCTCCCAGTGCACCGTCATGTGATAGCCGTCCATGATCCCCGCACTTGCCAGGATGACCGGTCCGCCGGACACCCCGCCGATCCGCACGCCTTGTGCGGCAAGCGCGCGGAGCCACCCAAGCGTCGCGCGGTCGCGGAAACCCGTCGGGTTGCCGCCCGCGCAGACGAAGAGGAAGTCCACCGGCCCTGCCGCAGCGGGCGCCACGCAGGGCACCGTCGCCCCGCAGGAGGCGGTGACGATCGATGGCCCCGGCGTGATATGTACCCATTTGTAAAGCTCCCGCCCCGCCAGCAGGTTGGCGGCGCGGAGCGGCTCCACCACCGAGGCGTAGGACATCAGCGCGAAGCCCGGAACGAGCAGCAGGCCGACCGTCTGGCAGCTGGATGACATGGCGCAAATCTATCAGGAAACGTCTCTTGACTGCAAGACGAAGCGGGGTTTGCAGCCTACATTCGCCGGATCAGTGTCAGGACCAGCGCATGCGTTATAACGTATTCTCGCTCATCAAGAACTCCTTCTCGGGCCACAAGAACTGGCAGCCCGCCTGGCGCGAGCCGGAGCCGAAGACGGAATATGACATCGTCATCGTCGGCGGCGGCGGCCATGGGCTGGCCACCGCCTATTACCTGGCCAAGGAGCATGGCCTCACCAATGTGGCGGTGATCGAGAAGGGCTGGCTCGGCTCCGGCAACATCGGCCGCAACACGACGATCATCCGCTCCAACTATCTGCTTGCCGGTAACAATCCCTTCTATGAATGGTCGATGAAGCTGTGGGAGAACCTCGAGCAGGACTTCAACTTCAACGCCATGGTCTCCCAGCGCGGCGTCTTGAACCTCTGCCATACGGACGCGCAGCGGGACGCCTTCGCGCGCCGCGGCAACGCCATGCGGATCGACGGTGTCGATGCGGAACTCCTTGACCGCGAGGCGGTCCGCGAGATGTATCCCTTCTTCGATTATGAGAATGCCCGTTTCCCCATCAAGGGCGGCCTGTTGCAGCGGCGCGGCGGCACGGTGCGCCATGACGGTGTCGCCTGGGGCTATGCCCGCGGCGCTGATTCACGCGGCGTCGACATCATCCAGCATTGCGAGGTGAAGGGCATCCGCATCGAGAACGGCAAGGTGGTGGGCGTCGACACCAGCAAGGGCTTCATCAAGTGCAAGAAGCTGGGCCTCGCCACCGCCGGCAATTCTTCCGAGACGGCCGCCATGGCCGGCATGAAGCTGCCGATCGAGAGCCATGTGCTTCAGGCCTTCGTGTCCGAGGGCCTGAAGCCCTATATCGATGGCGTCGTCACCTTTGGTGCTGGGCATTTCTATGTCTCGCAGTCCGACAAGGGCGGGCTGGTCTTCGGCGGCGATATCGACGGCTATAATTCCTATGCCCGCCGCGGCAACCTGCCGATGGTTGAGCATGTGGTGGAGGCTGGCGTTGCCATGATTCCCTCACTCGCCCGCGTGCGGGTGCTGCGCTCCTGGGGCGGCATCATGGACATGTCGATGGATGGTTCGCCCATCATCGACAAAACGCACATCCAGGGCCTCTACCTCAATGCCGGCTGGTGCTATGGCGGCTTCAAGGCCACGCCGGCCTCCGGCTGGTGCTTCGCGCATACCATCGCCAAGGACGAACCCCACAAGCTCAACGCCGCCTATCGTCTGGACCGGTTCCGCACCGGCCACATGCTTGACGAAAAGGGCCAGGGCGCCACACCGAACCTGCACTGACGGATCAAGCCCATGCTCATCCCATGCCCCCATTGCGGAACGCGCCCCGTCGAGGAGTTCACCTTCCTCGGTGACGCGAAGCCCACCCGCCCCGCCACCAACGATCCCGCCTCCATGGACCAGTGGTTCGACTACGTCTATCTGCGTGACAATCCGCGGGGGCGCTTTGACGAATATGCCCATCACTCGGGCGGCTGCCGCGCCTGGCTCGTCGTCTCGCGCAACACCGAAACGCATGAGGTCCACGGCGCGGTGACGGCGCGCGATTATGGCAAGGCGAAGGGAGCGAAGGCATGAGTTCCTATCGTCTCGCGAAGGGCGGGCTGATCGACCGGTCGTCGGAGCTCGCCTTCACCTTCGACGGCAAGCGCTTCACCGGCCATACGGGCGATACGCTGGCCTCCGCGCTGCTCGCCAATGGCGTCACGCTGATGGGCCGCTCCTTCAAATATCACCGGCCGCGCAGCGTCATCACCGCGGGTGCGGCGGAGCCCAATGCGCTCGTCGAGCTGCGCGAGGGCGGCCGCAAGGAGGCCAATACCCGCGCCACCATGGTGGAGCTCTATGACGGGCTCGTGGCCAAGAGCCAGAACCGCTGGCCCTCGCTGGAATTCGACGTGGGCGCCATCAACTCGCTCGCCTCCTCGATCTTCGTCGCAGGCTTCTACTACAAGACCTTCATGTGGCCGAAGAGCTTCTGGGAGAAGATCTACGAGCCCCTGATCCGCCGTGCGGCAGGCCTCGGCACCGCCTCCAAGCTGCCCGACCCCGACAAATACGAAAAGGCCTATGCGCATTGCGACCTGCTGGTCATCGGCTCCGGCCCCACCGGCCTGATGGCAGCACTCGCCGCCGCCCGCTCCGGCAAGCGCGTGGCGCTGGCGGACGAGGGCTCGGCACTCGGCGGCTCGCTGCTGTTCGAACGGGAGGAGATCGGCGGCCAGCCTGGCCATGACTGGGCGCAGGGCGTCCTCGGCGAACTCGCCTCGCTTCCCAATGTCACGCTCATGCCGCGCACCACCGTGGTGGGCTGGTTCGACGGCAATGTCTTCGGCGCGGTGGAGCGCGTCAACGACCACGTGGCGGCACCCGACCCTTATGAGCCGCGCCAGCGCTATTGGCGCATCATCGCCAAGCGCGCCGTTCTGGCGGCGGGTGCGGAAGAGCGCCCCGTGGCCTTCGGCGGCAATGACGTGCCGGGCGTGATGCTCGCCTCCGCCATGCGGAACTATGCCAACCGCTATGCCGTGGCGGCGGGCCGCTCGGTGGTCGTCTTCGGCAACAATGACTGCGCCTACCGCACCGCGCGGGACCTGAAGGCCCATGGCGTCCATGTCGAGGCCATCATCGACAGCCGCAAGGACTCAAGCGCCGATGCGGCTGGCGTTCCCGTGCTGCGTGGCCGGATGATCGCGGATGTGACGGGCGGAAAGTCCGTCAAGGCCGTGCACCTTACCGATGGCACGCATATTTCCTGCGAGGCCGTGGCCATGTCCGGGGGCTGGAGCCCGATCGTTAACCTCGCCTGCCACAAGGGTGCGAAGCCCAGGTGGGATGCGAAGCTGCTGGCCTTCCTGCCGCCGGAGACGGGGGCTGCCTTCTCCGCAGCCGGTTCTGCCGCAGGCCGCATGCTGCTGTCCGAATGCCTTGCCGATGGTGCTGCAAAGGGTGCGCTCGATGGCAGGCCCATCGAGGTTCCGGCGTGCCGCGATGAGGCCTTCAACATCGCACCGCTCTGGTGGGTGAAGGAAACTCACGGCAAGGCCTTCATCGACTACCAGAATGATGCCACGGCGAAGGACCTGCCGCTTGCCGCGCGCGAGGGCTACAAGGACATCGAGCTTGCCAAGCGCTACACCACCACCGGCATGGCGACCGACCAGGGCAAGCTTGGCAACGTCAACGCCATCGCCATCATGGCGGAGGCGACGGGCCGGACGATGGACCAGGTGGGCACCACCACGTTCCGCCCCTTCTACACGCCGGTTGCCTTCGGCGCCTTCGCGGGGCCCTTCACCGGGCACCATTTCCAGCCCGTGCGCAAGACGCCGCTGCATGACTGGGCGGAAGAACAGGGCGCGGTCTTCGTCGAAACCGGCCTGTGGATGCGCTCGTCCTGGTTCCCGCAGGAGGGCGAGGACTGGCTTGCGTCAGCCTCCCGCGAGGTGCTGGCGACGCGCAGCGGCGTTGGCCTCTGCGATGTCTCGACCCTCGGCAAGATCGACGTGCAGGGCCGGGATGCCGGGGCCTTCCTCGACAAGCTCTACTGCAACACCTTCTCCACCCTTGCCGTGGGCAAGGCGCGCTACGGCCTCATGCTGCGCGAAGATGGCATCGTCTATGACGACGGCACCACCTCCCGCCTCGCCGAAGACCACTATGTGATGACTACCACCACGGCCAATGCCGCCAAGGTGATGGCGCAGATGGAATTCGCCCACCAGGCGCTGTTTCCGGATCTCGACGTGACCTATGTGTCGGTGACGGAGCAGTGGGCGCAGATGGCGGTGGCGGGTCCGAAGTCGCGGCCCACGCTGCAGAAGATCGTGGATCATCTCGTGATGACGGATGAGACCGTGCCCTACATGGCGGCCATCGAGGTCACCATCTTGGGCGGCATCCCGGCGCGGCTGTTCCGCCTCTCCTTCTCGGGCGAGCATGCCTATGAGCTGGCGGTGCCTGCGGATTATGGCAGCATGGCCGCGCGCGCGGTGATGCAGGCGGGCGCGGAGTTCGGCATCGTTCCCTATGGCGTCGAGGCGCTCTCCATCATGCGCATCGAAAAGGGCCATGTGGCGGGCGGCGAATTGAACGGCACCACCACGGCGGGCGACCTGGGTATGGCTAAGATGCAGTCCACCAAGAAGGACTTCATCGGCCGCATGATGGCCCAGCGCGAAGGACTGACCGATGCCAAGCGGCCCTGCGTCGTCGGCATTCGCCCGGTGGATGCATCCGACCGTATCCGCTCCGGCGCCCATATCCTGAAGACGGGCGACAAGCCCTCGATGGCCAATGACCAAGGCTACATCACCTCCGTCGCCTGGTCACCCATGCTCGACATGTGGGTCGGCCTTGCGCTGATCGCCAACGGCCGGGCGCGCCACGGCGAGATCGTGCAGATATGGGATGGCCTGCGCGGCGCCTGCGTGATGGGCGAAATCTGCGACCCGATGCATTTCGACAAGGAGAACAAGAGACTCCATGCCTAATTCATCCGAATTCACGCTGCCGCGCGTCTCGCCGCTCCGCGATGTGGCGGTGCAGGGCCGCTTCGGCGCCAGCCGGGGCCAGCCGGGCGTCACGTTCACCGTCCGCCACCCGCTTTCCATCGTGACGGTGATCGCGCGGGCAGGGCAGGGCAGCGCCACCGCGGCCGTCCTTCGCGGCTACACTGCGCAATGGGCCGGTCCCGACCAGTATTTCGTGCTGGCCGAAAACCGGGGCGAAGGCGCTCTTTATGCGGAGCTGAAGGCGAAGCTGTCCGGGCTTGCTTCCGTTGCGGACCAGAGCCATGGCCGTGTCGTCATCCGCATCGCAGGGCCTGAGGCCCGCGCCGTGC
The DNA here is from genome assembly GCF_044239095.1 of Aestuariivirga sp. GTDB lineage: Bacteria > Pseudomonadota > Alphaproteobacteria > Rhizobiales > Aestuariivirgaceae > Aestuariivirga. The sequence continues at coordinate 2,802 of NZ_JBIICB010000157.1, read as the reverse complement.
TGGCCAAGGGCACGCCCGTCGATCTCCATCCGGATATGTTCCCGGCCGGCACATCCGCCCTAACGCAGATGGCCCATGTCGGCGTGCATCTTACGCGCGTGGACGGGGATGCTTTCGACCTCTCCGTGTTCCGCGGATTCTCGGAGAGCTTCTGGGAATGGATCACCGAACAGGCTGAGGAATATGGCTACCAGGTCAACTGATCCGGCATAGACTTTTGGCTAAATCCAAGGATTTCCTTGATCCGCACTCATGAGTTGTGCGTTATCGTTCCTCCGAACCACATCAACCAAGCAAGCTAACGGCTGCACAAACCGGGAGGAAGAACCGATGTCGAAGAACCGCAAAACCGCTGACGCCGCCTCACGCCGTGCCTTTCTGAAGTCGGGAGCGACCGCCGCAGCGGTGGGCGCGGCCACGATCGCGATGCCCAATGTGGCCCGCGCGCAGGAGGCCGTGGTGTTCAAATTCCAAAGCACCTGGCCCGCGAAGGATATCTTCCATGAATATGCGCAGGATTTCGTCAACCGTGTCAATGATATGGGCGGCGGCCGGCTGAAGATCGAGCTGCTGGCCGCAGGCGCGGTTGCCAAGGCGCTCGAGGTTCAGGATGCGGTTCTCGCCGGCACGCTTGATGGCGGCCACGGCGTCACCGCCTATTGGTATGGAAAGCACAAGGCCTTCTCCCTGTTCGGGACGCCTCCCGCCTGGGGCTGGCGCGCCAACCAGATGCTGGGCTGGGTGAAGTACGGTGGTGGACAGGCGCTGTATGATGAACTCGTGCAGCAGGTTCTGGGGCTTGACCTCGTGGGCTTGCTGACGGGGCCGATGCCGACCCAGCCGCTGGGCTGGTTCAAGCAGCAGATCACCGAGGCAGCTCAGCTTCAGGGGCTGAAGTATCGCACCGTCGGCCTCTCCGCCGACCTGTTCAAGGAAATGGGCGCTGCCGTGACCATCATGGGCGGTGGCGAGATCGTTCCCGCCATGGACCGCGGCCTGCTCGACGCGGCTGAATTCAACAACCCAACATCCGATACGATCCTGGGCTTCCCCGACGTTTCCAAGGATTACATGGTGCAGAGCTACCACCAGTCGGCCGAGTGCTTCGAGATCGTGTTCAACAAGACGAAGTTCGATGCGCTTCCGGCAGAGCTGCAGTCCGTCATCCGCTATTCCGCTGAAGCGGCCTCCGCCGACATGAGCTGGAAGGCGATGGATCGCTACTCCAGCGACCTCGAGGCGCTGAAAGCTGCTGGCGTAAAGGTGCACCAGACGCCGGAGTCAGTTCTGCAAGCGCAGCTTGCGGCTTGGGACAAGGTCATCGCAGCGCAGTCTGCCGATCCGTTCTTCGCCAAGGTGGTCGAGAGCCAGAAGGCCTGGGCCAAGCGGGTGGTCGGCGCGCAGTTCGAACTCGAAGTCGATCAGAAACTCGCCTACGATCACTTCTTCAAGGCCTGAGACAGCTTAGAGCATGATCCGCACAAGTGGAAACCACTTTTGCGATAAGATCATGCTCAAGCAATTGATCATGCGCGAGTTCTTTTCGACCAGGTGATTCCACCTGGTCGGAACGCGCGCTAGCGCTGTAGCCGCCGCATGGGTGAGACGCCCTGCGGCGGCGCGGCTTGAGGGGGGTGAGGCATGAAGCTCGACCGCTGGGCGTTCGCGCTCTTTGCACTTGGCGTCGCGGTGGTGATCGCGGCCATGTTCTGGTCGCTCTCCGCCTATGGCGAGGTCGGCCGGATGGTCGCCAGCAAGGGACTGAGGCCCAATAACAGCTTTGCCTGCTTCGTCTCCTGGGCGGAACGCTGTGCGCTGCTCACCGAAGCCCATGCGAAGAAGGGAACGACTCCCTACTCTCCGCTCGCCTTCTGGGCTGGCGTCGCGATGATCCTCGCCAGTTTCTGGCTGCAACTGAAGCCGCGCATACCGGGAGAGGCTTGGGCGCCGCGCCTGCAGCGTCTTCTGCTGCCGGTTGACCGGGTCAGCGCCATCGTGGGGCAGTTCTTTGCCTGGTCTATATTTCTGCTGACCTTTGCCGTCAGCTACGAGGTGTTCTCCCGCTATGTGCTGGGTGCGCCGACCGACTGGGCGTTTGATGCGAGCTACATTCTCTACGGTCTTCTCTTCATCATGGCGGGTGCCTATGCACTGTCGCGCAATGCGCATGTGCGCGGCGACTTCCTTTACCGCGCCTGGCCGCAGCGCCGGCAGGCGATGATGGATCTCTTGCTGTATGTGCTGTTCTTCTTCCCCGCCATCATTGCCTTCATCTATTCAGGCTATGGCTTCGCCGCCCAATCCTGGTTCAGCCATGAGCATTCGGCCTATAGCCCGTCGGGTCCGCCGATTTATCATTACAAGACGGTGATTCCTGTGACCGGCGTTCTGCTGCTGCTGCAGGGTGTGGTTGAGGTGGCGCGCTGCCTCGTCTGCATCCGCACGGGTGGCTGGCCGCAACGCCTTCACGATGTGGAGGAACTCGAAAAACTCATCCTTGAAGACCGCGCCAGCCGGGGGGCAAGCACATGACGGATCCGCAACTTGGCGTCCTGATGCTCATCATGTTCGTCGGGCTCATCATGCTCGGCTTTCCGATTGCCTTCACGCTGATGGCCATGGCGGTGGGCTTCGCCTATCTGGCCTTCGACGGCAATTGGGAACCGGTGATGTCACTTCTGGTGCAGCGCACCTGGTCGGTGATGACAAACGACATTCTCATCTCCGTGCCGCTGTTCGTGTTCATGGGCTACATCATCGAACGCGCCAACATCCTTGACCGTCTGTTCCGCTCGATCCAAC
>NZ_JBIICB010000156.1:0-9724 GCF_044239095.1 Aestuariivirga sp. | reverse complement strand
CGTCACACCCAGCTCGACCGACTCCAGATTCTGGTAAGCAAGGTCGACGCCCGACAGCACGGAGGCCATCAGCTGTGACTGCTGCGCCACCTGACCATGGCGGCCATGGGCGAAGGACTTGCGCTTTGCGAACATGTCGCCCAGCTCGTCCTCGTCTTCCCAGCGCCCGCTGTCGACCAGCATGTTGACGTTGGAACCATAGGCGCCATCGGCATTGCTGAACACGCGGAGTGCCGCCGTCTCAAGGTCGCAGTTGTTCGCTGCCATATGCGCCAGCGCATGCTTGCGCACGAAATTCATATCTAGCGGCTCATCAGCCGATGCGGCGAGCCAGCAGGCCTCGGCCAGCATCCGCGTCTGAAGCGGCAGCAGATCGCGGAAGATGCCGGACAGGGTGAGCATCACGTCCACGCGCGGGCGGCCGAGTTCGGCCAGCGGCAGCAACTGCGCCCCGCACAGCCGGCCGAAACTGTCGAAGCGCGGTGCGGCACCCAGCAGCGCCAGCGCCTGGGCAATCGGCCCGCCCTCGCTCTTGAGGTTGTCAGTGCCCCACAGCACCAGCGCCACCGTCTCAGGCAGCGGCTTGCCGGAAGCCACATGCGTGTCGAGCAGCAGCCCCGCCTGCCGCGCGCCATCCTTCAGCGCGAAGGCGGAGGGGATGCGGAAGGGGTCAAAGCCATGCAGGTTCCGCCCCGTGGGCAGGATCTCGGGCGAGCGGATCAGGTCGCCACCTGCAACAGGCCGGATGAAGCGTGCATCGAGCGCGCGCAGCAGGCCGGTGAGCTCGTGGTCCTCGGAGAGCAGTTGCTCCATCCGTTCAAGGTCGGCACCGGTTCCGGCTTCGGCCACATTGGCCAGAGTCTCGCGCCGGGCTTCCGCACTCATCGCCTCGCCCACCACATGCAAGCCATGCGGGATCAGCGTGTATTCGAGTTCCAGGATCTGCTGCTGCAGGCGGTTGATGCGCGGCTCGGCGGCATCCCACATCGGCTCTGCTTCGGAAAGGTCGACCTGTGCGGCCTGCGCCTGCACCAGCACGGCCAGGTCATGGCGCTCCGGCGCATCGGGCTCCAGCCCGCGCCAGCGGCTGATCGAGGCCTTGAGGTCCACGAGCCCGCGATAAAGCCCCGCCTGTGACAGCGGCGGCGTCAGATAGCTGATGAGCGTCGCAGCCCCGCGCCGCTTGGCAATGGTGCCTTCCGACGGATTGTTGGCGGCATAGAGATAGAGGTTCGGCATGTCAGCGATCAGCCGGTCCGGCCAGCAGGCCTCCGACAGGCCGGACTGCTTGCCGGGCATGAATTCCAGCGCGCCATGCGTGCCGAAATGCAGCACCGCATGCGCGCCGAAATCCTCGCGCAGATAGCGGTAGAAGGCGGAGAAGGCATGGGTCGGCGTGAAGCTCTTCTCGAACAGCAGCCGCATCGGGTCGCCTTCGTAGCCGAAGGCGGGTTGGATGCCGACGAAGACATTGCCGAAGCGCTCGCCCAGCACATGGATGCTCGAACCGTCCGCCTGCTGGCGCCCGGGAGCCGGGCCCCACTGGGCCTCAATCTCGTTCAGATATTTCTCGCGCCGCACATGGTCATCGGCGGGAATGCGGTGGATCACATTGGCGTCGCTGCCGAAGCGCTCGGCATTTCCTTTCAGGATGCGCGCCTGAAGCTCATCGACGGAGGAGGGCACCTCCACCTGGTAGCCATCGGCCTTCATCGCCTTCAGCGTGTTGAACAGCGATTCGAACACCGCGAGGAAGGCAGCCGTGCCGACCGCCCCCGCATTGGGCGGAAAGTTGAACAGCACGATGGCGATCTTGCGCTCGGCCTTCTGCGCCTGGCGCAGTGCCACCAGCTTGGCGACACGGCCCGCCAGCATGGCGGCGCGCTCAGCGTGCACGCGCATGCCGCGCTCGCCATCATCGAGCCCGCTGCGCCCGCCAAACACCACGCCGCCCGCAGCGCCGTCGAGTTCGGGGATGGCGATCATCATGGTGGTCTCGATCGGGTGCAGCCCGCGCTCGGAGCCTTCCCATTCTTCCAGCGTCTGGAATTCCACGGGCTGAGCGGCGAGATAGGGCACGTCCAGCCGCGCCAGCATCTCTTCGGCACCCTTGGCATCATTGTAGGCCGGTCCGCCGACGAGCGAGAAGCCGCTGAGCGAGACCAGCGCATCAATCGAAGGCTGGCCATTCTTCATGAAGAAGCGCTCGATCGCCGGGCGCTGGTCGAGGCCCGTCGCGAAGGCGGGGATCACTTTCAGCCCGCGCGATTCGAAGGCCGCGATCACGCCGTCATAATGCGCCGTGTCGCCCGAGAGCACGTAGGAGCGCATCAGCAGCAGACCCACGGTGCCCTTGCGCACGGTGGGCGGTGCGGGAAGCTTGTCCGCCGTCTCGCTCATGCGATTTGCAAGGCGGGGGTGATAGACGCCCACTTCCGGGTAGGACTTCGGGTCTTCGAAGCTGATGGTCTGGCGCAGGCCCTTGCGCGGCCCCTCGGCGAATTTCGCCACGAGGAAGCGCACCATGTTGCCGATGTTCTCTTCCGAGCCCGCCAGCCAATACTGCATGGCCAGGAAATAGGCCCGCACGTCCTGGGCGGAGCCGGGGATGAAGCGAAGGATCTTGGGCAGCCGCTTCAGCATGGCCAGCTGCTTTTCACCCGCGGTTGCCTTCTCGGTCGCGTTGTTGGTCTTGGCCCCGCGCAGCTTCTTCAAGAGGCTGATGATCGGACCCTGCGCGCCACCCATGTTGAAGCGGCCAAGCCTTGTGAGCTTGATCACCTCGCCCGCCGACATGAAGCACACCATGGCGTCGCAGTTTTCGCGGCGCGCCTGAAGCGCCGGCATCACGGCCTGGATGTGATCTTCCATGAACAGCATGGTGGCGATCACGATGTTGGCCTGGCCGATATCCTCGATGCAGGCCCTGAGCGAGTCCGGGCTCGCGGCCCAGTTCGATGCGGCGTGAACGGTCAGCTCCAGCCCCGGCGCCTCGCGCGCGAGCTGAGAGCGGACGCGGCTCACCGCCCCCGTCAGATGATTGTCGAGGGTGACGATGGTGACCCGCATGGGCGCGCTACCGGCTGTAATGTGCTTTGGCATCGTACAGCGTCTCGACGGTGATGAGGGTGAGGCCGCGCTCGGCGGCAAAGCGTTCGGTATTCCGGCGCGCCTTGCCGCGCACGAAGAAGGGGACCTTCTGCAATTCCTTCTCGGCCTCGGGCGCCCAGCCGCCTTCCTTCTTTTCAACGGGGGCTTCGACAGGCCGCGAGGAGCCATGGCCGAGGTGCGAGGGCGCGGCCTTGTCGTTGAACTCGAAGTCGTTGCGGAACATGTGGATCAGATGTTCCTCAAGCCCCATCATCAGCGGGTGAACCCAGCTGTCGAAGATCACGTTGGCGCCTTCAAACCCCATCTGCGGCGAATAGCGCGCCGGGAAATCCTGCACATGCACGGGCGCGGAGATCACCGCGCAGGGCACGCCATGCTTCTTGGCGATGTGGCGTTCCATCTGCGTGCCGAGCACCAGTTCCGGCTGCAACTCCGCCACCTTCGCCTCGACCTCGAGGTAATCATCGGTGATCAGCGCCTCGATCCCGAGCTTCGCCGCCATCTCGCGCACGGGGCGGGCGAATTCGCGGGAGTAAGTTCCAAGCCCCACGACATCGAAGCCAAGTTCTTCCTTCGCCATCCGCGCCGCCGCAATGGCATGGCTGGCATCGCCGAAGATGAACACGCGCTTGCCCGTGAGGTAGGTCGAATCGACCGAGCGTGAATACCAGGGAAGGCGAGAGGCCTGCTCCTCCAGCACCGTTGTGGCATCGACACCGGCGAGCTTCGCCACCTGCATCACGAATTCGCGCGTTGCGGAAACGCCGATCGGCATGATCGTCGTCATCGGCTGCTTGCAGTTCCGCTCCAGCCAGCGCCCGGCGGTTTCCGCCGTCTCGGGGTAGAGCACCACGTTGAAGGCAGCGTCCGGAATGCGGCGGATGTCATCCGGCGTCGCATTGAGCGGCGCCACCACATTGATGGTGATGCCCAGCTTCGTCAGAAGGCCGGAGATCTCGGCCAAGTCGTCACGGTGGCGGAAGCCCAGCGCCGTGGGTCCTAAGATGTTGCAGGAGCGCGGGTTGAAATCCGCATCCGCCGCACGCGGCTTACAGAGATTGCGCACGATCTGGTAGAAGGTCTCGGACGCGCCCCAGTTCTCCTTTTTCTGGTAGGAAGGAAGCTCGAGCGGAATGACGGGGATCGGCAACGCCAGCGCCTTGGCAAGACCTCCCGGATCATCCTGAATGAGTTCCGCCGTGCAGGACGCACCGACGATCATCGCCTGCGGTGCAAAGCGCTCATAGGCATCATTGCAGGCGGTCTTGAACAGTTCCGCCGTGTCGCCGCCAAGGTCACGCGCCTGGAAGGTGGTGTAGGTCACGGGCGGGCGGGCACTGCGCCGCTCGATCATGGTGAACAGCAGGTCGGCATAGGTGTCGCCCTGCGGCGCATGGAGAACGTAATGCATGCCCTTCATCGCAGTGGCGATGCGCATCGCCCCCACATGCGGCGGTCCTTCATAGGTCCAGAGGGTGAGCTGCATGGTTACACCCCCAACCGCATCTGCCGGTCGAGGGGACGCGAGAACAGGCGCGCAAGGTCGCCCGCCTGATCATAGCCCTGGATCGGGGTGAAGACGAGTTCGATGGACCATTTGGTAGTGAAGCCCTCGGCCTCCAGCGGATTGGCAAGGCCCAGCCCGCACACCACCAGGTCCGGCTTTGCCTCACGGCAGCGGTCCAGCTGCTTTTCCACGTCCTGCCCCTCGCTCAGCATGGTGCTGGCGGGCAAACGCGCAAGCTCCTGCGCCAGATGCGTGCGCTGCAGATAGGGTGTGCCGACCTCGACCGGCTCCATGCCGAGTTCCTCGGAGACGAAGCGCGCCAGCGGAATTTCCAGCTGTGAATCAGGGAAGAAGAAGATGCGCTTGCCGGAAAGCGATTCGAGATGCGGCTTCAGCGCCAGCTTGGCGCGGATGTGGCCTGCGTCGGTCGCCGCGCGGAACTTCGCGTTGGAGACGCCCAGCGCATCGGCGGCAGCCTTGAACCACGCCGTCGTTCCTTCCGCGCCGAGCGGGAAGGGGGCGGGGATATGCGTGGCGCCGCGCTCGTCCAGCGCGCGGGCCGTATCGTTCAGGAATGGCTGTGCCAGCAGATATTTCATGCCGGGTCCCACGGGCGGCATGGTGTTCGCAGTGCGGGCCGGCAGGAAGGCCACGTCGGGGATGCCCATCTCGGCGAAGATCCGCCGGAACTGGTCCTCGACCACGTCAGAAAGTGCCCCCGCCACAAGGAGCGGGGGCACAGAGCCGGAGGCTGGAAGGGGGGAGAAGGGTACCAGCGCGGCTAAACAGGCATCTTCCCCTTGGGTGAAGGTGGTCTCGATCCCGCTGCCGGAATAATTCAGCACACGGACCTTCGGGGAATGAATTTGCGACAGGCGCGACGCAGCGCGCTTCAAGTCAAGCTTGATCACCTCGGACGGGCAGGAGCCGACGAGGAACAGCATCTTGATGTCAGGCCGCCGCTCCAGCAGGCGGTTCACCACCTTATCGAGCTCGCCATCGAGTTCGGACAGGCCCGCCAGGTCACGCTCATCGATGATGGCGGTGGCGAATCGCGGCTCGGCGAAGATCATCACACCCGCGGCGGACTGGATCAGATGCGCGCAGGTGCGCGAGCCCACGACGAGGAAGAAGGCATCCTGAATCTTCCGGTGCAGCCAGACGATTCCGGTCAGGCCACAGAACACCTCGCGCTGTCCGCGCTGGCGCAGAACCGGCGCATCGGAGCAGCCATTGCCTTGCGGGGCGGGGCGGAAGGGAACGTTCATGACTGGGCCTCCATCTGCAGCCGTGCTGCGCGGAGCTTCAGCAGGAACTGTGCGGCGTTGATGACGTAGGCTGCATAGGCAACGAGTGCGAGCACCAGCAGGCCCGATTCGCTTAAAGAGCCCGTGAGAAGGCAAACGAGATAAGCCGTATGCAGCGCGATCACGATGAAGCTCACCGCATCTTCCCAGAAGAAGGCGTCGGCAAAGAGATACTTGCCGAACACATCCTTCTCCCACAGGGAGCCCGTCACCATGATGGTATAGAGAAGCAGCGTCTTGAGGATGATGGAGACATTGGCCGCGAAGGCCCCTTCGCCAGTCAACAGGGCGCGCAGCACGAGGCCCAGGCTCACCAGGAAAACGAGGAATTGCAGAGGTGCCAGAATGGCTTGCACGAGAGTCCAGGGGGAAGAATCCCGCCGGCGCCGCTCGGCGTCGGTGTAGAGCCCTGTTCGGGTTTCGTGCTGGCGGCGAAGCACTTGCATTTGTCGCTCTCCCGGGTCCGCTACACTCCCGCTTGACGCGGGGTGGAGGAATGTAACCCTCCGATGACGCTAATCCCGCCCCTCAAATGTGTCAATACTTGTTGACGTCAGAAATTTGCGACATAGTATGGGTGTCGCAGCTTTGAGGGATTTCTCTTTTTTTGCTGTGGCAGCACGCGAGCTTCGATGGGCCTTTGGGGTCCGCGAGGGTGGCGGGCGGATCGTGGGTGTCCATCGCTTGAGCGGGTAGGTCCGATGAGCGTGCTTGATAGATGTGAATTGGGGTGGCGGGCATGAATGATGTGCCCTCTTTCCGGCTGCGCGGCATACCACCGGAGATGGTGGAAACCTTCGCACACCTGGTTTTCAGTCCGGATGATTCGGACGCTCGCGCGCTGATCGAGCAGCTTCTCGAGGATGGCGCCAGCGCCGAATCGATAATGCTCGAACTCCTCGCGCCCACGGCGCGGCTGATGGGGGACATGTGGTGCAGCGACGATGCGAGCTTTCTGGACGTGACACTTGGCCTGTCACGCATCCAGCGCCTGATGCGGCAGCTGCGGCTGCCCGCGGGGGACTTACTTCTCGACCGCGGCGCGGCGCTGCTCATGCCAGCCCCCGGCGAGCAGCACCTGCTGGGCTTGCGCATGGTGGAGGAACTGCTGCTGCGCGACGGCTGGCGGGTGCGCAGCCTGCAGACCGCAACGGACGGGCTGGCGGGCCAGGCCGCCGCCGAGGAAGTATATGATTTTGTGGGATTTTCAGTGAGTGGTGAGCGCCTGCTTCCAGCCCTCCGGTCTGCCATCCGGGAGGTTCGGGCGCAGTCGCGCAACCGCAATATTCGCATCATGGTTGGCGGGGTTGCCGTATCCGGACAAGCCCGCCTCACGCCGCCGCTCGGCGCGGACGCCGTGGTCAGCGATGCCCAAGAGGCGGTAATCCAGGCAAGGCGTTGGCACGCCCTTGCGGGAGTGAGTTGACATGTGGCGCCCAACCCGTTGCCGGAAAAGGACAAGACCGTGACGCTCAGACGCGTGTCTCACACTCCACAGAACAGCGCAGCCGCTGCCGATATCGCCGGGCTGCTGGCCAGGCTGGAAGCGGCCGAGGCCGCACTTCTGTTCTCCGCCGCCGTTGATATCGCCCTGGTGATCAACGCCGACGGCACCGTGGCCGAAAGCGTCATCACCGCGGGCGACATGCAGGGGATGCAGGCCGCCTCCTGGGCCGGCCGCGCCTGGAGCGAGGTCTCCACCATCGAGAGCCAGCCCAAGATCGAGCAGATGATCCAGGAGGCAGCCCTGGGCCTTCCCCCGCGCTGGCGCCAGATCAACCACCCGGTTTCAGGCGCCCCGGACATTCCCGTGCGCTACAGCGTGATGAAGGCCGGCGCCCGCGGACAGTTCCTGGCCATCGGCCGCGACATGCGCAGCCTTGCCGCCATCCAGCAGCGCCTGCTGGCGGCGGAGCAATCGATCGAGCAGGAATATGCCAGGCTCCGCCACGCCGAAACCCGCTACCGCCTGCTGATGCAGGTGGCCTCGGAGGCGATCGTGGTGGTCGATGCCCGCACGTCGCGGGTGATGGAGACCAACGCGGCCGCCGCCACGCTCGTCGGCAAGCCGATGAAACGCCTGATTGGCATGCAGTTCCAGAGCCTTTTCGACGGCGCCGACCAGCAGCAGGTCGACCAGCTCATGGGCTCGCTCAAGGCCACCGGCCGGGCGGACGACGTCGCCCTCAGCCTGGAAGGCGGCCAGCAGCAGGCGGTGCTCTCCGCCACCATCTTCCGCCAGGACAGCGCCACCTGCTACCTGATGCGCCTGCAGCCCATCGCGGCGGGCGCCAGCGGCATCGTGATCTCGCGCGCCCAGGCCGGCGTCATGAACGTGATCCGCGACATGCCGGAACCCTTCGTGGTGACCGACCTCGACCGCCGGATCCTCTCAGCCAACGCCGCCTTCCTGGACAGCGCGCAGCTGGGCAGCGAGGAACAGGCCCGCGGCGAGCCGATTGACCGCTGGCTGGGCCGCGCGGGCGTTGATGTTTCCGTTCTTTTCAACAGCTTGGCGGAAAAGGGCGCGGTGCGCCAATTCCAGACCATGCTGCGCGGCCAGTTCGGCGCGGTGGAGGATGTGGAGGTCTCAGGCGTCGCCTCGCCGCCCGGCAACCCCGCCTGCTACGGCTTCTCGCTGCGCCGCACCAACCGCCGCGCCGCCGAGGTTGACCCCAACAAGCGCAGCCTGCTGCGCTCGGTGGAGGAGATGACCAAGCTCGTCGGCAAGGTGCCCCTGAAGGACCTGGTACGCGAAGCCACGGATATCATTGAGAGATTGTGCATCGAGGCCGCCCTGCAACTCAACGACAATAACCGCGCCAGCACGGCCGACATGCTGGGCCTCTCCCGCCAGAGCCTCTATGTGAAGCTCCACCGCTACGGCATCGAGGACAAGGACGGCGGCGCGGAAAGCTAGCGCCGCGGGCTGGCAATCAAGGTCAAGGCCCAAGTCCCACCGTCACGCCAGCGAAAGCTGGCCTCCCGCTTTGGTTGCAGCGCATGCGGACAGAAAGCGCGGCACAACAGTTTCGCTGAGGTGACGGAACGGATGGCGCGCGAATGTTCCAGATCGCCCGTTGTTGTCGCAAGGCGGTGATTGCGGTTGAAAACGCGTTGCTGGCGGATGCTTGTCGGCATGGTTTTTGTTGCGGGAAGTTGATGTGCGGTTGACCATGCGTGGCAACTGCGCGTGTTGCCTGATCACTCATTGACAGCGGCCACTGTCCGATGATGCAGACAGTCTGGGATGCAATCTAAGATGTGAATAGCTATCGGAGCTTCTTCTATCGGTTGATCTGATCCACCTCATTGAAGTGGGCCGACTCGAGGCGTGTCTTTTGGCATCAAGCAGGGTCAGAACATGCCAAGGAAAAAGGTACGCGACTGAAGAGACCGCAGCAAAGCTGCGGCAGGAGACCCTGATGCAGAGATTGTGCATTCGAACATGATCCGCAAAAGCGGATACGCTGGAGGATTTGCGCGCCGGCCGTGCCGTCATGCCAGCGAAGGCGGAATGCCAGCTTTCGCTTGGCATGACGGTAAGAAATGGGGGGTGATCTCAGCTGGCCGCCCGCCGCCTTAGGGGGCAGAAGCTTTCTGGGCGCGTATGGAGTGGGTGGCTTTGCTAGCTAGAGCGGCGGGCGATCAAATGGAAACCTTGTGACGGCCGATGTCTTCTCCCGCTCCTTCAGCGGGAGAAGAAGGGACCCGTTGCGGAACGCAACGGGGAGATGAGGGAACAAGGGCGCTGCATACAATTCGGAGCCCCGCGGTCCCTCACCTCCCCCAACTTCGT
>NZ_JBIICB010000155.1:0-9735 GCF_044239095.1 Aestuariivirga sp. | reverse complement strand
CGTGGCCAGGGCAATCGACGTGGGCATAGTGACGGGCCTTCGTCTGATATTCGACGTGGGCCGTGTTGATCGTGATGCCGCGGGCGCGCTCTTCGGGCGCCTTGTCGATCTGGTCGTAAGCCGTGAACGTCGCACCGCCCGTCTCCGCCAGAACCTTGGTGATCGCTGCCGTCAGCGACGTCTTGCCATGGTCAACGTGACCAATCGTGCCAATGTTGCAGTGCGGCTTGTCGCGGTTGAATTTCTCTTTGGCCATCGGATGTCTCCGTTCTCAGCTTGATTAGGCGTATTTCTTTTTGATCTCTTCGGCCACCTGGCCCGGAACCTGGGCATAGTGGTCGAACTGCATCGTGTAGGATGCACGTCCCTGGCTCATAGAGCGCAGGTTGTTGATGTAGCCAAACATGTTGGCAAGCGGCACCAGCGCGTTGATGATGTTGGCGTTGCCGCGCATCGAGGTGCCGACGATCTGGCCGCGGCGGGAGTTGAGGTCGCCGATCACGGAACCGACAAACTCTTCCGGAGACGTCACTTCGACCTTCATCATCGGCTCGAGCAACACAGCGCCAGCGTTTTCGAAGGCTTCGCGCATCGCAGCGCGGGTGGCGATTTCGAAGGCGATCGCGGAGGAGTCAACCTCGTGATAAGCGCCGTCGATCAGCGCAACCTTGAGGTCGACGACCGGGAAGCCGATCAGCGGGCCAGAGGACAGAACCGAGTTCAGACCCTTTTCGACGCCGGGCACATATTCCTTCGGCACCGAGCCGCCGACGACGCGGGACTCGAAGGCGTTACCAGCACCGGCTTCGTTGGGTTCGATCTCGAGGATGACGCGGGCGAACTGGCCCGTACCACCGGTCTGCTTCTTGTGGGTGTAGTCCTTGGTCACCTTGCGGGTGATCGCCTCACGGTAGGCAACCTGCGGTGCGCCAACCTGAACTTCGACCTTGTGGGTACGCTTCAGAATGTCGACCTTGATGTCGAGGTGAAGCTCGCCCATGCCCTTGATGATGGTCTCGCCCGACTCAGAGTCGGTGGAGACGCGGAAGGACGGATCCTCGGCAGCGAGCTTGTACAGCGCCACGGCCATCTTTTCCTGGTCGCCCTTGGTCTTGGGCTCGACCTTCATCTCGATGACGGGATCGGGGAATTCCATCTTCTCGAGGATGACGGGCTTGTTGGGATCGCACAGCGTGTCACCGGTGCGGGTTTCCTTGAGGCCCACGAGAGCGACGATGTCGCCGGCATAGGCTTCCGCGATTTCCTCACGGTTGTTGGCGTGCATGAGAACCATGCGGCCGACGCGCTCGGTCTTTTCGCGGGTAGAGTTCAGGAGTGCCGTGCCCTTGTGCAGGACGCCGGAATAGATGCGGCAGAAGGTCAGGATGCCGTACTGGTCGTCCATCAGCTTGAAGGCGAGGAGCGACAGCGGCTCGGTATCCGACGACGGGCGCGTGGTTTCTTCGCCTGTCTTGGCGTCGATGCCCTTAATGGCCGGACGGTCGAGCGGCGACGGGAGATAGTCAACGACCGCGTCGAGCAACGGCTGCACGCCCTTGTTCTTGAAGGCCGAGCCGCACAGCACGGGGAAGAAGGCGCCGGTCAGAACGGCCTTGCGCAGCAGCCTCTTGATGGTCGGGTTGTCGATTTCCTTGCCATTGAGATAATCGTCCATGGCCTGGTCGTCGAGTTCGGCGCAAGCTTCGATCATCTCGGCGCGGGCCTGCTCGGAAGCAGCAAGGAGGTCGTCCGGAATGTCTTCGTCGTGGAACTTGGCGCCCAGCGCCTCGTCTTCCCAGACGACGGCCTTCATGCGGACGAGGTCAATGATGCCCCTGAAGTTGGTCTCGGAGCCGATCGGCAGCTGGATGGGGACGGGACGCGCACCGAGACGCTCCTTGATGTCCTTGATGCACTGCTCGAATGAAGCGCCGGTCTTGTCCATCTTGTTACAGAAGACAATGCGCGGAACCGAGTACTTGTCGCCCTGGCGCCACACGGTCTCGGTCTGGGGTTCAACGCCCTGGTTCGAGTCGAGCACGCAGACAGCACCGTCGAGCACACGCAGCGAACGCTCGACTTCAATCGTGAAGTCCACGTGGCCGGGTGTGTCGATGATGTTCATCCGCTTGCCGTTCCAGAAAGCGGTGGTGGCAGCTGACGTGATGGTGATGCCGCGCTCCTGCTCCTGCTCCATGAAGTCCATGGTGGCAGCACCGTCGTGCACTTCGCCGATCTTGTGGCTCTTGCCGGTGTAATAGAGGATGCGCTCGGTCGTCGTCGTCTTGCCGGCATCAATGTGAGCCATGATGCCGAAGTTGCGATAGTCCTCGAGGGCGTGAACGCGGGCCATAATCTTAGTGTCCTGTATCTCTTACCAGCGATAGTGCGAGAAGGCGCGGTTCGCTTCCGCCATCTTGTGGGTGTCTTCGCGCTTCTTCACGGCAGTGCCGCGGTTCTGCGAGGCATCGAGCAGTTCGCCCGACAGACGGTCAACCATGGTGGTCTCGTTGCGGTTGCGGGCCGCGGTGATGATCCAGCGGATCGCCAGCGCCTGGCGGCGCTCGGTGCGGACCTCGACGGGCACCTGATAGGTGGCGCCGCCCACACGGCGGGAACGCACCTCGATGGCCGGAGCGACATTGTTGAGGGCGTCGTGGAACACCTGGATGGGGTCCGCCTTGGCCTTCGCCTGGATCTTGTCGAAGGCGCCGTAGACGATGCCTTCGGCAACCGACTTCTTGCCCTCATACATGAGGTTGTTCATGAACTTCGAGACGACGAGATCGCCGAACTTCGGATCCGGATTGATTTCACGCTTTTCGGCGCGATGACGACGCGACATTTTCTGATCTCCCCGATCTTACTTCGGACGCTTCGCGCCGTACTTCGAACGGCGCTGACGGCGCTTGACGATGCCCTGCGTGTCGAGCACGCCGCGGATGATGTGGTAGCGCACGCCCGGAAGGTCCTTCACGCGGCCGCCGCGGATCATGACCACGGAGTGTTCCTGGAGGTTATGACCCTCACCCGGAATGTAGCTAACGACTTCGAAGCCGTTGGTGAGGCGAACCTTTGCCACCTTGCGGAGCGCCGAGTTCGGCTTCTTCGGCGTGGTGGTGTAGACGCGCGTGCAAACGCCGCGCTTCTGCGGGCAGGCCTGCATCGCCGGGACCTTGTTACGATAGGTCGGCGCCTGGCGCGGCTTGCGAATAAGCTGGTTGATCGTCGGCATTGTGGCCTGGTCTCTACCTTCGAACCCGATTGCACATAAAAAAAACACCAGCGTGATCCGGGCTCTTGGATCGCGCAGTGCTCCAAAACCAGAGGACCCTAGAACCGGCAGGGCTCTCAGGGTCTTGACCTTGAATGTTTTCTCTTCGCTGCCCTCGAAAGCGTTTCGTTGCGCGGAGCACCGACTGCCTGCCGTTGGGAAGCGTGCGGATATCTACAGAGGGGAGCGCGCGCCGTCAACCCCAATTTGCGGGAAAATCGAAGCTTTTGGGGGCTGCTGAA
This sequence comes from Aestuariivirga sp., assembly GCF_044239095.1. Taxonomy (GTDB): domain Bacteria; phylum Pseudomonadota; class Alphaproteobacteria; order Rhizobiales; family Aestuariivirgaceae; genus Aestuariivirga. Next base: position 6,219 of record NZ_JBIICB010000155.1, on the reverse strand, counting down.
CGGCTTTCGCAGCCAAATTGTTGCGGCGCACACCAAGAATAGCTGTTCTTCAGGCCATCCGCCACAATCCATCCCGGTCTTGCCACACGGATGCCGGGTTCAGCACTGATTCTCTCAACCCACGGCGACTGAACCCCCTTCCCCCCTGAACCAGAAAGGGAGAATCGCATGACATCCACGCCGCTCAAGGTCTGGTGGCACGAACTGAACACCTGGGAGCCGGAAAAGGCTCGCCACTTCTACAACGAGACGCTGGGCTGGGACTTCCACCCCACCACCTTGCCGGATGGCACGCGTTACTGGGTGGCCCACAAGGAGGGCCGCGCCGTGGGCGGCATCTTCCAGCTGACCGAGCCCGAGTTCGAAGGCATCCCGACCCATTGGATGACTTACCTGGAGGTGGAAGACATCCTCGCAGCCCAGACGCGTGCCGAGGAGGCAGGGGGTGAAATCCTCCGGCCGGCCTTCCGCCTGCCGGGTGTCGGGCGCCTTTCGGTGGTCTGCGACACGGCGGGGGCCATCATCGGGCTGATCCAGCCTGACGGCCAGATCCCGCAGGGCCGTCCGCCCGTCCACTAGTTCGGGCGGAACTGGCTCTGTCAGGGCGCAGCAATTGGGCATTTCCTTCCAGCATCGAAGGAATTGCCGCCTTGACCCCTGCCGACCTCCTGCCGCTTGCCGCCGCCTCGGCTTTCATTTTTCTTGCCGCGATCGTCAGGGGTTATTCGGGCTTCGGCTTCTCGCTGCTCTCCATCACGGCGCTATCTCTTCTTTTTCCGCCCGCGCAGGTGATCCCGGCCATATTCCTGCTCGAGGTGGCGGCAAGCCTTCATCTGCTTCCCTCCATCTGGCGGCAGGTGCATTGGCGCTCCCTCGGGCTTCTGATGGTCGGAGCGGTTGCCGGAACGCCGCTTGGCGTCCACGCGCTGGCGAATTTCCCCCAGGCGCCGATGACGCTGGCGCTATCGGTCTTCGTGCTGACGGCGACCGCCCTGCTGTGGCGCGGCTTCTCTCTCACGAAAATGCCCGCCGCCCCGGCCACGCTGGCGGTGGGCACCGCCACCGGGCTTGCCAATGGCGCCTTTGGCATGGGTGGCCCGCCAGTGGTGCTGTTTTACTTTGCGAGCCCCGCCGGCCATGCGGCAGGCCGGGCATCGCTGATCGCCTATTTCCTGTTCACCGACCTTGTCGGGCTGGCCTTCCTGGCGAGGGAGGGGCTGGTCACCAGCCAGTCCGGCCTCCTGGCGCTGGCCTTCCTTCCCGCGCTGGCCGCGGGCGTGTGGCTTGGCGCCAGGAGCTTCAAGACCGCCGACCCCAAACGCTTCCGCCGGATCGTGCTCGTCGTACTGGCGGGGCTCGCCACCATCACAGCAGTGAAGGCGCTGCTCGCCCTGTGAGACAACCGGCGTGAAGCCGGTTATTGGCCGTTGAAATGGTAGGAGACACCCATCCTCAAGGTGTTCGTCTGAAGCTCATTGTCGGATTCAAGCCTTTCAGCCCCGTCCCGCACGAGAGTCAGCTTTTCATTATCATACCAGCCGTACAGATATTCCGCCTTGACCGACACCCTGTCGGTGGCGAAGTACTCGACGCCTGCGCCAACCTGCCAACCGGCATGGCCGATGGAATCATAGCCGCACTGGGCAGAGGCTGAAAACGCCTCGCAATTGGTGATCTCGATTTCCTCACCGGTGGCGCTCAAACCGCCGGTCGCGTAGATCAAGGTGCGCTCATTGGCCAGCATGCCGAGGAGGACCTGCGCAAAGCCTAGTGATGCCTGGCGCGCGTTCCGACCAGCTGGAATCACCTGGTCGAAAAGCACGCGCGCAAGATCAATTCCTTGAGCATGATCTTATCGCAAAAGTGGTTTCCACTTTTGGCGTTCATGCTCTAACCCAGCCGCGCCAGCGCCTCGTCGACCTTCGCCTTGCGGGCAGAGAGTTCGGTCTTCCTGTCCCGGCTCTCCTCCAGCACCTCGGGCGGCGCCTTGGCGACGAAGCCGGGATTGTTGAGGCGGCCATCGATGGCGGCCACATCCTTGGCGATCTTCTCGAGTTCCTTCGCCAGCCTTGCCTTCTCGGCGCCAAAATCGATCACGCCTTCGAGCGGCAGCGCCACAGTGGCCTCGTCCAGCACGATCTGCGCGGAGGCCTTCGGCACCTGGTCCTCAAACGAGAGGGATGAGAGCCGCGCCAGCCGCATAATCTCGTTTTCCCAGCCATCCGCCCGGCGGCGCGTCTCGCTGTTGGCACTGACGATCACGCAGGCGATCTTGGCGCCGGCGGGGACATTCATCTCGGCGCGCACTGAGCGCACTTCGGAGATGAAGCGGATGACCCATTCCATCTCAGCGTCGGCGGAGGGATCGCCCACACCCTTGTAGGAGGGCCAGTCAGTCTCAATCAGCCATGTGCTGCGCTTGCCCGTCTGCTGCCACAACTCCTCCGTCACGAAAGGCATGAAGGGGTGGAGCAGCAGCAGGATCTGGTCCATCACCCAGGCGGTGGTGGCGCGCGTTTCGGCCTTGGCGGCCTCGTCCGTGCCGGTGAGGATCGGCTTGATGAGTTCGAGATACCAGTCGCAGAACACGTTCCACACGAACTGGTACAGCGCAGCTGCTGCCTCGTTGAACTTGTAGTCGGCAAGCGCCTGACGCACGGAAGCCTCTGCCCGCGCCGTCTCGCCCGCGATCCAGCGGTTGACGGTCACGCGCGCGGCGAGTGGATCATAGTTCGGGTCATGCGCCACGCCATTCATCTCAGCAAAGCGCGCGGCGTTCCACAGCTTGGTGCCGAAGTTGCGGTAACCTTCGACGCGCGACTTGGCGAGCTTGATGTCACGCCCCTGTGCCGCCATGGCAGCCAGCGTGAAGCGCAGCGCATCCGCGCCATAGGCGTCGATCAGTTCCAGGGGGTCGATGACGTTACCCTTGGACTTCGACATCTTCTGGCCCTTCTCGTCGCGGACCAGCGCATGGATGTAGACGGTGTGGAACGGCACTTCCTTCATGAAGTGCAGACCCATCATCATCATGCGGGCAACCCAGAAGAAGATGATGTCAAAGCCGGTGACAAGAACATCCGTCTTGTAATGCCGCTTGAGTTCCGGCGTCTCCTCCGGCCAGCCCAGCGTCGAGAACGGCCAGAGGGCGGATGAGAACCAGGTGTCGAGCACGTCCTCGTCGCGCGTCAGCTCCAAGCGTGAACCATAATGGCGCGCGGCTGCCTCCAGCGCGGCCGTCTCCGTCTCTTCCACGAACACTGTGCCGTCGGGCCCATACCACGCGGGGATCTGGTGGCCCCACCACAGCTGGCGCGAAATGCACCAGGGCTGGATGTTGCGCATCCACTCGTAATAGGTCTTCTCCCAGTTCTTCGGAACGAAGCTGGTATCGCCCTTCTCCACCGCGGCGATGGCGGGCTTGGCCATTTCGGCAGCGTTCACATACCATTGCTCGGTCAGCCATGGCTCGATCACCACGTCGGAGCGGTCGCCATGCGGCACCTGGTTGGTGTGCGGCTCGATCTTGTCGAGAAGCCCCAAGGCCTCGAATGCCTCGACGATGCGCTTCCTTGCCTCGAAGCGGTCAAGCCCGTGCAGCGCCATGGTCTCGGCGGGCACCTGAGAACCTTCGAGGAAGTCGGCATTGCCCTCGAGCGTCACCTTGCCGAATTGATCGAGCACGTTGATCTGCGTCAGATCATGGCGCTTGCCCACGTCGAAGTCGTTGAAGTCATGCGCGGGCGTGATCTTGACAGCGCCTGTTCCCTTCTCCGGGTCGGCGTAGTCGTCGCCGACGATGGGAATGAGACGGCCCACCAGCGGCAGGCGCACCATCTTGCCGATCAGATGCTTCAGCTTCTCGTTCTCAGGGTGAACGGCAACGCCCGAGTCGCCCAGCATCGTCTCAGGCCGCGTCGTGGCGACCACGATGAATTCATCCGTGCCGTCGATCGGATAGCGGAGGTGCCAGAGCGAACCCTTCACCTCCTTCTGCACGACTTCGAGGTCGGAGATGGCGGTCAGGAGCTTCGGGTCCCAGTTGACCAGCCGCTTGTCCTTGTAGATCAGCCCGTCCTTGTAGAGCTGCACGAAGACCTTGAGCACCGCCTTGGACAGGCCTTCGTCCATGGTGAAGCGCTCGCGCGACCAGTCGCAGGAGGCGCCGAGGCGGCGGAGCTGGCGGGAGATCGTGCCGCCCGATTCTTCCTTCCATTCCCACACGCGCTTGAGGAAGGCCTCGCGGCCCATGCTGCGGCGGTCGGTCTTGTTTTCCTTCTGCAGCAGGCGCTCCACCACCATCTGGGTGGCGATGCCGGCGTGGTCGGTACCGGGCTGCCACAGCACGTCCTTGCCCCGCATGCGCTCGAAGCGCACAAGGATGTCCTGGATGGTGTTGTTGAGTGCGTGGCCCATGTGCAGCGAGCCCGTCACATTGGGCGGCGGGATCACGATGGTATAGGGCTCTGCCTTGGGCTTGCGGCCCGGCTTGAAGAAGCCCCGCGCCTCCCACTCGGCATAGAGCCGGGCTTCCATTTCAGCGGGCGTGAATGTCTTCTCAAGCATGGGGCAACCGGCATCCATTTGATGATATGGAGCGCCTTAAACACCAGCCGGACCGCCCGCGCAACCGGGTGTGGCCCCCTGGCGGCGAGGGAGACCGGCGTTTCGATCAGAGAAGAAGGTGGGGCGCGGGTCTCGCGGGGGTGAGGAACTCAACCCCGAGCTCACCCGGCCTGCGCCAGACGACGCGCACATAGCGAACCTCGCGGATGGCGAAGAACATCAGTTGCAACTCATTGGGGAGCAGGCCGGTCTGCTCGCAGGTCAGGCGGGCGCCAGTCTGGGAGATGTCGCGGATGATGCAATCATAGACCGAGATATTGTTGGGAAGAATGAGCTTGCCCTTCTTCAGGATCCTGCTCCGGGCTGATGCGCGCCGCTCCACCTGGTCCGCGTCCGCGGGGCAACCTGCCGCGCGCATCCAGTTTGCGGCTTGCTGTGCGTGATTACCGGGTCCGTCCATGTCCAGCTCCACCTCTGCCAGGAGGCCCCCGACCCAGTTAATGGAATCGCAACCATCCTGCACAGTGCTTAACTGACATAACGTCAGGTAGCAATACGGAAAAGAGAACAACCTATGGTTATTCGCTTCCGGTATCCTCCGCGGTAACGAAAGCAACGCCCGCCATGGCGTCCTTTCGCCAGACGACGCGCACCTCCCTCACCTCGCCATCGCTGATATTGGAAAGCCTGAACAGCCTGGGGAGAGTCGAGGCGTGCTCGATCTGGAGCCTTGCGCCCTCATCCGACAAATCCCGGATCACACAATCGAGAACTGTTTTGTTGTCGTGCAGAAGAGCCTTGGCGCGCTTCAGCACGCGCCTGCGGAGCGACCTGCGCTTCTCGATGATGACATTCGCGGCACTGCACATCGCGTCCACCAGCAAATGATTTCACCAGATGAGCATATCGTACCTTACGCTAGGTTGTGTCAAGGCCCAGTTACGAACGCGCACTGCCCGCCCGGCGCCGGGAGCTATTCGAGCTTGCGGATGATGTCCTTCAGTTGCGGTTCGTCCACAGCTTCGGCGGCTTCGGGAACCGAAAACCATTGCAGGATTCGCTGACCCTGCTCCGGCCATTGCGGGTGCTGCACCATCTGTTCGAGGCCGAAGACCTCCACCCGGCAGGGCTGAACGCTGCCATTGTCCAGGCGCTTGCCATAGTCGAACGCGCCGATGGGCTTCTTGCTCATCTGACCGCCAAGCCCGGCTTCCTCATAGGCCTCACGCGCCGCGGTTTCCGCAGGCGATAATCCCTTGATGGGCCAGCCCTTCGGAATCACCCAGCGCCCCGTGTCGCGGGAGGAAATCAATAGCACCTCGCGTCCAGCGCCGGCATGGCGCCACGGCAGTGCCGCATATTGTTTCCTGTTCACCACACCAGTCCAGAGCAATTGATTCCCTGCTTCATATGGGAGGTCATAGCGCAATCAGCAATGTAACAACAGATTGGTTCACGGCAGGTTTCCGTTTGCCACGGGTGGCAATCCGGCGCATTTCCGGCTAAGCCTTGCGGCCATGGCAAAATGGCCACCGCAGATGCCAGGGCTCCCGGCCGAGGCCGATGTCCTGGATTTCATCCAGTCCTCCCCATCGATCGTGGGCAAGCGCGAGATCGCCCGGCATTTCGGGCTCTCGGGCGCGGGCAAGGTCG
>NZ_JBIICB010000009.1:0-36289 GCF_044239095.1 Aestuariivirga sp. | reverse complement strand
ATGTAGATCGCTGACGCGATGAGGATGCCGACGCCGAGGAAGGTCCAGCGGTCAGGAAAGTCGCTGAAGAAATACCATCCGGCGAATGTCGCCATGACGATCTCGGTATAGGCCAGCGGCGCCAGCAGCGACGCCTCGGCATGGTCATAGGCCTTGATGATCAGGAAGTGCCCGCCATTGGCGATCAGTGACAGGAGCAGGAACAAGCCCCATTGCGCAGGCGTGGGCGTTTCCCAGACGAAGACCACGGCCATGCTCATGATGATGGCGCCCATGAGGGAGGTGTAGAAGGTCGTCACAATCGCCGGCGCCGAGCCTGCGATCTTGCGGGTCAGCAGCAGGTAGACCGCAAGCGAGGCGCCCGATGACAATGCCAGCAGGACGCCCGGGTTGAGCTCCTCGAAGCCCGGCCGGATGATGATCAGCGTCCCGGCGAAACCCACCGCCACGGCTGCCCAGCGCCGGATGCCGACGTGCTCGCCCAGCACCAGGGGCGACAGCAGGGTCACGATCAGTGGCTGCACGAAGAAGATCGCCAGCGTATCGGCAAGCGGAAGATAGTGCAGCGCCCAGAAGAAGAAGGCCGTGGCGGCGATCAAGAAGCAGGCGCGGGTGGCGTGCATCACCGGCATGTTGGGCACAAGGCCCTTCACGCCTGCGATCTTCAGCGCCAGCGGCATGGTCATCATGGCCCCAAAGAACAGCCTGGCCCAGACGATCTGCAGCACGGGAACACCCTGCTGGCCAAGGTATTTGGCGATCACGTCAAGGAACGGCAGCACGGCCATGGCCGTGATCATGAGGCCAATGCCGATCACGGGGCGATGCGATGCCGTCACAGCGGGCTTAAGCCTTCAGCCTGTCATTGGCCGGATCCCAGATCGACTCAGGGATGATGCGGGCCTTGCGGCGTTCGGTGAAGACAAGCACGTCGAACTCCGTGCCCGTGGCCGTCATCTCCGGCGGCACATAGGCGAAGGCCAGCGACTTTCCTGTCTTGTGGCCGAAGCCGCCAGACGTGGTGACACCGACAACCTTGTCCCCCGCATAAACGGGCTCATTGCCCACGCAATCCGAATCCGTGTTGTCGACCTCCATGTAGACCAGCTTCATGCGGGGGCCGCGCTGCTTGTTGGACAGCGTCGGGCCCTTGCCGATGAAGTCCTCCTTGTCGAGCCTGAGGAAGCGCTCCATCGAGGCCTCGATCATGTCGATCTCGGTGGTGAGTTCCGAGCCCCAGCCGCGATAGCCCTTCTCCATGCGCAGCGAATTCATCGCATAGGTGCCGAACAGCCGGATGCCATGCGGCTTTCCCGCGGCCATCAGCGCATCGAACACCTTGGGCATGCCGGCCATGGGCACATGCAATTCCCAGCCAAGCTCGCCCACATAGTTGACGCGGAGCAGCCGCACGCCATCCACACCCGCCACCGTGGCGGCCTTGCCGGTCAGCCAGCGGAAGGACGCGTTGGAAAGATCGGTCGCGGTGCACGGGCCCAGCACCTCACGCGCCAGCGGCCCGGCGAGGACGAGCACGCCATAGCCATCGGTCACGTCGGTGATCGTCACCTGCTCATCATCGCGCTTGCGCCAGTTCAACTGGTCGAGATCGTGCAACTGGGCAACGGCCGCTGACAGCACATAGAAATGATCCGCCGCAAGCCGCGTGACGGTGATTTCCGACTCGATGAAGCCATTGGCGTTGAGCAGGTGACCGAGGATGATACCGCCGTCCTTCGCCGGAATCTTGTTGGCGCAGATGCGCTCGAGGAAGGCATGGGCGTCCTTGCCCGTCACCTCGTATTTCGAGAAGGTAGAAAGGTCCATCAGCCCCACGCGCTCACGCACGGCCAGCGCCTCTTCCTTCACCGCATTCCACCAGTTGGAGCGCTTGTAGGAATAGGCCTCGCCTTCGCCGCTCTTGTCATACCAGCGCGGCCGTTCCCAGCCGAAGATCTGCGCGAACTGCGCGCCCTCAGCCTTGAGCGTGTCGTAAAGCGAAGACTTGCGCAGGCCGCGGCCCACCTGGTGCTGCTCGGCTGGCTTGTAGCAATAATACATGTGGTGATAGTCGGCGACGGAGACCTCCGCCGTATAGTCCTTGGTCGCCCAATTGCCGAAGCGGCGCGGATCAAACTCGCGCATGTTGATCTCGGCCTGGCCATGCACCATCCATTGCGCCAGATATTTGCCCGCACCGCCGCCCTGGCAGATGCCGATCGAGGCGCCGCAATGCATCCAGTAGTTCTTGGGGCCCGGCGCGGGGCCGGAGAGATAGACGCCATCCGGCGTGTGGGTGATGGCGCCGGAGATGATGGACTTCACCCCCGTCTGCCCGAACAGCGGCAGGCGCTCAGTGGCCTTCTCCAGCCACGGCATGATGCGGTCGAGTTCCGGTGCTTCAAGCTCGCTCTCGTAATCCCAGCGCGGCGGCTGGCCGTCCCAGCAGAGATGGGCGGTGGCCGTTTCGTAAGGTCCCACCAGCACGCCATTTGTTTCCTCGCGCAGGTAGGCATGGGAGTAGGGGTCGCGCACCACCGGCAGTTCCATCTTGAGGTCGATCAGCTCCTGCAGCGGCTCGGTGATCACGTAGTGGTGCAGCATGTTGGCGATGGGCACGTTGTGGCCGGTCCATGACCCCACCACGTCGCAATAGGAGCCCGCGGAATTCACCACATGCTCGCAGTCGATGGTGCCCTGCTCGGTGAAGACGCGCCATTCGCCGTTGGGCAGCAGCTTAATGTCCATCACCCGGTTGCGCCGGACGATCTCGGCGCCAAGCTGGCGCGCACCCGCCGCCATGGCATTGGTGATGTCGGCCGGGGCCACATGCCCGTCACTCACGGTGCGGAAGGCCGCCTTGACGCCAAAGGTCTCGAGATAGGGGTGATACTGCTTGATCTCGGAGGGCCCGATGATCTCGCACTCGTAACCGGCGAGCCGCGAGATGCCGTAGACGTATTTCAGCCAGTTCACCTCTTCATCCGTCGTGGCAAGCCGCAAGCCGCCGCAGCCATGCCATGAGACGGCCTGCCCGGTCAGCTTCTCGAGCTTCGGATAAAGCTCGGTGCCGTAGACATGCACCTTGGTCATGTTGAGGGAGCCGTTGAAGTGCGGGCACTGGCCCGCCGCATGCCAGGTGGAGCCGGAGGTCAACTCGCCCTTCTCGATCAGCACGATGTCCGACCAGCCTTCGAGCGCCAGATGGTAGAGGAGCCCAACGCCCATCACGCCACCGCCAACAATCACCACACGCGCATGCGACTTCATTTCAATCTCCGGAAGATAGGCCAACAGGATACATCGCGGTCCCGCCGCGGCTCAAGGTCCAGTCAATCCTCTTCAACCGTCCAAGGCTGATTTCAAGAGGAAATCGGGCAGGGGGTGGTGAGCTGAGCTCATCATCCACCATTCAGTTGCGGTTCATGACGGCTTTGGCACACTGGGCGTGTTCATCAGGGAGCATGCCATGAAGAAACTCGCCCTTGCCGCCCTCTGCCTCATCGGCCTTGCCGCACCCGCGTCTGCCACCTCCGGGCCGGGGTGCCTTTATGTCGTGAACGTGGCCAAGAACGATGCCCTCAACATGCGCGCCAGGCCTTCAGCTAATGCCCGCATCGTGGACGTGCTGGTGCCCGGCCGCCACGGCATCATCCACCTCGACGCCAAGTGCCGCCCGCTGGATGTGCCCTGGGCCAACCGCTGGTGCCCCGTCACCCATTACGATGGTGACGGCGTCACCAAGGGCTGGGTCAAGGCCCGCTTCGTGAGAGACAGTGACTGTCCGTAACGCGATCCTTATTCCTCTCCCCCACCGGGGGAGAGGGAAGGGTGAGGGGGTGCCTGCCACGCGTGATGACGACGGCTATTGGTTCGAACGAAAACTCAACTGATACACCCCGCGCGCTGAGAGACCCCCTCACCCCGCCCTCTCCCCCGGAGGGGGAGAGGGATATTTCGTTACAGTTTCTGCGCCTCGAACAGCATCAGCCCCGTGGCAATCGCCACGTTGAGGGATTCCGCCCCTCCCTTCATCGGAATGCGCACGAGAGTTGAGCATGCTGCCGAGGCCTCATCCGAGAGGCCGCGGCCCTCGCTGCCCATGACGATCAGCGTGGGGGCCTTGTAGACACGGCGATAGCTCTCCGTGGCCTTAAGGTGCGTGCCGACGCTCTCTCCCGGCCACTCCCGCAGCAGGTCGAGGAACGGTTTCTGCTCCAGTCTCACCAGCGGCATGGCGAAGATCGAGCCCATGGTGGCGCGCACGGCGTCGGGTGCGAAGGGGTCGCAGGATTGGCCAGCGAGGATGACGCCCGCCGCCCCCGCCGCATCCGCCGTACGGATGATGGTGCCGAGGTTGCCGGGGTCGCGCATGTCCTCCAGCGCCACCCACACGCCCTCGGGCTTCAGCGTGCCCCATTTCTGGCGGAACACACCGATGACGCCGGGCGGATTGCTCTGGGCGCTGATGGTCCCCATGATCTTCTCGTCCACCTTCATCAGCGCGGCCTTGCCCCAGGGCTCCGCATGACTGGTGGTGAGCAGATAGTCCGGCTCCCAGCCCTCATCCCGCGCGCGCTCCAGCACCTGGCGCCCCTCCGCCACGAACAACCCGGCCTCCTGCCGGTGTCTCTTTTCCGACAGAGACCGGATGAGCTTGAGAGTGGGGTTGTGCGGCGAGGTGATGGTGAGCATGGGGGTGTCATAGACCGTTATCGCGTGCTTTCGCAAAGGGGCCCTCATCCGGCCTTCGGCCACCTTCTCCCATCCTGCGGACGGGAGAAGGGAACTCTCACCACGAATCCCTTCTCCCGTCGCGATGCGATGGGAGAAGGTCCCCGAAGGGGGGATGAGGGCCTCTTTCCGCTGGCGGGAACCCCATGGTACAGTGACTCCCATGAACATCCTGCCCAACATCAAGACCGGCATCTCGGTCTGCCCGCATGACTGCCCCTCCACCTGTGCGCTGGAGGTCGAAGTCCTTGACGAACGCACCATCGGCCGGGTCCGTGGCGCGAAGGAGAACTCCTACACGCTCGGTGTCATCTGTGAAAAGGTCGGCCGCTATGCCGAGCGCATTCACCATCCGGACCGGCTGCTGCATCCCCTGAAGCGGAAAGGCCCCAAGGGCTCCGGCGAGTTCCAGCGCATCAGCTGGGACGATGCCATGGCGGAAACCGCGGAGGCCATGCTCAAGGCCGAGGCCGAACACGGCCCCACCGCCGTCTGGCCATATTATTACGCCGGCACCATGGGCTATGTGATGCGCGACGGCATCAACCGCCTGCGCCATGCCAAGGGCTACGCCAATATGGGAGACACCTTCTGCGTGGCGCTCTCCTGGTCCGGCTATCTCGCCGGCACGGGATCGATCTCCGGCGTCGACCCGCGCGAGATGCAGAAGTCCGATCTGATCGTGATCTGGGGCGGCAACCCGGTGAACACCCAGGTCAATGTGATGACGCACGCCATGATGGCGCGCAAGAACAGGGGCGCCAAGATCGCCTGCGTCGACATCTACGACACCGGCACCATGAAGCAGGCGGATGTGAAGATGCTGATCCGCCCCGGCACGGACGGCGCCCTCGCCTGTGCGGTGATGCATGTGCTGTTCCGCGACGGATATGCCGATTGGGCCTATCTTGAGAAATACACCGATGCGCCAAAGGAATTCGCCGCGCATCTGAAGGCCAGGACGCCCGAATGGGCCGCGAAGATCTGCGACATTCCCGCCGCCGAGATCGAGGCCTTCGCGGCACTCATCGGCCAGACCAAGCGCAGCTTCTTCCGCATCGGCTATGGCTTCACCCGCTCGCGCAACGGGGCGGCCAACATGCATGCCGTCTCCTGCATCCCGGCGGTGACGGGCGCATGGGCGCACGAGGGCGGCGGCGCGCTGCACTCCAACAGCGGCATGTATGGTATCAACAAGACCATGATCGAGGGGCTGGACGTGAGGAAGCCGGGCGTCCGCCTGCTCGACCAGAGCCGCATCGGCGCTGTGCTGCTGGGCGATCCCTATGATCTCGCCGGTGGACCGCCGGTCAAGATGCTGTTCGTGCAGAACACCAATCCGGCATCCGTCGCCCCGGACCAGACAAAGGTCAAGGCCGGGCTTGCGCGCGAGGACCTGTTCACCTGCGTGCATGAGCAGTTCATGACCGAAACGGCGAAATATGCCGATATCGTGCTGCCCGCCACCATGTTCCTGGAGCATGATGACATTTACCAGGGCGGAGGCCATTCGCACCTCATGCTCGGGCGCAAGCTCGTCGATGCGCCGGGCGAGTGCCGCAGCAACCATGACGTGATCTGCGATCTGGCGGCGCGCGTTGGCGCTGCTCATCCGGGCTTCGCGATGAGCCCGCGCGAATTGATCGACTGGACGCTCGTCAATTCGCGCCGTCCCGGCCTCGAAACGCTTGACGCGGAGAACTGGATTGACGTGATGCCGTCCTTCGAGAAGGCGCATTTCCTCTCGGGCTTCGGCCATGCGGATGGCAAGTTCCACTTCCGCGCAGACTGGCGCAAGGTGCGCTTCCGGGGCATGGACAAGCCGGTAGGCCCACTGGAAAAGCTCCCAGGCTTTCCCGACCATTGCGAGACGATCGAGGAGGCGACGGCGGACTATCCCTACCGCCTCGCCACCAGCCCGGCGCGTGCCTTTCTCAATTCCAGCTTCACCGAAACGCCGACATCGCAGAAGCGCGAGCAGCGTCCCACGGTATTCGTTCACCCCGGCGATCTGGTGGAACTCGGCCTGTCCGACGGCCAGAAGGTCAAGGTGGGCAGCGCGCGCGGTGTGGTGACCCTTCACGCCAAGGCCCACGCCGGACAGCGCCGCGGCGTTCTCATCGCCGAATCGATCTGGCCCAACAGCGCCTTCGAGGACGGCCAGGGAATCAACACCCTGACCGGCGCCGACCAACCCGCACCCAATGGCGGCGGGGCGTTCCATGACAACCGGGTGTGGATCAGGGCGGCCTGACAGAGCCCTCATCCGGCCTTCGGCCACCTTCTCCCATCCTGCGGACGGGAGAAGGGACTCGTGGTGAGATTTCCCTTCTCCCGTCGCGACGCGATGGGAGAAGGTGCCCGAAGGGCGGATGAGGGTCTCTCTCCACGAGTCCCGAGGTTGAAGCAGGCCCTCATCCGGCCTTCGGCCACCTTCTCCCATCCTGCGGACGGGAGAAGGGACTCGGGGTGAGATTTCCCTTCTCCCGTCCCGAAAGGGATGGGAGTAGGTGCCCGAAGGGCGGATGAGGGCCTCTGTCCACGAGTCTTGCCGCCTGAAAGAGCCCTCATCCGGCCTGTCGGCCACCTTCTCCCATTGCGTGCCGCAACGGGAGAAGGGACTCGTGGTAAGATTTCCCTTCTCCCGTCCCGAAGGGATGGGAGAAGGTGCCCGAAGGGCGGATGAGGGCCTCTGTCCGCGAGTCCGGTCTACGGCAGCCGCGCGATCCGCTCTGTCAGCAACCCGAAGAAGCCTTCCGCATCGACGCTCCGGATCACGGTTGCATTCTTCGGGCGCCGGGTGACGTGCCACCAGTCGATGACGGTTGCACCCATGGTGAGTTCCGACTCGCATTCGATGGCGACATTCACCAGCCGCCCCGAGAACAGTTCTGGCTTCAGCAGCCACGCGATCACGCACGGGTCGTGCAGCGGGCCGCCGTCGGTGCCGTATTTGTTTTCGTCGAAGCGCTCGAAGAAATCGAGCATCGCGGCCGTGGCGGGGCCGGAGTTGTTGGGCATGTTGCGGAAAGCCTCCACGCGCTTCTGCGTGGTCAGCGCCTGGTGGGTGCAGTCGAGCGGGATGAGCGTGATGGGGATGCCAGCGTCAAACACCAGCCGCGCCGCATGCGGATCGACATAGATGTTGAACTCGGCAGCGGGCGTCACGTTGCCTTGCTCGAAATAGCCGCCACCCATCGCCACGATCTGCTTGATGCGGCCCGCAATGCGCGGCTCGCGGACCAGCGCCAGGCCGATGTTCGTGAGAGGGCCCAGCGTGCAGAGCGTCACCGTGCCGGCAGGACGCGACATGAGCGTTTCAACGATGAAGTCGACCGCATGCTGTGTCTGCAGCGGCATCTGCGGATCGGGCAGCACGGGGCCATCGAGGCCGGTCTTGCCGTGGACTTCTTCCGCCGTCACCAGCGGGCGCAGCATGGGGCGGATGGCGCCGGAATAGACCTTGATGTCAGGCCGTCCCGCCAGCTCGCAGATCTTGCGCGCATTCACTTCAGTGAGGGCAAGCGGCACATTGCCGGCGACCGCCGTGATGCCCAGCACCTCGAACTCGGGCGAGGCCAGCGCCAGCAGGATGGCCACGGCATCGTCCTGGCCGGGATCGGTGTCGATGATGATGGGAAGCGGCTTCGTCATGTCTTGTCCTCGGAAATGATGCGGGTGGCCAGCAGGCTCAGCGCCTGTGGATAGATCCTGTGTTCCTGTTCGAGCACGCGCGCGCCCAGCGTCTCTGGCGTGTCATCCGCCAGCACCGGCACCTCCGCTTGCAGCAGAATGGGGCCACCGTCGAGTTCGGGTGTGACGAGGTGCACGCTGCAGCCATGAACCTTTGCCCCATCGGCCAATGCGCGTTCATGTGTATGGAGACCCTTGTAGGCGGGGAGCAGCGAGGGGTGGATATTGATCATCCGGCCGTCCCAGCTGGAAATGAAACCCGCCGTCAGCACCCGCATGAAGCCGGCGAGCGCAATGACCTCCACCTTCATGGCGCGAAGACAGGCGTCGAGTGCCGCTTCGAAAGCGTCGCGCGTGGCATAGGCCTTGTGGTCGATCAGCCTGGCGGGGATGCCATTGGCCGCAGCAAACTCGAGCCCCCTGGCATCGGCCTTGTTCGAGACCACGCAGACGATCTCCGCCGGATAGGCGGCTTCCCGCGCGGCGTTGACCAGCGCCATCATGTTGGATCCCCGCCCCGAGATCAGAACAGCGGTGCGCGCTCTTCTCATTTCACCGAAAGAGTGCCTGAAAGGGCGACCTGTTCTTCCCCGCCCTTGCGTTTGCGGATCGTGCCGAGGGTGACGACGCTCTCGCCTGATTTCTTCAGCGAGGCCGCGACCCGCTTCGCATCCTTGGCGGCAACGACCACGATCATGCCGATGCCGCAGTTGAAGGTGCGCAGCATTTCACGCTCGGCGACACCACCCACGCCCTGCAACCAGTCGAAGACCGGGGCATATGGCACCTGATCGAGGTCGATCTCCGCCACCGTGGCCTTCGGCAGTACGCGCGGAATATTCTCGATGAAGCCGCCGCCGGTGATGTGGGCCAGCGCCTTGATGGCGCCTGTTGCCCTGATGGCCTTCAGCACCGGCTTCACATAGATACGGGTGGGGGTGAGGAGGGCGTCCGCCAGCTTCTTCTTCCTGTCGAAGGGCGACGTGTCGGAATAAGCCACACCGCTCATCTCCACCAGCTTGCGCACCAGCGAATAGCCGTTGGAATGCGGGCCCGACGAGGCGAGCCCCAGGATCACGTCGCCCGGCTTCACGTCCTTGCGCGGCAACAGCTGCTTGCGCTCAGCCGCACCCACGGCAAACCCTGCGAGGTCATAATCGCCCCCATGATACATGCCCGGCATTTCCGCCGTTTCGCCGCCGATCAGCGCGCAGCCCGCCTGTTTGCAGCCGTCGGCGATGCCTGCGATTACCTCTGCAGCAGCCTTCACGTCCAGCTTGCCGGTGGCGTAATAGTCGAGGAAGAACAAGGGCTCCGCCCCCTGGACAACGAGATCGTTCACCGACATGGCGACGAGGTCGATGCCCACGCCATGGTGGCGGCCCGTCTCGATGGCGATGCGGAGCTTGGTGCCCACGCCGTCATTGGCCGCGACCAGCACCGGGTCCTTGAAGCCGCAGGCCTTGAGGTCGAACAGCCCGCCAAAGCCGCCCAGCGCCGAATCGGCCCCTTTGCGGCGCGTGGACTTGGCCAGCGGCTTGATCGCCTCCACCAGCGCGTTGCCGGCCGAGATGTCCACGCCGGCGTCGGCATAGCTCACGCCGTTTCCTGCTGCTTGTTTCGCTTTGCTCATGCCGCTAGTTTGCCCCAATTCTCTGGTGGGAGATGCCTGTCGCGGCGTCATTACCCCGAAGCGCTTTGCGAATAAAGTGCTCGAGGTGCTGCCGGGGAGGTGTGTGGACAGATTGGGACCGGCATATTGACCCTGTTTCGTATCCTCAGGAACCGCGCCTTTGCGGCGGTTCTCGCCGTTGCCCTCGTCGTTTTCCCGGGGCAAGGCCCTGCGGCAGCTTCCGGCCCCGTCGAAACCAGCATCTTCGCGGTTCAGGGCGTCGATGTCGATGTGACCTCGACGGATGCGACCACTGCCAAGAACCAGGCGCTGATGGATGTTCAGGTCAAGGCCTTCTTCCAGCTGGTCGACAGGCTGGGCACGCCGGAGCTCTTGGGCGAGCTTCAGGCGAAGCTCACGCCCGCTGACATCGCGCCCTATCTCCGCTCTTTGTCGATCGAGACGGAAACCTCGGCGCCTGGCCGTTACATCGGCCGATTCACGGTGCGCTTCCTGCCGCAGAAGATGCAGGAACTCTTCGCGAACTACGGCATCCGCGTGCCCACCCAGCAGGCCGAACCGATCCTGGTGCTGCCGGTCCTGCGCGATCCGGGCGGCAACATGCTGTGGGAGGACAATGCCTGGCGCAGGGCATGGATCGATCTCAAGGGCGAGCAGGGCATCGTCCCCATCATCGTGCCGCTGGGAGACCTCGAGGATACGCAGTCGCTGAGCGCCGATGCCGCGCTGAAGGGTGATACCGTCCGCCTCGAGGCCCTGCGCAAGCGCTACGGCGTGCCCAGCCTGCTGCTGGCCCAGGCCCAGCCCGCCGACGGCGGCGGGCTTCATGTCTATATCGAAGGCGAGACCACGCTTGGCAAGGTGAAGGTCAACAAGATCTACCAGCCGGATGAGACGGGTACTGCCACGGCTGAGACCGTCGCGGTGGCAGCCTTTCAGGCCATGGTGATTAAGACCTACAGGGAGGCCGCCGACAGGCTCGCCGCGGAAGAAGCCGCCTTGAGCGCCAACACCACCCAGTCTCTTGCCGTTACCGTGCCCTTCACCAGCCCGCGTGAGTGGAACGCCATCCGCTCGCGCATCCTGACGACGCCGAACGTGACAGGTGTGGACCTCTCCACACTCAACACCGACGGAGCGATGATCCGTCTGGTCTTCACCCGCACCGTCGAGGAACTCCAGTTGAACATGCAGGCCGCCGGGCTCACTCTTGCCAACAACGGTTCGGCCTGGATCATTCAGCCGATGTGAGGGATGCACAATCTCCCCAACCTGATTTCGCTGATGCGGCTTCTCCTGGTGCCGCTCACTGTCTGGCTGATCCTGTCGAATGCCTATGTCTTGGCCTTTGCAACCTTCCTCGTGGCAGGGATTTCCGACGGGGTCGACGGCTTCCTGGCGCGGCGCTTCGACTGGCGCACCAGGCTCGGCGCCTATCTCGATCCGCTGGCGGACAAGGCACTCCTCGTCTCGGTCTTCGTGACGCTGGGCTTGCTCAAGATGATTCCCGTCTGGCTTGTCTTCATCGTTGTCTCGCGTGACGCGCTCATCGTCGGGGCGGTGGTGCTGTCGCGGCTGATGGACCACCCGGTGAAGGTGAGGCCGCTCGCGCTCAGCAAGGTCAACACGGTGGCGCAGATCACCTTCCTGGTTGCCGTTCTGGGGTTTTCCGCCGCGGGCAAGGCGCTGGCGCCCCTTGTGGATTACGGCAGCATCCCGGTTGCGCTGTTGACGGCGATGTCCGGCGCCGCCTATCTGACGGCATGGCTCCGCCATATGGCGGAAGAGCCACATGAGGATCGCGAGCCGTGACACTACAGAAACAGGTTCTGATCTGGGCTATCTCGCTTGGACTGCTGGTCTTCGCGCTGTGGGCCTTCAGCCCGATCCTTTTGCCCTTCATCGCGGGGCTGGTGCTGGCCTATTTCCTCGATCCCGTGGCAGACGCGTTGCAGCGCATGGGCTTGTCGCGACTGGCGGCCGCGCTGCTCATCGTCATCATCGCCATCCTCATTCTCGTGATTTCAATGGTGATCCTTGCGCCGGTCGTCGTCGACCAGCTGGGCCGCTTCGCAAGCGACCTGCCGGGCATCATCCAGACGCTCACCCTGCGCTTCGACGAGGTCGCGCCGCAGTGGATGAAGGAAGCCCTCGCCAAGAGCGGAGCTGATGTCCAGGGCTCGGTCACGCAGTTCGCGGGCAAGGCGGCCGAATGGATCCTCAGCGTGTTGAAGACGCTGCTGTCGGGCGGCCTCGCACTGGTCAACCTCGTGTCACTTCTGGTGGTGACGCCGATCGTGACCTTCTATCTTCTCGTCGACTGGGACGACATGATCGAGAACGTGGACAGATGGGTGCCGCGGGAGCACCTGGAAACCGTGCGCGCGCTGGGCCGTGACATCAACGCGGCCATGGCGGGCTTCATCCGGGGGCAGGGCACGGTCTGCCTGCTTCTCGGGTTCTTCTACGCCGTGGGGCTCTCGCTCGCGGGCCTCAAGTTTGGCCTCGCCATCGGCCTTCTCGCGGGGGCGCTTACCTTCATCCCCTATGCCGGTGCGCTGATCGGCGGCGTGCTGGCGATCGGGGTAGCCCTTTTCCAGTTCTGGCCCGATGTCTGGCCGATCGCCCTTGTTGGCGCCATCTTCGGCCTCGGCCAGTTTCTTGAGGGCAATTTCCTGTCGCCCAAGCTGGTCGGCAAGAGCGTCGGCCTGCACCCGGTGTGGCTCATGTTCGCGCTCTTCGCATTCGGCTATGCCTTCGGCTTCGTGGGGCTCCTGCTTGCCGTGCCGCTCGCCGCTGCGGCAGGCGTTCTCGTGCGCTTCGGCCTGGGCCAGTACCTGTCCAGCAGGCTCTACCTCGGACCCGGTTACGAGCCGGAGCCGGTGCCGGTCCCCGTCAGCATCATCGAGGAAGAGCAACGCCTTGGCGCGCGGGACCAGGGGCAACCTGAGGCATGAGCGGCCGGACCGGCCGCCAGCTCGTACTCGACCTCGCCCACCGCGAAGCCCAGGGCCGCGATGATTTCCTCGTCACCCCCTCCAATGCCGCCGCAGTCGCCATGGTCGACCGCTATCCGGACTGGCCGCATTACGGGGTGGTGCTTCTGGGCGATGCCGGCAGTGGCAAGTCGCATCTGCTGGAGGTCTGGCGGCAGGCCGCCGGGGCGCGGCTGATCGCCGCCGCCAGCCTCGCTGACGAACCGCCGGACCAGCTGCTGGCGGGTGGCGCACTCGCCATCGATGATGCGCCGGGCGCCGGCCTCGACGAGCGTGCCCTGTTCCATCTCCTGAACCTCGCCCGCCAGACCGGCAGCCACGTGCTGCTTGCCAGCAAGACGGACCCCGCCCATTGGGCCGTGGCGCTTCCCGATCTGGCCTCGCGGCTCAAGGCGCTGGCGGTGGCGCGGCTCGATCCGCCGGATGACGTCCTGCTGCGGGGCGTGCTGGTCAAGCTCTTTGCCGACCGCCAGCTTGCGGTCGAAGAGCCCGTGGTGTCCTATCTCATGCTGCGCATGCCGCGCTCGCTCGAGGCGGCGCGCGTGCTGGTGGCGGAGATCGACAGCCTGGCGCTGGTCGAGCAGGCAGCCGTCACCCGCGGCCTCGCGTCCCGCGTCTTGCAGCGGCTGACCGAACCCGGCATGTTCCCCGAGGAGGGATGAGGCCGCCCCCGCTGCCTGCGGGGCCGGCCCGCCGTCATAACGCTGTTACAATGCCGGGCGAGGCACGCATCGAGCCTCCCGCTCAATTGAAAGGCCGCCATGAACGAGCAGCTCCCGATCCCGCCGCCCGCCATCACCATGGACACGCCGGAGCGTTACATCAACCGCGAGATATCCTGGCTGGGCTTCAACATGCGCGTGCTGGAGGAGGCCCGCAACATGTCGCATCCGCTGCTCGAGCGGCTGCGCTTCCTGTCGATTTCCGGAAACAATCTGGACGAGTTCTTCATGGTCCGCGTCGCGGGCCTCGTGGGCCAGGTGCGCGAGAGGCTGCCGGAACTCTCCGATGACGGGCTCTCCGCCCAGGAACAGCTGGACCGCGTGCGCGTTCTCGCTCAGGACCTGATGGCCGAGCAGGACCGGCGCTGGATCCAGCTCACGGATGAGCTTGCGAAGAACGGCATCGTCATCACCGACGGCAGCGACCTCCAGCCGCATGAGGTATCCTGGCTCGACCAGCGCTTCCTGGAGCAGATCCTGCCAGTGGTGACGCCGATCGCGATCGACCCGGCGCATCCCTTTCCCTTTATCCCCAACCGCGGCTTCATCATCTGCCTCGAACTCAAGCGGCGCCGGGACGGCGGCCGGATGAATGCGCTGCTGCCCATTCCGCAGCAGCTTGACCGTTTTGTGCGGCTTCCCGCGATCGAGGGGCAGTCGGCGGTGCGCTTCATCTCGCTTGAGAACATGCTGAGCCTATTCATCCCGCGGCTCTTCCCCGGCTATGACGTGAAGGGCAAGGGGGTGATCCGCCTGATCCGTGACAGCGACATCGAAATCGAGGAAGAAGCGGAAGATCTCGTGCGGGTGTTCGAATCCGCGCTGAAGCGGCGCCGCCGCGGATCGGTGATCCGCATGGAGGTCGACGCCCAGACCCCGGCCTCGCTGAGGGACTTCATCGCCGGGGAAGTGGACGTGCCGAGCGATGCCATCGTCGAATGCGCGGGCCTTGTCGGCTATTCCGACACGCGCCACCTGATCCTCGACGAGCGGCCGGACCTCAAGTTCAAGCCCTTCATGGCCCGCTTCCCGGAGCGGATCCGCGACCATGGCGGGGATTGCTTCGCAGCGATCCGCCAGAAGGACATCGTCGTTCACCATCCATACGAATCCTTCGACGTTGTCGTGCAATTCGTGCTGCAGGCCGCGAATGACCCTGACGTGGTGGCGATCAAGCAGACGCTTTACCGCACCTCCAAGGACTCGCCCATCGTCGCGGCGCTGGCCAAGGCGGCGGAGGCCGGAAAATCGGTGATGGCGCTCGTCGAGCTCAAGGCCCGCTTCGACGAGGAGGCCAACATCCAGTGGGCGAGGGACCTCGAGCGCGCGGGCGTGCAGGTGGTCTTCGGCTTCATCGAGCTCAAGACCCATGCCAAGGTCTCGATGGTGGTCCGGCGCGAAAGCGGCGCCATGCGCACCTATGTGCATTTCGGCACTGGCAACTACCACCCGATCACGGCGAAGGTCTACACCGACCTCTCCTTCTTCACCTGCGATCCGGCCCTGGTGCGTGACGCCTCGCGTCTCTTCAACTTCATCACCGGTTATGCCCAGCCTGAGGATCTCGAAAAGATCGCGCTGTCGCCCCTCAACCTCAAGAAGCGCCTGCTTGACCACATCGACGAGGAGATCGAGCACGCGAAGGCCGGCCGGCCCGCGCAGATCTGGGCCAAGATGAACTCGATCGTCGATCCGGGAATCATCGATGCGCTCTATCGCGCCTCGCAGGCCGGCGTGCAGATCGATCTCGTGGTGCGCGGCATTTGCTGCCTCAGGCCCGGGGTCGCCGGCCTCTCGGAGAACATCCGTGTCAAGAGCATCGTCGGCCGCTTCCTGGAGCATTCGCGCATCGTGTGTTTCGGCGGTGGCCATGCCTTGCCGCACAACCGCGCCAAGGTCTATATTTCGTCAGCTGACTGGATGCAGAGGAACCTGCACCGCCGCGTCGAAACGCTGATCCCCATCGAGAATCCGACGGTGCACGACCAGATCCTCGACCAGATCATGATGGCGAACATGATGGACAACCAGCAGAGCTGGGAACTCCTCGCCGACGGCTCGTCGCGGCGCATCGCGCCCGGCCCGGACGAGGAGCCCTTCAACGCGCATGATTACTTCATGAAGAACCCGTCTCTCTCTGGACGCGGGCGCTCCCAGGCGGGTAATGTGCCGCCTGAAATCATCGAACGCTTGAAGAAGAAGGCCAAGGCGAAGACGTGAGCTGGCACAAGGGATTCAGAACCGAACCCCCAAAATACCGTCCTGTCGCCGTCGTCGACATCGGCTCCAATTCCGTCCGTCTCGTGGTCTACGACGGGCTCAGGCGGTCGCCCTCGCCGATCTTCAATGAGAAGATCCTGTGCGGCCTCGGCCGCGGCGTGGCGACCAAGGGCAAGCTCCCGGATGAGGGCATGATCCGGGCCATCGCAGCCCTGAAGCGTTTCCGGGCACTCGCGCGCCAGATCGGCGCCAAGCATGTCCATGCGGTTGCAACCGCGGCGGCGCGCGAGGCTGATAACGGCGCGCAGTTCATTGCGCGGGCGGAGAAGGCGCTGGGCTCTGCCATCAAGGTCCTTACCGGCAAGGAGGAGGCACGCTATGCGGCCCTCGGCGTCATTGCCGGCATCCCGGGGGCTGATGGCGTCGCGGGCGATCTGGGCGGCGGCTCGCTCGAACTCATCGACATCAAGGACGGCAAGCTGCGCGAGGGCATCACCTTGCCGCTCGGCCCCTTGCGCCTCATGGATCTCTCAGAGGGATCGATCGACAAGGCCCGCGAGATCATCGATGAGGCCTTCGGCAAGGCGGGCATCCTGAAGCTGCTGCAGGGCCGAACCTTTTATGCCGTGGGCGGCACATGGCGCAACCTGGCCAAGCTGCACATGGCGCAAAGCCACTATCCGCTCCATGTGCTCCACTGCTACCGCATGACGCGGCAGCAGGCCATGTCGCTGTCGGGGCTCGTCGCGCATCTGTCTCCTGTGTCGCTCAATGAGGTCCGCGAGGTGTCGAAGAGCCGCACGGACACCATGCCTTTTGGCGCGTTGGTGCTCGAACGGCTGCTGACCCACACCCGGCCGGATGCAGTGGAAATCTCCGTCTACGGCGTACGCGAGGGACTGCTCTATTCGAAACTGCCGCCGCGCAAGCGGACAAGCGATGCGCTGCTCTCCTCCTGCTGGGACTTCGCGCGCCGCTATGCGCGCTCGCCCGAGCATGAACTCGAACTCTGCGACTGGACGGACCAGCTGTTCGGCCCTAGCCGCTTGGCAGAGAACGAGGCGCAGCGGCGGCTGCGCTATGCCGCTTGCCTGCTGGCCGACATTGGTTGGCGCGCGCATCCGGACTACCGCGCAGAACGCTCGCTCTCCATGATCTCGCAAGCAGCCTTCGTCGGCATCGATCACCCTGGCCGCGTCTTCCTCGCGCTCACCGTGTTCTACCGCTACGACGGCGAAGGCGAAGATGGCGATGGGCTGAACCGCCTGCTCGGCGACGAAGACCATCAGCGCGCCCACCTCTTGAGTAGCGTATTCCGCCTTGCCTATATCCTCTCGGCTGCCATGCCGGGCATGCTGCCGAAGATCCAGCTGCGTTTGGGCGACAACAAGACATTGATCCTCAAGCTTCCACGCAAGCTGGCCGACCTCTCGGGAGAACGCGTCGAAAAGCGCCTCTCCTCGCTCGCCGCCGAGATGGGCCGCACCGGAAAGGTGCTGATCAGCGGCTAACGCAGCGGGCGGTCAGGTGAGATCAGTGAAAGATCTGCGCTCCAAACATGCCCGCGATGCCAGCCATCTCATCATCACGGCCGTCACCCCAGCGAAAGCTGGGGTCCCGCTTTTTGTCTGCATGTGCTGCACCAAAAGCGGGATGCCAGCTTTCGCTGGCATGACGGTGCGAGTGAGGTCTTGATCTCAACTAACCGCCCGCCACTCGCGCGCAAGATCATGCCCGGGCGGCTATTCCGCCGCCGCCTTGATCTCGCGCACGGCGGGCAGCACGCGCACACGGCCGCGGTCGAAGCCGATCACCGCCTCGCCCTGCTTGATGGCGAGTGCCTGGTCGCCGAACAATTCGCGCCGCCAGCCGTGAAGCAGCGGCACGTCCGCCGTGTCGCTCTCGGCCACGGCATCGATGTCGGAACTCGAGGCAACGAGCTTCGGTGCAATGCCCTCCTGCTCGCAGATCACCTTGAGGGCGAGCTTCAGCACCTCGGCCGCGGCCTGGGCGGCCTCGCTCATGTCGTCGCGGCCGTCGTCGGGCTGGGGAAGTGACTTGGTGTCGATCGCGAGGCCTGCGGCCACCGCCTTCAGCACCGCGTCCCCGATGCGCGAGGAGGCCATGCCCTTGGGCAGGGCGCGCAGCTGGTTCAGCGCCTCCCGCGTCTGGGGCGATTGCACGGCGATCTCGGCGATGGCGTCGTCCTTCAGTACGCGCGAGCGTGGAACGTTCTTCTCACGCGCCTCGCGCTCACGCCAGGCGGCAATTTCCATCAGCACGCCCAGCTGCTTCTTCGAGCGCAGCCTGACCTTGATGCGCTTCCATGCGTCCTCTGGCTCGGTGCGGTAGGTGGCGGGATTGGTGAGGATGTCCATCTCCTCGCGCAGCCAGTGCTCGCGTCCTGTCTTGTCGAGTTCCTGCTTCAGGCTTTCGTAAACGACGCGAAGATGCGTGACATCCGCCAGGGCATAGGCCAGCTGCTTCTCGCTCAGCGGCCGGCGCGACCAATCGGTGAAGCGCGAGGACTTGTCGATCTGCGCCTTGGCAAGGCGGCGCACGATCGCCTCATAGCCCACCTGGTCGCCGAAGCCGCAGACCATCGCGGCAATCTGCGTATCGAACACCGGATGCGGCACGATGCCGGCCAGATGCACCATGATCTCGATGTCCTGGCGCGCGGCATGGAACACCTTCAGCACCGAGGCATCGTTCATCAGGGCGAAGAAGGGCTTGAGGTCGATGCCCGGGGCGAGGGGGTCGATCAGGCCATGCGTCGTGCCGCCTGCCACCTGTATCAGGCAGAGGTCTGGCCAGTAGGTCGATTCCCGCATGAATTCGGTGTCGACGGTGATGAAGGCCTCATCTGAGAGGGCAGTGCAGAGGCGGTCCAGCGATTCGGTGGTGGTGATCAGATCCATGACCGCAGGGAAGCGCGATCGCCGGGTGACGTCAATGGCTTGTGGATAATTCTTCTCAAATGTTCATTTGGAAGTTGTTTCAATTGGTTAAGACACATCCTAAAGGTTTTGCTTGCGCAATCGCCACGATGCCGGTGGCATTGCCGTCCACCTGCAATCATTCCCTTGACTTGGGCAGGCAAGCCTTGCATAAAACCGCCACCAAACGGCCCGGGTGACCCCCGGGCTGATTGGCGTTTGGCCAAAAGCAAGCGGTTTGCCCTTTCCGAGGGTAATACGGGGGAGTGTCCCGAGCGGCAAAGGGGGCGGACTGTAAATCCGCTGGCTTCGCCTTCGTAGGTTCGAGTCCTACCTCCCCCACCACTGCTTGGGGCCGGCGCCAAGATGGGGTGGGGAGTTCGGACACCGGTTTTCCGGGCGGGTGTAGCTCAATGGTAGAGCAGCAGCCTTCCAAGCTGAATACGAGGGTTCGATTCCCTTCACCCGCTCCAAAGTTTGAATCGTGAATGCCGCTGAAGGCGGCCAACAGGGTAGAGCGACGATGGCCAAAGAGAAATTCAACCGCGACAAGCCGCACTGCAACATTGGCACGATTGGTCACGTTGACCACGGCAAGACGTCGTTGACGGCAGCGATCACCAAGGTTCTGGCCGAGACGGGCGGTGCGACGTTCACGGCTTATGACCAGATCGACAAGGCGCCCGAAGAGCGCGCCCGCGGCATCACGATCAACACGGCCCACGTCGAATATCAGACGAAGGCCCGTCACTATGCCCACGTCGATTGCCCTGGCCACGCTGACTATGTGAAGAACATGATCACGGGTGCTGCGCAGATGGACGGCGCGATCCTGGTTGTGTCGGCCGCTGACGGCCCGATGCCGCAGACGCGTGAGCACATCCTGCTCGCCCGCCAGGTCGGCGTTCCCGCACTCGTGGTGTTCATGAACAAGGTCGACATGGTCGACGATCCGGAACTGCTCGACCTGGTCGAGATGGAAGTGCGCGAGCTGCTCTCGTCCTACCAGTTCCCGGGCGATGACATTCCGATCATCCGCGGCTCGGCGCTCTGTGCGCTCGAGGGCAAGTCGCCTGAGATCGGCCGTGAAGCCGTTCTCAAGCTGATGGAAGCGGTTGACAGCTACATTCCGCAGCCGGAGCGTCCGAAGGACATGCCGTTCCTGATGCCGATCGAAGACGTGTTCTCGATCTCTGGCCGTGGCACGGTTGTGACCGGCCGCGTCGAGCGCGGCATCGTGAAGGTTGGCGAGGAAGTCGAGATCGTCGGCATCCGCGACACGCAGAAGACGACCGTCACGGGCATCGAGATGTTCCGCAAGCTGCTCGACACGGGCGAGGCTGGCGACAACGTCGGTGCGCTGCTGCGCGGTGTCGATCGTGAAGGCGTTGAGCGCGGCCAGGTGCTGTGCAAGCCCGGCACGGTGAAGCCGCACAAGAAATTCAAGGCCGAGGCCTACATCCTGACCAAGGAAGAGGGTGGCCGTCACACGCCGTTCTTTGCCAACTACCGTCCGCAGTTCTACTTCCGCACGACTGACGTGACGGG
Source organism: Aestuariivirga sp. (assembly GCF_044239095.1). Taxonomy (GTDB): domain Bacteria; phylum Pseudomonadota; class Alphaproteobacteria; order Rhizobiales; family Aestuariivirgaceae; genus Aestuariivirga. The sequence goes on along the minus strand of NZ_JBIICB010000009.1, from coordinate 15,804 downwards.
CGTGGTGACGCTGCCGGAAGGCACGGAAATGGTGATGCCCGGCGATAACATTTCGTTTGACGTTGAGCTGATCACGCCGATCGCCATGGAAGAGAAGCTGCGCTTCGCCATCCGTGAAGGCGGCCGCACCGTCGGCGCCGGCGTCGTCGCCAAGATTACTGATTAAGGGCGGACACAGACATGCAACGTCAGAACATCCGCATCCGCCTCAAGGCCTTCGATCATCGCATCCTCGATACGTCGACGCGCGAGATCGTCAACACGGCCAAGAGGACGGGCGCGCAGGTGAGGGGCCCGGTGCCCCTTCCGACCCGGATCGAGCGCTTCACCGTGAACCGCTCGCCCCACGTCGACAAGAAGAGCCGTGAGCAGTTCGAAATGCGGACCCACCGCCGCCTGCTTGATATCGTAGATCCGACCCCGCAGACCGTCGATGCTTTGATGAAGCTCGATCTGGCCGCTGGTGTCGATGTTGAAATCAAGCTCTGAGTTCAGAGCTTTGAAGGAGTGAAGCGATGCGTTCTGGTCTCATCGCACAGAAGCTGGGCATGACCCGCATCTACACGGAGGAGGGGGTCGTTGTTCCCGTCACCGTGTTGAAGGTCGATAACTGTCAGGTCGTCGCTCAGAAGACGAGCGACAGGGATGGTTATACCGCGCTGCAGCTTGGTGCTGGCATCCCGAAGATCAAGCGGCTGACCAAGGCCGAGCGTGGCCACTTTGCCGTGGCCAAGGTCGAGCCGAAGCGGAAGCTCAAGGAATTCCGTGTGTCTCCGGACAACGTGATCCCGGTTGGCGCCGAAATCACCGTCGAGCATTTCGTGCCCGGCCAGTTCGTTGATGTCACTGCGACCTCGATGGGCAAGGGCTTTGCCGGCGGCATGAAGCGCTGGAACTTCGCTGGCCTGCGTGCAACACACGGCGTGTCGGTGAGCCATCGTTCGATCGGTTCGACCGGTAACCGCCAGGATCCTGGCAAGGTCTTCAAGAACAAGAAGATGCCTGGCCACCTCGGTGCCGAAACGGTGACGACGCAGAACATCGTCGTGGTAAAGACGGACCTCGGCCGTGGCCTGATCATGGTCAAGGGCTCGGTTCCGGGCGTCAAGGGTGCGTGGGTTTCGGTTCGCGATGCCGTGAAGCGCAAGCTTCCCGACACGGCGCCCAAGCCGGGCGCGTTCAAGCTTCCCGAAGCCGCCGCGGCTCCGGCAGCAGAGTAAGGATTGACGGACATGAAAGCCGACATTCACACCATTGAGGCGAAGACGGCGGGGAGCATCGAGCTCGCCGACCACATCTTCGGACTCGAGCCGCGCGCCGACCTCATCCACCGCGTCATCCAGTGGCAGCTGAACAAGCGCCAGCAGGGTACGCACCAGGCGAAGTCGCGCGGAGAGATCTCCCGCACCACCAAGAAGCTCGGTCCCCAGAAGGGTTCGGGCGGTGCACGCCACGGTTCGCGCAAGTCCGGCATTTTCGTCGGTGGCGGCAAGGCCTTCGGTCCCCGCTTCCGCAGCCACGAGACTTCGCTCAACAAGAAGATCCGCGCGCTCGGTCTGCGCCACGCCCTTTCGGCGAAGGTGAAGGACCAGTCGCTGGTCATCCTTGACCAGGCTGCATCGGACGGCAAGACCAAGACGCTGGTCAATGCCTTCGAAAAGCTTGGCCTCGCCAACGCGCTGATCATTGACGGCTCGAACGTCAACGAGAGCTTCGCAAAGGCGGCGCGCAGCATTCCGAATATCGATGTGCTGCCGATCCAGGGCATCAACGTCTACGACATCCTGCGCCGCAAGAAGCTGGTTCTGACCAAGGCGGCCGTCGAAGCGCTGGAGGCGCGGTTCAAGTGAGCAAGGAACACTGGTACGACATCATCAAGAGCCCGGCGATCACCGAAAAGGCGACGCTGGTTTCTGAGAGCAACACGGTCGTCTTCAACGTGGCGAAGTCCGCCACGAAGCCCGACATCAAGAAGGCCGTTGAAGGCCTCTTCGGTGTGAAGGTGAAGGCGGTCAATACGCTGGTCCGCAAGGGCAAGCAGCGCCGGTTCAAGGGCCAGCTGGCCAGGTTGAGTGACGTCAAGAAGGCCTATGTGACCCTCGAAGAGGGCCAGCGCCTCGACGTGACGACCGGCCTCTGAGTGGTGAGATAGGACAATGGCACTCAAGACATTCAATCCGACCAGCGCAGGCCGCCGCCACCTTGTTCAGGTGGACCGCAGCCAGCTGTGGAAGGGCAAGCCTGTAAAGTCCCTCGTCGAGGGTCTGAGCAAGAACGGCGGCCGTGGCAATGGCGGGCGCATCACGACGCGCGGCCAGGGCGGCGGACACAAGAAGTCCTACCGCATGGTCGACTTCCGCCGCACCAAGCATGACGTTGCAGCGGTTGTGGAGCGGCTGGAGTACGATCCGAACCGGACCGCCTTCATCGCGCTTATCAAGTATGCTGACGGCGAGCTCGCCTATATCCTCGCGCCGCAGCGCCTGGGCGTTGGTGACTCGGTGATCGCCGGCAAGTCAGTCGACGTGAAGCCCGGCAATGCGATGCCGCTGGGCGCCATTCCTGTCGGCACGATTGTCCACAACATCGAGACGAAGCCCGGCAAGGGTGGCACGCTCGCCCGTTCGGCCGGCACCTACGCCATGGTCGCTGGCCGCGATCAGGGCTACGTGCTGCTGAAGCTGAAGTCGGGCGAAACCCGCATGGTCGATGCGACCTGCATGGCCAGTGTGGGTGCTGTCTCCAACCCGGACCACATGAACGAAGTGGTGGGCAAGGCTGGTCGAAACCGCTGGAAGGGCCAACGCCCGATCTCGCGCGGTATCGCCCGGAACCCGGTTGACCATCCGAACGGCGGCCGTACCAACGGCGGTAAGCACTGGGCTACGCCCTGGGGCAAGCCGACGAAGGGCACCAAGACCCGCTCGAACAAGCGTACCCAGAAGTTCATCGTGCGGTCTCGCCATGACCGCAAGAAGTCGCAGTAAGAGGTAGACCGTGACACGCTCCGTATGGAAAGGCCCGTTCGTGGACGGGTACCTCCTCAAGAAGGTGGACGCCGCTCGCGGCACCAGTGGACGCGCCCAGGCCATCAAGACCTGGTCCCGCCGTTCCACCATCCTGCCGCAGTTCGTGGGCCTGACGTTCCAGGTTCACAACGGCAACAAGTTCATTCCTGTCCTCGTGTCGGAGGAAATGGTTGGTCACAAGCTCGGCGAGTTCGCGCCGACGCGTACCTTCCATGGCCATTCCGCCGGCGACAAGAAAGCCGGAGGCAAGTAAGCCATGAGCAAGAAAGCACGCCCGCGCGCGCTGCCCGAGAATGAGGCGAAGGCCGTCACACGGTCGATCCGCATCTCTCCGCGGAAGCTCAATGACGTGGCCTCGGAGATCCGCGGCATGAAGGTTGAAAAGGCGCTCGCCTATCTCACCTTCTCGCGCCGCCGCATCGCCAAGGACGTCAAGAAGACGCTCGAGTCCGCGATTGCCAATGCCGAGAACAACCATGACCTCGACATCAACAATCTGGTGGTCGCTCAGGCATGGGTTGGCAAGAACCTGGTCATGAAGCGCTGGATGCCAAACGCGCGTGGCCGCGTTGGCCGGATCGAGAAGTTCTTCAGCGAATTGACGATCATCGTCCGCGAAGTGCGTGAAGAGAGCAAGGAGGCCGCCTGATGGGTCAGAAAGTCAATCCGATCGGCCTTCGCCTCGGGATCAACCGCACGTGGGACTCCCGATGGTTCGCCGGTTCCCGCGAGTATGGCAAGCTTCTCCATGAGGACATCGCGATCCGCGACTACCTCAAGAAGGAACTGAAGCAGGCTGGCGTCTCCAAGGTGCTCATCGAGCGCCCTCACAAGAAGTGCCGCGTGACGATCTACTCCGCCCGTCCTGGCGTCGTGATCGGCAAGAAGGGCGCTGACATCGAGAAGCTCCGCCGCAAGGTGCAGGACATGACCGGCTCGGAAGTCCACCTCAACATCGTTGAGGTGCGCAAGCCCGAAGTCGACGCCAATCTGGTGGCCGAGAACATCGCCCAGCAGCTGGAGCGCCGCGTGGCCTTCCGCCGTGCCATGAAGCGTGCGGTGCAGTCTGCCCAGCGCATGGGTGCTGAGGGTATCAAGATCACCTGTGCTGGCCGGCTTGGCGGTGCAGAGATCGCCCGCACCGAGTGGTACCGTGAGGGCCGCGTTCCGCTGCACACGCTGCGCGCCGATGTTGACTACGGCACGTCCACTGCTTTCACGACCTACGGCACCAACGGTGTCAAGGTCTGGATCTTCAAGGGCGAAATCCTTGAGCATGATCCGATGGCGCAGGACAAGCGGATGAACGAGCCGGCCGATGCGGGCCAGTCCCGCGGCCGCCGCGACCGCGACGCGGCTTGAGGATTGAGGGTTAGCGAAAATGTTGCAACCAAAGCGTACAAAGTTCCGTAAGGCCTTCAAGGGCCGTATCCACGGGAAGTCGACCAGCTGCAACACGCTGGATTTCGGCGCATTCGGCCTCAAGGCTCTCGAGCCTGAGCGTTTGACGGCCCGGCAGATCGAGGCCGCCCGCCGCGCTCTTGCGCGTGGCATGAAGCGTGCCGGCCGCATCTGGATCCGCGTGTTTCCGGACGTTCCGGTCTCCAAGAAGCCTGCTGAAGTCCGCATGGGCTCCGGCAAGGGTTCGACCGAATACTGGGCTGCCCGCGTGAAGCCCGGCCGTGTTCTCTTCGAGATCGACGGTGTTCCGCGCAATGTGGCTGAAGAGTCTCTGAGCCTCGCGGCTGCCAAGCTCCCGATCAAGACGCGCTTTGTTGCGCGGCTTGGCGAATAAGGAGGGTGAGCGAGATGAAGGCCAATGATATCCGCGTCATGACCAAGGACCAGGTCAAGGACGAAATCCTGAAGCTCAAGAAGGAGCAGTTCAACCTGCGCTTCCAGAGGGCGACGGGCCAGGTCGAGAACACAGCGCGCATCCGCCAGATCCGCCGCGACATCGCCCGTCTCAAGACGGTGCAGTCGCAGCAGGCCGCCGCGAAGTAGGAGAGAAGACAATGCCGAAGCGCATCCTGCAGGGCGTCGTGGTGAGCGACAAGAACGACAAGACCATCGTGGTGCTCGTCGAGCGCCGCCTGCGTCACCCGGTGCTTAAGAAGACCGTGCGTCTGTCGAAGAAGTATCACGCGCACGACGAAAAGAACGAAGCCAAGTCCGGCGACATCGTCCGCATCGAGGAGACGCGTCCGCTTTCCAAGCAGAAGCGCTGGGCCCTCGTCGAGAAGGTCGCGGCGGGCCAGGCTTAAAGAGAACAGGGAGCTCTCGAGCTCCAGAGTGAACGGGTGATCAGATGATCCAGCAAGAAACCAATCTCGATGTCGCGGACAACTCCGGCGCGCGCCGGGTCCAGTGCATCAAGGTGCTGGGCGGCTCCAAGCGCAGGTATGCCTCCGTCGGCGACATCATCGTCGTGTCTGTCAAGGAAGCGATCCCGCGTGGGCGCGTCAAGAAGGGCTCGGTGATGAAGGCCATCGTGGTGCGGACCGCAAAGGACATCCGCCGTCCGGATGGCTCCGTGATCCGCTTCGACCACAATGCCGCTGTGCTTATCAATGCGCAGGGCGAGCCGGTCGGGACCCGCATCTTCGGGCCCGTCCCGCGCGAGCTGCGTGCCAAGAACCAGATGAAGATCATTTCGCTTGCACCGGAGGTGCTTTGATGTCGGCGAAGCTCAAGATCCGGAAGGGCGACAAGGTCGTCGTCATTACCGGTAAGGATAAGGGAAAGCAGGGCGAAGTCATTCGCACCATCCCGACCGAGAACCGCGCGGTTGTTCGCGGAATCAATGTGGCCAAGCGCCATCAGAAGCAGACTGCGGCCCAGGAAGGCGGCATCGTCTCCAAGGAACTGCCGATCCATGTTTCGAACCTGGCTCTGCGCGATCCGAAGGACGGCAAGCCGACCCGCGTTGGCTACAAGACCCTGGGTGACGGCAAGAAGGTGCGCGTCGCCAAGCGTTCGGGAGAAGTGATCGATGGCTAAGGAAGAGGCTAAGAAGTCCGCGGCGAAGAAGCCCGCTGCTGAAGCCAAGTCTGCCGAAGGCAAGACCAAGGCGAAGAAGGCTGATAAGTCCGAAGCCGTCGCCAAGGCTGCTCCGGGTTCTGAGAATGCGCCTGCCGGCTACGTGCCGCGCCTGCGCAAGCATTACGACGAAGTGGTGCGTCCGCAGCTGCAGAAGGAGTTCAACTATTCGAACGCCATGCAGGTTCCGAAGATCACCAAGATCGTTCTGAACATGGGCATCGGCGAGTCAACCCAGGATTCCAAGCTGGTTCAGGTCGCTGTTGGCGAACTCGAAAAGATCGCCGGTCAGAAGGTTGTGGTTACCAAGGCCCGCAACGCCATCGCGCAGTTCAAGATCCGCGAAGGCCAGGCCGTGGGCGCCAAGGTCACGCTCCGCAAGGTGCGCATGTATGAGTTCCTCGACAGGCTCATCAATATCGCGCTTCCCCGCGTGCGCGACTTCCGCGGCCTCACCGACCGCAGCTTTGATGGCAACGGCAACTATGCCTTCGGCATCAAGGAACACATCATTTTCCCGGAGATCGATTACGACCGTATCGATCGCGTCTGGGGCATGGACGTCATCATCTGCACGACGGCGACGAATGACGCCGAGGCCCGTGCGCTGATCGACGCCTTTAACTTCCCGTTCCGCAAGCCCGCCCGCAAGGCGGCCTGAGCGGACAACGAAACAGAACAAGGCTGAGGTAAAGCCCATATGGCTAAGACAAGCTCGGTAGAGAAGAACAACCGCCGCCGCAAACTGGTGAAGCAGTATGCGAACAAGCGTGCGAAGCTGAAGGCGATCATCCAGAACAAGGAGCTCAACATCGAGGAGCGCTTTGCCGCCCAGCTGAAGCTTGCCGAGTTGCCGCGCAACTCTGCCAAGAACAGGATCCGTAACCGTTGCGAGGTGACGGGCCGTCCGCGTGCCTATTATCGCAAACTTAAGATGTCGCGTCTGGCGCTTCGCGAGATGTCCAGCCTGGGTCTGATCCCCGGCATGGTCAAGTCAAGCTGGTAACAGATACGGACTTCAGGAGAGAAGAATGAGTGTGAATGATCCGATCGGCGATATGCTGACTCGTATCCGCAACGCGCAGGAGAGGGGAAAGTCGAAGGTTTCGACTCCCCATTCCAGGCTGCGCGAGAACGTGCTGAGCGTTCTGCAGGGCGAGGGCTTCATCCGTGGGTTCGCCGTGGTCCAGAGCGGCAATAACAAGGCTGAGATCGAAGTCGAACTGAAATACTTCGACGGCGCCCCGGTGATCCGCGAACTGCATCGCGTGTCGAAGCCTGGCCGGCGTGTTTATGTTTCCGTGTCGACGTTGCCGACCGTTTACAACGGTCTCGGCATCTCGATCCTCTCGACGCCCAAGGGCGTGATGTCGGATGCCGACGCGCGCGCCCAGAATGTGGGCGGCGAAGTACTCTGCACCGTGTTCTGAGGACGCTCACATGTCTCGTATCGGAAAGAAAGCAGTTCCCGTACCGGCCGGCGTGACCGTCAACCTTGCTGGAAGCAATGTCGCGGTCAAGGGCCCCAAGGGCGAACTCAACTTCATGCTCACCGACCAGGTGATCGCGAAGATGGACGCGGGTGCGGTGAAGGTCGACCCCAAGGACAAGAGCAAGCTTGCGCGCTCTGCCTGGGGCATGTCCCGCACCATGATCGCAAACATGATCAAGGGTGTCACCGAGGGTTATACCAAGACCCTCGAAATCACCGGCGTCGGCTACCGCGCGGCGGCCCAGGGCAAGACCCTGAACCTGGCGCTCGGCTACAGCCACGACATCAACTATCCGGTTCCGGACGGCATCGAAATCAAGACGCCGAAGCCGACCGAGATCGTGATTACCGGCATCGACAAGCAGCGCGTCGGCCAGGTTGCGGCCGAGATCCGCGATTTCCGCGGCCCCGAACCTTACAAGGGCAAGGGCGTGAAGTACGCTGGCGAGTACATCTTCCGCAAGGAAGGCAAGAAGAAGTAACAGGTGATGGCCATGGCAACGAAATCCCAATCGCTCCGCAAGGCACGTGTGCGCAAGGCGCTCGCGGCACGCGGCGCTCTGCGTCCCCGGCTGTCGGTGTTCCGCTCGTCCAAGAACATCTATGCCCAGATCATCGACGACTCCAAGGGCGTCACGGTCGCCGCCGCGTCCTCCCTCGAGAAGGATGTGAAGGGCACGCTGAAGACGGGCGCCGACAAGGACGCCGCAGCCGCGATCGGCAAGCTCATCGCCGAGCGCGCGATCAAGGCTGGCGTCAAGGACGTCGTCTTCGACCGCGGCGGCTACCTTTATCACGGGCGCGTCAAGGCGCTCGCAGACGCTGCCCGCGAGGGCGGCCTGAACTTCTAATCTCCGGCGAAAGATAGGCGGAAAGCAATATGGCTAAGGAACGTTCGGAGCGCGGTGACCGCAAGGACCGTGACAACCGTGAAGAGCGGGACAGCGAGTTCATCGACAAGCTCGTCCACATCAACCGCGTCGCCAAGGTGGTGAAGGGCGGCAAGCGCTTCGGCTTTGCTGCGCTCGTCGTCGTCGGCGACCAGAAGGGCCGCGTCGGTTTCGGCCACGGAAAGGCGCGCGAAGTGCCGGAAGCTGTGCGCAAGGCGACAGAGTCCGCCAAGCGCACGCTGATCCGCGTGCCGCTGCGCGAAGGACGCACGCTGCACCATGACATCGACGGACGCTGGGGGGCAGGCAAGGTGACGCTGCGCACCGCTCCTCCCGGAACCGGCATCATCGCCGGCGGCCCGATGCGTGCCGTTTTCGAGTCGGTTGGCATGCAGGACGTGGTTGCGAAGTCCAAGGGCTCCTCCAACCCCTACAACATGGTCCGTGCCACCTTCGACGCGCTGAAGAAGCAGACGAGCCCGCGTGCCGTCGCCTCGCGCCGCGGCAAGAAGGTCTCCGACGTCATGCGCCGCCGCGGCGGTGATGCGGCCGTGGCCGAGTAAGACAAAGGAACCTGATCATGGCGAAAGCTGAAAAGACGGTTACGATCAAGCAGGTTGCGAGCCCGCAGCGCCGTCCCGGCGACCAGCGCGCAACGCTGATCGGCCTCGGCCTGAACAAGATGAACAAGACCTCGACCCTCCAGGATACCCCGGCGGTTCGCGGCATGATCGCCAAGGTCGCGCACCTCGTGCGCGTCGTGGAATAAGGATTACCTCCCATGAAGCTCAATGAGATTGCCGACAATCCCGGTTCGCGCCACACCAAGAAGCGCGTGGGCCGCGGCATCGGTTCCGGCCTCGGCAAGACCGCGGGCCGCGGCGGCAAGGGCCAGACGGCCCGCAAGGGCGGCGCCAAGGCTGGCTTCGAAGGCGGCCAGATGCCGATCTATCGCCGTCTGCCCAAGCGCGGCTTCAACAAGCCGAACAAGGTCGACTATACCGAGGTGAACCTGTCCCGCGTCCAGGCGGCCGTCGATGCGAAGAAGCTCGACGCCTCGGCACCGGTGACGGCTGCTGCGCTGGTCGCGGCTGGCGTCATCTCCTCGCCGCTGGGTGGGGTGCGCCTGCTGGGCAAGGGTGAAATCAAGTCGAGGCTCAATTTCGAAGTCTATCACGCAACGGCTGGCGCAGTCGCTGCCGTCGAGAAGGCGGGCGGCTCCGTCAAGATGCTGAAGCCGGCCGAAACGCCTGCCGAACCCAAGTAAGCTTGCAGGCACCGGGCAGGGGCCCCACATGAGGGGTTCCTGCTTCCAGCCGAGGACGAGAGAATGGCATCAGCCGCGGAACAACTTGCTGCTAACCTGAACTTCGGCGCGCTCGCCAAGTCCGAAGACCTGAAAAAGCGCATCTGGTTCACGCTCGGCGCCCTCATCGTCTACCGCCTCGGTAGCTATATCCCCATTCCCGGCATCGACGCTGCTGAACTCGCAAAGTTCGCGGCCCAAAACTCAAGTGGCATCCTGGGCTGGGTGAACAACCTTGCGGGTGGCGCGCTTGGCCGCATGGCGATCTTCGCCCTCAACATCATGCCCTATATTTCGGCCTCGATCATCATCCAGCTGATGACGTCCGTCTCGCCGCATCTCGAGCAGCTGAAGAAGGAAGGCGAGCAGGGCCGCAAGAAGATCAACCAGTATACGCGCTATGGAACCGTGTTCCTTGCGGTGCTGCAGTCTTATGGCATTGCCGTGGGTCTTGAGGGCCAGGCTGGGCTCGTTGCGGATCCTGGCATGTTCTTCCGCATTTCGACCGTCATCACGCTGACGGGCGGCACGGTGTTCCTGATGTGGCTTGGTGAACAGATCACGTCACGCGGCATAGGCAATGGTATCTCGCTCATTATCTTCGCCGGCATTGTTGCGGGCTTGCCATCCGGCATTGCGGGGCTTCTCGAACTTGGCCGCACCGGCCAGGTGTCGACCTTCGTGATCCTCGGCATCATCATCATGGCGGTTGCCGTCATTGCCTTCATCGTGCTGATTGAGCGGGCCCAGCGCCGGCTGCTGATCCAGTATCCGAAGCGGCAGGTGGGCAACAAGATGTTCCAGGGCGACAGCTCTCACATGCCGCTGAAGCTCAACACGGCGGGCGTCATTCCGCCGATCTTCGCCTCCTCGCTGCTTCTGCTGCCGATCACGGTTGCCAATTTCAGCCAGGGGCAGGGTCCGGATTGGCTCAATACACTGACGGCGCTGCTCGGCCATGGCCAGCCGCTGTTCCTCGTTCTTTATGCGGCGCTCATCATTTTCTTCGCCTTCTTCTACACCTCCATCATGTTCAATCCGAAGGAGACGGCGGACAATCTCAAGAAGTATGGTGGATTCATTCCCGGGATCAGGCCGGGTGAGCGGACGGCGGAGTACATCGACTATGTGCTGACCCGCATCACGGTCATCGGTGCGCTCTACCTGACCCTGGTGTGCTTGCTGCCTGAATTCCTGATTGGCTACACGGGCGTTCCCTTCTACTTCGGCGGCACCTCGCTTCTGATCGTGGTGAGCGTGACGATGGATACGGTCGCCCAGGTGCAAGGACATCTCCTGGCCCAGCAGTATGAGGGCCTGATCAAGAAGTCCAAGCTCAGGGGATCGAAGCGGTGAACATCATTCTTCTCGGCCCACCGGGGGCCGGCAAGGGCACGCAGGCCAAGCTCATCGAAGACAAGCATGGCATGAAGCAACTTTCGACCGGTGACATGCTTCGCGCCGCAGTGGCACAGGGAACCGAGACGGGCCGCAAGGCCAAGGAAATCATGGACAGGGGCGAACTCGTCCCCGATGCCGTGGTGGTTGGTATCATCTCTGACCGGTTGGAGCAGCCCGATGTTACGAATGGCTTCATTCTTGACGGTTTTCCGCGCAACGAGGCCCAGGCTGTTGCGCTCGACCAGATGCTGGCCGGCAAGGGCTTGAAGCTCGATGCCGTGATCGAAATGAAGGTTGACGACGAGGCGCTCGTTGAGCGCATCACCGGGCGGTATACCTGCGCCAAGTGCGGCAAGGGTTACCATGACCGGTTTGAGAAACCGAAGGTTGCAAGTGTATGCGATGTGTGCGGGGGAACCGAGTTCTCACGCCGCGCCGACGACAACGAGAAGACGGTTCGTGACCGGCTTTCCGTTTACAACAGGCAGACTGCTCCGCTGGTCCATTACTATGGCGGGCGCGGGACGCTGAAAACCATCGACGGCATGGCGGACATCGCTGAGGTGACCCGCCAGATCGAGGGCGTGCTGAAAGAGGCTTGAGACCGGTGTTTGCGGTGTTCTTGAGGTTGACGCGGAAGCGATTCCCCTCTAGAAGCGCCTCCAATATCGGTCCGTGACAGGCTGGCTTCAGGGAGGATTTCTTCTTGAGGTACGGCCTTATGCCTTTGAAGGCGCCGGGCGAAAAAAGGCAAACTTATACGAAGTCGGTGGCCTAAGCCGCTGAACTGATTAGGAGAACAAGGCGTGGCCCGTATTGCAGGCGTCAACATTCCGACCAACAAGCCCGTGGCGATTTCGCTGCGCTATATCTATGGAATCGGTCCCGTGAACGCGGTCGAGATCTGCGACAAGACGAAGATCGAGCCGACCAAGCGCGTGAACGAGCTTTCCGACGCTGAAATCCTGGCGATCCGCGAAGTGATCGACCGTGATTACATGGTCGAGGGCGACCTGCGCCGTGACGTGTCGATCAACATCAAGCGCCTCGTGGACCTCGGCTGCTATCGGGGCCTCCGCCACCGCAAGGGCCTGCCTGTGCGCGGCCAGCGCACCCACACCAACGCCCGCACCCGCAAGGGCCCTGCCAAGGCGATCGCCGGCAAGAAGAAGTAAAGGCTGAAAGAACATGGCTAAGGAAGCTCAACGTCCGCGCCGCAAAGAGCGCAAGAACATTTCCTCCGGCGTGGTGCACGTCAACTCGTCGTTCAACAACACGATGATCACCATCACCGATGTCCAGGGCAACGCAATCGTCTGGGCCTCGGCCGGCAAGCTGGGCTTCAAGGGCTCGCGCAAGTCCACGCCTTATGCGGCACAGGTCGCTGCAGAGCAGGTGGGCCGCGCCGCCATGGAGCATGGCATGCGCACCGTTGAAGTGGAAGTGTCTGGCCCCGGCGCTGGCCGTGAGTCGGCGCTCCGCGCACTTCAGGCCTGCGGCCTGCAGGTAACCTCGATCCGTGACGTGACGCCGATCCCGCATAACGGCTGCCGCCCGCCGAAGCGCCGCCGCGTCTAACCGCGGCTTCGCCGCCGCCCCTGTATTTCCGGGGCGGCCCATCGAGATTTTATTGAAAACATGGCTCCCCGGAAGGGGAGCCGGATTTTCGACAGGAAGCACAACTGATGCAAGTCAACCAGAAGAACTGGCAGGAACTGATCCGTCCGTCGAAGCTCGAAGTCCAGCCGGGCCGCGATCGCCGCCGGGTCGCCACCTTCGTGGCTGAACCGCTCGAGCGCGGCTTCGGAACCACGCTCGGCAACGCGCTGCGCCGCATCCTGCTGTCTTCGCTCCAGGGCGCTGCCGTCACCTCCGTCCACATCGACGGCGTGCTGCATGAATTCTCCTCGATCGCTGGTGTGCGCGAAGACGTCACCGACATGATCCTGAACATCAAGGAAATCGCCATCGGCATGCAGGGCGAAGGCCCCAAGCGTCTGATGCTGCGCAAGGAAGGCCCGGGCATCGTCCGCGCCGGCGACATCCAGACCACCGGCGACATCCAGATACTGAACCCCGAACACGTCATCTGCACGCTGGACGAGGGTGCCGAAATCCGCATCGAGTTCACGGTTGCCACCGGCAAGGGCTATGTCTCGGCTGAGCGCAACCGCCCCGAGGATGCGCCGATCGGCCTGATCCCGGTCGACTCGATCTACAGCCCGGTGAAGCGCGTGTCCTTCAAGATCGAGAACACCCGCGAGGGTCAGATCCTCGATTATGACAAGCTCATTATGAACGTCGAAACCGACGGTTCGGTGAGCCCGGAAGACTCGGTTGCCTATGCCGCGCGCATCCTGCAGGACCAACTCTCGGTCTTCATCAACTTCTCGGAGCCGTCCAAGGCCATCATCGAGGAGAGCCGCCCGGAACTCGAGTTCAACGCGGCGCTGCTCAAGAAGGTGGACGAGCTGGAGCTTTCGGTTCGCTCCGCCAACTGCCTGAAGAACGACAATATCGTCTATATCGGCGACCTGATCCAGAAGACGGAAGCCGAAATGCTCCGTACTCCGAACTTCGGCCGCAAGTCGCTCAACGAGATCAAGGAAGTTCTCGCCCAGATGGGTCTCCATCTCGGCATGGAAGTGCCGAACTGGCCGCCCGAGAACATCGAAGAGCTCGCCAAGAAGTACGAACAACATTATTGAGAACCCGCACGGCGCGCGCCAAGATCCGCGCCGGAATTGAAGGAGAACGGTTATGCGTCATGGTTTCAGGGGCCGCCGGTTCAACCGCACGGCAGAGCACCGCTCGGCGATGTTCGCGAATATGGCTGCGGCATTGATCAAGCATGAGCAGATCGTGACGACGCTGCCCAAGGCGAAGGACCTTCGCCCGGTCGTTGAGAAGCTCATCACCCTCGGCAAGATCGGCAGCCTGCACGCCCGCCGCACGGCGATGGCGCAGCTGCGTGACGAGACGCAGCTGAAGAAGCTGTTCGACGTGCTGGCCAAGCGCTACGAGAGCCGCAACGGCGGCTACCTCCGCATCATGAAGGCCGGCTTCCGCTATGGCGACCAGGCCCCGATGGCGGTGATCGAATTCGTCGACCGTGACGTCACCGCCCGCGGCCAGGATTCAGGCCCCGTGCAGGTGGCTGACGAGACGGCGGACGCCGCGGCCTGATCCTTTTGAGTTGCAGAGTTCATCGAAAGGCAGCGGTAACGCTGCCTTTTGCCGTTTCCGGGGCTGAACAGGTTGACTTAATCAACCTCTGGTAAATGGCGTCGAATTGATGAATTCTTCCGGACAGCATGATGAGCCGATTCGACATCTTCAGCGCAGCGATGCGGCCTTTCGCCGATGCCGGAGAGACGGCTGACTGCCTGCGTGCCGCGCGCGATCTCTTTGGCGTGATGAACTTGTCCTACTGGTTTCTGGGTGCCTCCAGCGACGTTCCGGACCGGATGAGCTGGTTTTCAACCTATGACGAGGGGTATGTGGAGGTTTACCTCCGCGAGGTGACGCCGCTGAGGGACCGGGCTTTCCAACTCTGCTTCCGGCGCCTGCTGCCGCTTGACTGGGCCGAAATCCGCAAGGAGGATCTCTCGGTTGAAAACATTCACCTGATGGCGGAACGCTTTGGCATCGGCCGTCATGGCGTGTCCATTCCTATCCGGGAGCCCGGTGTGGGAGATGCGATGTTCTCCGTCAACTTCGACTGCGAGGATCGTCACTGGAACGAACTGCGCTCCTCGCTTGCCAATGACGTGCACCTCTTTGCCCATTACTTCCACCTGCGCATGAAGAATATCATCGCCGCGCAGGCCGCGACGGCTGCCTTCGACCTCAGCCCGCGCGAACGCGAGGTGCTGCAATGGGCGGCAGAAGGCAAGACGGCGTGGGAGACCGCCCAGCTCCTCCGGGTCAGCGAGAGTGCAGTCAACCTCTATGCCAGCAACGCCATGAACAAGCTACGCGCCAAGACCAAGACACAGGCAGTGGCCATCGCCGTGAAGAACGCATTGCTGCACTGATGGGGGCCTGCCTGCCGCGCAGCAAGCGGGCACAGCATGGGTGATTTAGATCATGCTTAAACGATTGGGCTGGCGCGAGTTCCTTCCCATAAGGTGAGTCCACCTGATGGGAAGGCGGGGTGAAGCAGCGGGCGGTCAATTGAGATCGCTTGCACATTGACGCCGCGGGACAACAACCAGGGCTTTACAACCCTGGTTGACCGTCAGGTGACAGACGTCCCGAAACGTCGATGAAATGCGGGCGGAAACGATCGCAGCGGCCGGCGTCAGCCGTTGTAGACCTCGCCGACCGGCACCACGGCATGATTGCCATAGCCATTGAACATGGTGGAGGTGGCGATACCGTAGGCGCCAAGTGTTCCGAACTCCACGTAGTCCTCGTCCTGGAGGTCCACCGGCAGGTCGAGCTTTGCGGGCAGCACGTCCAGCGGGTCGCAGGTCGGGCCGAACACCTTCCACGGCTTGGTGGGACCCGGCAGCACCTTGCCGCCGCGGATCACGCGATAGGGCGGTTGCAATTCCGGCACCTGCATGAATTCCATGAGGCCACCGTAGACGCCGTCGTTGAGGAAGATGTCATCGCCATCCGAGCAGACGAGCTTGATGCGGG
>NZ_JBIICB010000154.1:0-9818 GCF_044239095.1 Aestuariivirga sp. | reverse complement strand
GCACCCGTGGGGCAGGCCTTGACGCAGGCGGGCTGCCGGTCCTCCGGCTCGAAATTCTCGTTGTAGATGCGATCCACACAGAGCGTGCATTTCTTCATCACGCCATCGGCCTGGTCATATTCGCGCGCGCCATAGGGGCAGGCCCAGGAGCAGAGCTTGCAGCCGATGCAGGTTTCGGGATTGACCAGCACGATGCCATCTTCGGCGCGCTTGTAGCTTGCCCCCGTGGGGCAGACGGTGACGCAGGCCGGCTCCTCGCAGTGCAGGCAGGAGCGTGGGAAGTTGACGATGCGCGACTGCGCCTGGCCCTCCTCCTTCACCTCATAGCCGTGGATGCGGTTGAGCCAGGTGCCGGAGGGATCCGAGCCATAGGCGTTCACGTCGTTCAGGGGTGCGGAATAGCCTTGCGTGTTCCACTCCTTGCAGGAGGTGGCGCAGGCCTGGCAGCCGACACAGGTGTCGAGGTCGATGACGAGGCCGAGCTTTTTGGCGGAAGGTGGAGGAAGCGACGTCATGTGACCCTCGTGAGCGTCTTCATGGTGGCGAATTGCGGCTCGCTGACGCCGGATTGGTCGGACGCCTTCTCGACACGAACGCGAAGATCATACCAGGCGGCCTGGCCGGTGACGGGATCGCTGTTGGAATAGCGGTAGCCGCCCTCGCGCTCGGGCAGGAGTTCCGAGATGAGATGGTTGAGCAGGAAGCCCTTGCTTGATTCGTCCGCACCGGGCTCGAGGTTCCAGGCGCCGGAGCGCTTGCCGATGGCGTTCCACGTCCAGACGGTTTCGGGATTCACCCCATCCATGAGCTTGGCCTGCGCCTTGATCTTCCCATGGTGCGAGGTGACGGTGACCCAGTCACCATCGCTGATCTTCAGCTTCGCCGCCATCTCGCGCGCCATATAGAGCCAGTTACGGCCGAGCAGCTGGCGGAGCCAGGCATTCTGCGAGCCCCAGGAGTGATACATGGCCATGGGCCGCTGGGTGACGGCATGCATGGGGAATTCAGCCTCCGACACCATCTCGCCCTCGAAGGGCGGATACCAGAAGGGGATGGGATCGAAATAGGTGGTGATACGCTGGCGATGTTCCGCAGGCGGAAGAACCTTGCCATGGCCCTGTGCTGCAAGACGGAACTTCTGCAAAGGCTCACAATAGAGTTGGTGGATGACGGGCTCCGGCTTGCCGATGAAGCCGAAGAAGGTGGCCCAGTCGAGATAGGCCCAGTTCACATGGCGGTAGTATTTCATGTGATCGGGAAGCTCGTAGAACCAGTGGCAGCCATTGTCGATATAGTGCTGCAACTGCTCGGGGTTGGGCGTGCCCCTGCCCTGCGACCGGCCATTGGGCCCGCGGAAACCGGCGAGCGGGCCGATGCCGGGTGCGCGCTCATGGTTGACGATGTAATCCGCATAGCCGCCGGGATAGCGCGGCGAGCCATCGGTGCGCGTCATGCCGGGCAGGCCGAGCCGCGTGCCGAGGTCGAGCAGCACGGTCTGGAAGGGGCGCACGTCGCGCTCAGGCTCGACCACAGGTTGGCGGATCGAATCCGCCGGACCGTCTGCCTCCGAGATCGGGCGGTCGAGCAGCGAGATGCAGTCCCAGCGCTCGAGATAGGTGGTGTCGGGCAGGATCAGGTCGGCGTATTGCACCATCTCGGACGCATAGGCATCGGAATAGATGATCTTGGGGATGGTGTAGGAACCGTCGGGCTCCTTCTGTGTCAGGTACTTGATCGTGTCCGGCACGTTCATGGCCGAGTTCCAGCTCATGTTGGCCATGTACATGAACAGAACGTCGATGCCGTAGGGGTCCTTCTTGGCCGCATTGGTGATGACCATATGCATCATGCCATGGGCAGCCAGCGGCGCATCCCAGCTATAGGCCTTGTCGAGGCGCTGGGGTGTTCCCACTTCATCAACCAGCAGGTCCTCGGGCGCTGTCACGAAACCGAGCGGGGGCCCAGGAAGCGGCGTATTGGGCTTCACCTGGCCCGGCTTGCCAGCGGGCTTCACACCGGGCGGGGGCGGCTTGGGGAATGGCGGCTTGTAGCGGAAGCCACCGGGGACATCGATTGTGCCGAGCAGGATCTGCAGCAGATGGATGGTGCGGCAGGTCTGGAAGCCGTTGGCATGGGCAGAGATTCCGCGCATGGCATGCATGGAGACGGGGCGGCCCACCATCTTCTCATGATACCGGCCCAGATGATCCGTCCACGGAACGTCGAGTGCGATCTCCTCCTCGAAGGCGGTGCGGGCAAGCTCGGCGGCGATGCGGCGGATCGTGTCCGCGGGAACGCCGGAGCGCTCCGCCACATTCTCCGCCGCCCATTCGGGCTCGAGGAAGCGCTCTGCAATGAGCGTAAAGGCGGTGACAACCCGGCGGCCGTCAGCGAGCTTGTAGCGGCCCATGAGCTTCGGCGCCGCATCGGGCGAGAGGGCGGGCATGGGCGAATTGGAATGGCTGTCCCAGACAAGGGCCGAGCCCTGCTGGTTGCGGGCAAACAGCCCATCATCCGCACCACCCGGGTTCTCAATGATGAGCCAGGGCGAGTTCGTATAGCGCAGGATGTATTCGCCATCGATCTTCTGGCTGTTGAGCAACTCATGGATAAGGGCGCCGACGAAGAGGCCGTCTGTGCCCGGCCTGATGCCGATCCACTCATCCGCGATCGCCGAGTAGCCGGTACGGATGGGATTGATCGAGACGATCTTCGCGCCACGCTCCTTCAAGAGGCCCAGCGCCTTCTTGATCGGGTTCGAGGCATGGTCCTCGGCCACGCCGAAGAGCATGAAGTATTTCGTGTGCTTCCAGTCCGGCTCACCGAACTCCCAGAAGGAGCCACCAAAGGTGTACAAGCCCGCAGCCGCCATGTTGACGGAGCAGAAGCCGCCGTGGGCGGCATAGTTGGGCGTGCCAAATTGCGCGGCCCACCAGCCGGTGAGGCCCTGGCTCTGATCTCGGCCGGTAAAAAAGGCGAGCTTCTTGGGGTCCTTCGCCCGCACATCCGAGAGCCAACCCGTGGCGGTTGAAAGTGCTTCTTCCCACTCGATCTCACGGAATTCGCCCGAGCCGCGCTCGCCGACGCGAATCAGCGGCTTCGAAAGCCGGGCAGGCGAATAATGCTGCATGATGCCGGCCGCACCCTTGCCGCAGATCACGCCCTTGTTGACCGGGTGCTCCGGGTTGCCGTCGATATAGGTGACGCGGCCATCCTTCAGCTGCACCCTGATTCCGCAGCGGCAGGCACACATGTAGCAGGTTGTGGTCTTGATCTCGTCCCAGCCCTTGGGCGAGGTGTTCACGGACGGCTCTGTCATGGGCATGCGGCTCACGGATCCAGTTACCACTACTCTAACGGCTCTTTTGGTCCTATGATAGGTCCAGACGCTGCGTTCACAGGAACCAAATTTGCGCGACTGGCTCGTCCACATCAGGCGAAATGAACACGCCAGCCTCCAGACCCAGATCAGGGAGGCGCTCGTTTCTGCCATTCTTGACGGGCAATTGGCCCGCGAGGAACCGATTCCATCTACCCGCAAGATGGCGAAGAGCCTGGGCGTTTCCAGGAACACCGTGGTTCTCGCCTATCAGGGCCTGCTGGATGACGGCTACCTCGTGGCGCGCGAGCGGTCGGGGTACTATGTCTCCGAGAAGGCGATCGAGTCAGCGGCACCTCCGAAGCTGGTGGCGAAGCCGCAGGCGGCAACAAGCAGCATCGACTGGTCCAGCCGCCTGACCATGAATCCCGCTGAGCAATCCAACGTCTCGAAACCCCTCGACTGGCAGTCCTACCCCTATCCTTTCATCTATGGCCAGGTTGACCACACGCTGTTTCCACTTGCCGAATGGCGTGACTGCGCGCGCCAGGCGCTGGGCAAGAAGTGGCTCGGTTCATGGACCAACGATACATGGGCGCATGACGACCCGCTCCTCGTCGAGCAGATCCGCCGCCGCATCCTGCCGCGCCGCGGCATCATGGCGAACGACGACGAGATCCTGGTGACGCTGGGGGCGCAGAACGCGCTCTACCTGCTGACCACGCTTCTCGTGAGCCCCGGCACGCGTGTAGGCATGGAAGAGCCTGGTTATCCGGACGTGCGCAACATCTTCCGGCTGGCCACGCCGAACGTGGCGCTGCTGCCGATGGACGAGAGGGGCCTGGCGGCCAGCGAAGAGTTCAACGCCTGCGACCTCGTCTTCACCACGCCCAGCCACCAGTTCCCCACCACCGTGACCATGCCGCTGGAGCGCCGCATGGAACTGCTCAAGCGCGCAGCCAAACATGACGTCGTCATCATCGAGGACGACTACGAATTCGAAACCAATTACGTGAACGAGCCCTGCCCCGCGCTCAAGTCGCTCGACGACGATGGACGCGTCATCTACGTCGGCTCACTGTCAAAGACACTGTTTCCGGGCCTGAGGCTCGGGTTTCTGGTGGCGCCGCGCAACGTGGTGAAGCAGGCGCGCGCCCTGCGCAGACTGATGGTGCGGCATGCGCCCAACAACAACCAGAGGACGGCGGCATTGTTTCTCTCGCTCGGCCATCACGACACGCTGATCCGGCGGTTGCACCGCGCCTATAGGAGCCGCTGGGAGATCATGGGCGAAGCATTGAAGCAGCATATTCCCGAATCGAGCCGGGTGCCGAGCTTTGGTGGTACAAGCTACTGGGTGAGAGGACGTCAGGGCCTCGACAGCGAGGAGCTTGCGCAACATGCCGCCGAGAAGGGCGTGCTGATTGAGCCGGGCCGCGTGACATTCGGCGTGAACGATGCTCCACGCAACTTCTACCGCCTCGCATTCTCCTCGATTGAAGAGCAAAAGATCGAACCGGGAATCCGCATTCTCGCAGACCTCGTGCGGCGCTGACGCGATGCGCTTGCACTCTGATAATCGCGCGCTGGCGACGGTCTACGTGCTGACCGGCATCGGCCTCGCCTCGGCACAGGATGCCGTCGTCAAATACATGTCCTCTGGCTATCCCGCTTACGAGACGCTGCTGTTCCGTTGCATCGGATCTATGCCGTTGATCGCCTACATCCTGTGGAAGGAGGGGCGCGGGTGGTCCCTGTCCACTCCGTTCTGGCCGCGCGTGCTGCTGAGAAGCCTGATCCTGGCCGTGGCCTATCTGGCCTTCGTGCTTGCGATTGCGGCGATGCCGATCGCCAACGCGGTGGCGATCTACTTCACCATGCCATTCTTTGTCGCGGGGCTCGCGGGGCCGCTGCTGGGCGAGCGCGTGCGCTTCCACCGCTGGATGGCGATCATCGCGGGCTTCGTCGGAGTGCTCATCATGGTTCGGCCAGGCGCCGGAGTGTTCGAGCCCGCAGCTTTCCTGGCGCTGCTGTCCGCCTTCGGATATGCGACGGGGCAGATGCTCAGCCGGCCGCTGTCGCAGAAGGTGGCGCCCATCGTGATCGCCACCTGGCAGAACTTCGTCTATGCCGCGATGGCGATCCTCATCTGGATCCTGTTCAGCACCGTGGACTTCGGCAGCTTCAGCCATCCCAGTCTCGTGTTCCTGTCCAGGCCATGGGTTTGGCCTGGCGCCTTCGATGCGGCGCTGCTGCTGGGCCACGGCGTGCTGGCCGGCGGCGCCATGCTGCTGTTCATCAACGCCTACCGGCTGGCGGAGACGAACTTCGTTGCGCCATTCGAGTATTCAGCGATGATCTGGGCGGTGGGATTCGGCCTCCTGCTGTTCGGCGACTTTCCGGACCTCTACACCTGGGCCGGCGCGGCAATCGTGATCACCGCGGGCATACTGATGCTCCTGCGCGACCGGCAGATCGACCGCTCGCTGGGCTAGCCCGCGCTCCGACCAGGTGGAATCACCTGGTCGAAAAGAACTCGCGCAAGATCAATCTTTTGAGCATGACCTTATCGCAAAAGTGGATCCCACTTTTGCGGGTCATGCTCTAACGCGCGTTCCGACCAGGTGGAATCACCTGGTCGAAAAGAACTCGCGCAAGATCAATCTTTTGAGCATGACCTTATCGCAAAAGTGGATTCCACTTTTGCGGGTCATGCTCTAAAGCCCGAAGCGCCGCCAGAGGTGCCCTGCGAGAGAGGCCTCGGGGAACGGGGCCTCTGCATCCACGCCGCGCCGGGCCCATATCGTGGCATACATGTGCATGAACGGCGACGAGGGGGGATCACGCGCCTCGAGGAAAAACGCAGGAACGTTCCACCAGGCGACGGGATCCACCAGTTCGGGTGGAAGGATGTCGATACCGTGGCCGCCCTCGCCCAGCATCAGGTCCGAGAGCATGTGAGGGCCTATGTTTTCCCAGCTGCGGTCTTCCGGATTAAGAGCCGCGACCCGGTCCACTGCACGGTGCCAAAGGTCGCCGGGCCTCGGCGCCGGGTTCGCCATGAAGCAGTTCGTCACCTGGGTCAGGCTCTGGCCGGTCACGGTCGGGACAGCATGGCGGAAGGGGCGGCGCTTCTCTGAGGCAACGAGCGGGCGCGCTGCCATGGCATTATCGCCGCCCAGCGCCACGATATCCATGTCGGCCCAGACACCGCCCTGCTCCGCCAGCACGCGGTAGCGGAAAAGACTCGTCAGATAGGCCATGTTGGCCGCATCCTGCTTCGGCAGCGGCAGGATGGCCGTGGCATCCCGGGCGCCGTCCAGTCGGTGAGGCTCATAGCTCCACAGCGTGATTCGATAGCCATTGCTTAGAAAGCTCGCCAGGCTGAGGCGTGCAAGCCGGGAGAGTTCGCCCGAAACCCAGAGCATGTGGACGGGAAGATCCTTCAGCATGATGATCCTCAGATCGGATAACCCGCCCAACCCTTGACCGTGCGAAGCGCCAGCGAGGACTGAATGCGCTGCACGCCGGGAAGGCGGGAGATATGCGAGCGGTGGATACGTTCATAGTCAGACGCGTCCGCCGCCACGACACGCAAGAGATAGTCGAACTGGCCGCTCATCAGGTGGCATTCGAGAATCTCCGGCACGCGCTGGACCGCCTTCTCGAATTTCTCGAACGCTTCCTCCGTCTGGGCCGAGAGGGAGACCTCGACAAAGAATTCATTGGCGAGACCCAGCGCGGCGCGGTCAAGGTTCGCGGTGTAGCCGGCGATCACGCCCGCTTCCTCCAAAAGCTTGACGCGGCGGTGGCAGGAGGATGGCGAGAGACCAGCCTTCTGTGCCAGTTCGGCAACCGGGCGCTGGGCGTTCCTCTGAAGCTCAGCCAGAATGATCAGGTCTGTCTTGTCGAGATTACGGGATGACATTCGAGTATTCTAGCTTCAGTTCGAATGAGATTTCAATGCTGCAGTGCTCACGCTGCGTCTTCGGAAATTCTTTCGAGTCGGATTTTGATAAGTTCGCTCTACCGACAAGGGAGAGAAGTCAATGCTGATCGGCGTTCCGAAAGAGATCAAGAACCATGAATACCGCGTGGGCATGACGCCCACCTCCGTGAAGGAAGCCGTGCGCCACGGGCACCAGCTGTGGGTCGAGGCCAATGCCGGTTCCGGCATCGGTGCCACCGATGCGGACTATGTCCAGGCCGGGGCCAAGATCATCCCCACGGCGGCGGAAATCTTCGCCAAGGCCGACATGATCGTGAAGGTGAAGGAGCCCCAGGCAGCCGAGCGCAAGATGCTGCGCCCAGGCCAGATCCTCTATACCTACCTCCACCTCGCCCCCGATCCGGAGCAGACCAAGGACCTGGTCAATTCGGGTGCTGTGTGCATTGCCTATGAGACCGTGACGTCCGCGCGCGGCGGGCTGCCGCTGCTGGCGCCGATGAGCCAGGTCGCGGGGCGCATGTCGGTGCAGTCCGGCGCGCATTGCCTTGAGAAGGCTCAAGGCGGCCGCGGCGTGCTGCTGGGCGGCGTTCCCGGCGTGGCGCCGGCCAAGGTCGCTATCCTTGGTGGCGGTGTCGTGGGCACCAATGCGGCCGTCGTGGCGCTCGGCATGGGTGCCGACGTGACGATTCTCGAGAAGAACACCGACCGCATGGAAGAACTCGTCGCCCGCTTCGGCACGCAGATCAAGACCATCTATTCGACACAGGGCGCGGTCGAGGATGAATGCGCCTCGGCAGACCTGGTGATCGGCGGCGTGCTGATCCCCGGTGCCGCGGCGCCGAAGCTCGTGACCCGCGCCATGCTGAAGGACTGGAAGCCGGGCTCGGTGCTGGTCGACGTCGCCATCGACCAGGGCGGCTGTGCCGAGACCTCGAAGGCCACCACCCATGCCGAGCCCACCTATGTGGTGGACGGCGTGATCCATTACTGCGTGGCCAACATGCCGGGCGGCGTTGCCCGTACCTCAACCTATGCACTGAACAATGTGACCCTGCCCTTCGCGCTGGCCATAGCCGACAAGGGCTGGAAGACGGCACTGGCAGATGACCCGCACCTGCGCAACGGCCTCAACGTGGCCAACGGCAAGGTGACCTACAAGGCCGTGGCGGACGACCTGGGCTATAGCTACGTCGCCGCCGACAAGGCGATGGCGGCCTGAAGAAACATCCCGGCCTGATTGTGGGACCGCCCGGTGCAAGCCGGGCGTTTTCATGTCTGCCCCCGTTCGCATAGGGTGGCCGCCATGGCCTATGGCATTTCGGCGTTTCGTGCACGTCGCGCGCTCGCCTTGCTGCGCCAGAGGCCGGGCGACACGCCACTCCAGCGCCGGAAGGCGTGCACGAAGGAACTTGCGGTCGCGTAGTCGAGGGTGATGGCAATGTCAGTGACGCCGAGATCGCCCAGCAAGAGGAGCTCACGCGCGACCGTATAGCGAACCTCATCCTTGATGGCCTCGAATGTCGTGCCTTCCCGCTGCAGCCGGCGCCGCATGGCGCGAGGGTGGAGACCGAGCCGTTTGGCCACTTCCTCCATGCTCGCTTGCCCAATCAACAGAAGCGAGCGGAGCAGATGGCGGACATGACCTGACATTTCCCCCCGCGACCGCTCCAAATCGGAGAGGAGACCGGCAAGGGCCCTGCCGTGCAAGCCGCTGTTGGCCTCCGGCAGCCGGTAGTCCAGAGACGACGCCCGGAGCAACAGGCCCGTCTGGCTCTGGCCGAAGCGGACCGGACAGCGGCCGAGGCGCTGATAAGGGGCAGGATCGTCCGGCGGGGCGCGCGAAACGAGGATCTCCTCAGGGCCGAGCGTTCCCTGGGTGAGCTCGGCGATGAGATTGCAGCCCACGGCTAAAACCATGTCGTAAATCTGGTGCGAGACCCTGACCGGCAGATCGTAGACGCCATATCCAAGAAGGACATCCCGGTCGGCTCGAATGAGATAGACTGCGCCGCCGGTTGAATTGTTGATCTGGAAGGCTGAGAAAGCGGCGATCGCCTCTCCCAGCGTGGCCGCATGCTTCATTGCGCTGCCCAGCGGCCCGAGTGCGGCCAGAGCCTGGCGCTGGCCGAGCAGTATCCCGATATCGTCGCGGCCCGTCGCGGTGCTGGCATTGTCGAGGATTGCGAGGTAGGCCGCATAGGGAATGAAGGCATCGGGCCGCAGCTGGTCTCGGGTGACACCTGTGCCTTGGAGCACGCCATCCAGGCCAACACCGAACTCGGCCAGCATGGACGGCAACAGCATCAGTGAGGCCGCGCGTTGCATCGCAATCTGCCCTGTTGTCACCGGCATGGGAGGCGTCCTCAAATCGCAACCACTATTGCGCGAAATTCCATACAATCCTTAATCTAACTTGAGCAAACGGGTAACGGAATGACAAGAAATCTGACGCTTGCCTTGCACTTGCTGATGGCGGCCGCGATCGGTGCGCTTGCTGCACCCGCCGAGGCAAAAACCTACAAGATGACGACCGAGATCGCACCCGGCGTG
>NZ_JBIICB010000153.1:0-9848 GCF_044239095.1 Aestuariivirga sp. | reverse complement strand
GACGATCACCATCCTCGAGGGCGAAAAGCGCCCGGTGGCGGCGGTGGCCGACCACGTGGAGGTGCGCCACGTGCGCCAGGTGGAGATCGCGCAGGACCAGTCGAAGTCGGCGCGCATCCTGTTCGACCCCGACCACAGCCTGGCGGAGCGGGTGCTGCGGGAGCAGTTCCGGTTCTGAGGTGATCTGCCCTGCTCCCGTCACCCCCAGACAAAGCTGGGGGGCTGCTTTGGGCGTCCGGCGCGCGGTGAGAAAGCTGGATTCCGGCTTTCGCCGGAATGACGGTGGTTTGCGGGGCGGAGTGGATGGCGCGGCGCGAGGCGTTACGCTGCTTTCAGGAGGTCGGCCTTGAGGCGTTGGGCGATGAGGCGGGGGCGGCCGGCGGCGAAGCGGCCGACGAAGTCGAGCTGGTGCGGGCGCTCGGCCATGGGCAGGGCCTCGTAGCGCGTCATCAGCACCTCGATGAGGCGGCGGCCGAAATCATCCTGTGAGAGGGGGATGCCGTCCTGCTGCTCCTCGCGGGCCACGTCGCAGGCGGCCTGAAGGGTCCAGTAGCAGGACTCCGGCAGGCCGGCCTTGCTGTGGAGGTTGCGGAAGGCGGAGCCCGGCTTCACGAACATGGCGTCCTCGGCACGCTTCAGCGGCACATCGGCAAGGCAGGCCATGATCGCCGCCACCACGTCCATGGCGCCGAGGCAGGCGGCGCGCACGATGATGGAGGCGGTGAGAAGCTCGTTTTCGACGAGGAAGGTGACGACATTGCCGCGCTCCTCATCGGTGGCGGCGGTGAGGATGTCGAGCACGGCGTTCTCTTCGGCCTCGGTCACGATCTCCGTGGCGTCATTGGCGGGAAGCCAGCCGCGCTCGGCAACGAGCTGACGGGTGCGTGACGCCACGAGCCGCGCATGGGCGACACGGATGTCGAGCGGCAGGCCGGGGCTGGCCAGCAGGCAATCGAGGATCTCACGCTCCTCGCCGAAGCGGGCGTAGAGATCGCGGTACTGACCGGGCGTGAGCACGAGGTACTCGTTCTCCAGCATCAGCGCGTTGACGGCGAGCGGCAGGGACTCGATGATATAGTCGACCGCCTCGGCGGGAACGTCCGGGCGCAGCGCCACGGTGGCGCGGCGGGCGTCGTCGCCGACGCGCAGCACGGCCAGCATATGCCATGCGCTGAGTGCTGGCGTTTCAGCAAGGAACGGCAAGGCGATCTCGTCATCATCGGCGACGATGGCGAACAGCACGTCGGCATTGAGGGACGGCACGGCGGCGAGGCCCATGGCCAGGGCGCTGCGCACATCCGCCTCGGCATCGGCGGTGAGTTTCAGCACCGCGGGGATGACCTGCTCACGCTCGTTCAGGGGCGCGTCCTCGCGGGCGAGGAAGGCTGCGAGTTGTGTGGCAAGGGCGATGCGCTGGCCGGTGTCACCGGTGGCGATCACGTCCATGAAGACCTTGTCGTCGAGGCCGCAGAAGCTGTGCTCTATCTCGGGAGTGTGCATGATACCCTGCTCTTTCAGGTAAACTGTGCCATCCAAGATTTAACAATCCGTTCACCGTAAGGCGGTGTCCCGGCGCGGCCTCATTCCTTGGGAACCTGGGGGCTGGCGGGCGAGGTGACGGGGCTGACCGTCATCACCTCACTGCCCTTCGCCTTCAGGTGCTCGGGCTTGCGCCATCTGCGCCAGACGGCGAAGGCCGCCAGCCCCAGATGCACCGCGATCATGTAGAGCAGGAAGCCGTCATGACCCAGCCGCCCCATCATGGCGCCGACCAGGATGGGCCCAAGGATCGAGCCCGCGCCGTACAGCAGGACGAGCCTCGCGGAGGCGCCCAGCACCTGGTCCTTCGCGAGATGATCATTGGCGTGGGCGACGACGAGGGAATAGATCGGCAGCGAGATGACGCCGAAGGCGGTGACGAGCGCAATCAGCAGCGCGCGCGAGAGGTAGTTGCCGCCCGCCATGATCAGCACGCACACCACCGCCGCAGCGAAGCTGAGCAGCATGATGATGGTGCGGCGGTCGAAGCGGTCCGATATCCAGCCGATCGGATATTGCGAGAGGATGACGCCCAGCGGCGGCAGCGCCATCATGACCGACACCAGCGACAGCGGCAGGCCCTTGGCAAGGCCGAAGACCACGCCCAGCGCAAAGAAGGCGCTCTGCCCCAGGCCACAGGCCAGAACACCCACCACCGCGAGCGGCGAGGCGCGCCAGATCTCCGCCGCGCTCACCGGGCGCGCGCCCTCAACGCTCGGCGCCTCCGATGGCAGGAGGATCAGCGGCACCAGCGCCATCGACAGCAGGCAGGACACGATGATGAAGCGCACGAAGCCCGATTCGTCCGACACGTTGAGCAGAAACTGGCCGAGACCCAGCGCGCCGTAGATGACGATCATGTAGAGCGACATGATCTGGCCGCGGTTGCGGTTCGAGGAGGTGGCGTTGAGCCAGCTCTCGCACACGATGAACATGCCCGAGACGCAAAGACCCACGACGAAGCGCAGCACGAACCAGAACACCGGATCGACCCACAGCGGGAACAGCAGCGTCACGGTTGAAACCGTGGAGGCAAGTCCGGCAAAGGTGCGGACGTGGCCCACGCTGCGCACCAGCCGCGGCGTCACGAAGGCGGAGGCCAGAAGCCCCACGGAGAAGCCCGCCATGACGAAGCCCGTGACGTCGGTGCGGAATTCAGCCTCGTTCGCCGCAAGGCTGACGAGCGAGCCCGCCAGGCCATAGCCAAGGCACAGCAGGGCGACACTGGCGAGAAGGACCCAGATCGAGGTGTTGATCATTGCGCCAGCCAAGCATGCCGGGGCGAATCAGGCCAGACCCGTTATCGAAATCAGAGTTCGATGCCGGCCTGGCGGAGCTTGAAATGCAGAAGGTCACTGTCGCAGGGCATCATCAGCACATCGGCCGCGCCCTCGAGGATCGATTGGCCGAACATCTCGGTGTCCGGCGTGTCGGCGTAGAGGAACACCACAGGCGGCTTGCCACGGCCTGACTGCCTGAGACGCCTGACGAAATCCCGCGGGGCGCCGCCAGCGGCACGCGCCGGCATCATCACCACGTCCGGGGCATTGTCGTTGCAGAAGCGGAGCGCAACATCACCACCGGTGGTGAGGGACGTCTCGAGGCCCAGGCCCGACAGCATCTGCTCGAGATACTGCCTGCCCCTGCCGTCTTCATCAATGAGCAGACACCTTGTCATGTCTACCAACCTCTCCAGCACCATGGCGTCGTGCCTTTCTCCGTGCGTCTGACGAGTCCTGCGCGCGGCTGGTTAATGAGCCGTTAACAGCGTTTTCCACAACCTTTCCACATGGTGTAAGAGACTGAACCTGAACGTATTTCAGGCTTATGCACAGGTTTGTCCACAATGGCGGAATTGCGGCCTTGCCCACCCTTGCGAAGACCGGTGAGGCCGACTCAGCCTAGTTGCCGAGCATGATGTCGCGCGCCTTGCCAGCGGTGATGGCAAAGGTGGCGGTGAGCAGTTCAGGCCCCACGGCGGCGCGCGCGGTATAGGTGCCGGGCACCAGCACAAGGTTGGCGCCAAGGCCGGTTTCACTGGCAACCAGGGTGCCGCCAGCGTCTTCCACGTCCCAGCGTACCTCAGCCGAGGGCGAGCCCACGAAGGCCAGCCGCGCGAGACCTGCCCGGTGGGTGATGGCGAGGGTGCTGAGGCGGCCGGCCTTCACCGTGACATCAGCCACGGCGAGGGCGTTTCCTTCGGCCGCCTGGCTTTCGACCCGGTAGCGGCCCTCCGGCAGGCGGATGATGCCGCCGCCGGCCTCGCCCGAGGCCACGAGCCGGCCAGTACCGCTGCTGCCAAGCGCGAAGACGCGCAATTGCGGGCGGGCGGCGGGAAAGGCCGTCTCGCCCATGCCGACATCGATGCGCAGGCCACCCGCCTTCAGGATGAAGCTCACCATCAGGCGGACGCGCTCCGGCACGCTGACCGTATGCGCCTCGATGGCCGCGCCATAGGCAGCCTCGACCGTGTAGTCTCCCGGGGGCAGCGAGATATCAACCGAGCCCGTCTCGCTGGCGAACAGGATTTCGCCATCCGCCGCGCGGATCGTCCAGGCGATGTCACGGGTGATGAGGCCACCGTCCTCGGTGAGCCGCGCGGTCAGCTCCAGGCCCTCGCGGCCGGGCTTTACCACCTCGACGGCGACGGGCTGGGCCGTGGCCATCACCGGACCGAAAACAAGAAGAATGGCCGCCAGCGCGAGCCTCTCGGCTCCGCGGCGGAACAGCCGTGCACGGGTGACGCCGTCGTGCAATGCCCTTCTCCCCTTCCCTGCCTGATTGAAGGCGTTGACCTAACCATGGCCGCGCCAGGCCCGGCAACGCGGAGCTTAACGATTGGTTAATGACTGCTTCCCGCTTGGGCGCCATTGCGTTTTGCGGCCAGCGCCGCCAGATTGCATGCCATCATGCTCAATGACACCTCATCCGTTCTCAACCTGCTCAGGACCCGCAAATCCGCTTCCGCCAAGGCGATGACGGAGCCGGGCCCCAGCGCCGCGCAGATTGCCGAGATCCTCAGCCTCGCAACGCGCGTGCCGGACCATGGCAAGCTCGCCCCCTGGCGCTTCATCCTGTGGGAGGGCGCCGCACGGGCCGCCTTCGGCGACGTGATGCGGGCGCGCTGGCAGGCGCTTCACCCGGAGCATGGCGCCGAGACCCTCGATGCCATGCGCGCCCTGTTCCTGCGCGCGCCTGCAGTGCTGGGCGTCGTCTCGACGGCGGCAGAACACCCCAAGATCCCGGTGTGGGAGCAGCAGCTCTCGGCGGGCGCTGTGTGCATGAACATCCTGACCGCGGCAACCGCCATGGGCCTCGGCTGCCAGTGGAACAGCGACTGGGTGGCCTATGATGCGGAGATGGCGCATGCGATGGGCCTCAAGGCCCATGAAAGGATTGCCGGGCTGATCTATCTCGGAACGCCAGCAGCCCCGCTCGAGGACCGGCCGCGCCCCGATGCCGGGGCGCTGCTCACCCGCTGGAGCGCGCCATGACGATCCGCGCCATTCTCTTCGACAAGGACGGAACGCTGATCGACGTCAACGCCACGTGGATCCCCATCTATCGCGAGATGTTCATGGACATCTTCGCCACCGACATCGCCGGGGCCGAGGCGCTGATGGCGAAGGCGGGCTATGACAAGGCGGCAGAGCGCTTCCGCGCCGGCTCGATCCTGGCCGGTGGCACGACGCGCCAGCTGGTGGGCGTGCTGTGGCCGGAGATCGGCGATGAGGCGGCGGCCCAAAAGGTGCACCTGCTGGACCGCGGTTACACCCACCTCGTGAACGACAGGCTGATACAGCTGATGCCGCTCGCGCCTATCCTCTCAGAGCTGCGCGCCATGGGGCTGAAGCTGGGCATCGGCACCAATGACAACCACCTCTCCGCCATAGCGCAGATGACGGCGCTGGGCGTGATGGAGCATTTCGAGGACATCATCGCCGCCGACACGGTGCCGGTGCCAAAGCCCTCCGGCGATATGATCAAGAGCTTTGCCGCGATCACCGGACTTCCCCCCTCGGCAATCGCCATGGTGGGCGACAACCACCACGACATGGAAGAGGCGCGCAACGGCGGCGCGGGGCTGGCCGTGGCCGTGCTCTCCGGCAATGCCGCGCACGCCGACATCGCCCACCTCGCCGACCATACGCTCGACAGCATTGCCGAGCTTCCCGCGCTGCTCCGGAGTCTCTGATGTTCTATGATGCGGTGAAGAACGACCACGGCTTCGACATCGACCCGTTCAAGGCGCTGGTGGCGCCGCGGCCCATCGCGTGGGTCTCATCGCTGTCACGCGAGGGTGTGGCCAACCTCGCGCCCTTCAGCTACTTCAACGCCTTTTCGCAGAACCCGCATTACGTGGCCTTCGGCATCGGCCCGGTGAAGGACACGCTGCGCAACATTGAGGCCACGCGGGAGTTCGCGGTGAGCCTCGTGACCTTTGACCTGAAGGACCGGATGAACGCCACCTCCGCCCATGTCGGGCCGGAGGTCGACGAATTCGAACTGGCCGGGCTCGGCAAGGCCCCCTGCCGGATGATCGCCCCGCCGCGCGTGGCCGAAAGCCCCGCAGCACTGGAATGCCGCCTGTTCCAGATCGTGCCGCTTCCCGGCGAAACCGGCGAGGCCAGCGACCACATGGTGATCGGCCGCGTGCTGGGCATCCATATCGACGACCGCTACATCCACGACGGGCGGGTCGACACCGCGGCGATGCGGCCCATCGCACGGCTGGGCTACAGCGAATACACCACCGTCACGGAAGCCTGGCGCATGCGGCGGCCGGATTAACGCGGCGGGCGATCTGTTCAGATCACTCGAGGATTTGGGCTCCAACCGTGCCGTCACCCCAGGGAAATTTGGGGTATAGCTTTCCGTGTGCATGTACCGCACCCTGCTAGGCGATAACCACGTCAGCCATAGAGAACAGAGTGATCTGATCGGCCAGCGATGCCCTTTCAATAATCACCGCTACGACGCTTCCAAAGCTTGATTGGAGCGCGCGTTACAATGGACTGAGTTTGCGGACTGAACCTATCCAGTCTCCCGATGAAGTACTTTCCGCCTGCTTGGTGGACTCGCGCAAGTTCAAAGGCTTGAGCATGATCCGCAAAAGTGGTTTCCACTTTTGCGGATCATGCTCTCGAAACGACTGCAATCCACCTTCACAAGGAGCATTTTCCTGCAACTTGCATCGGGCAACTGCTCGTGGCGGCTGACAATACTTTACACCAGTGCTCCACTACGGTCTTCTTCCATGCGCTAAGTGAATTCAACGACCATTTCTGATTGAAAATATATTCTGGCCGATATGAACAAAGTCCCGGTCAAGCGAGGCGACTGCTCTCAGGAATGGTAGCGAAGTACCCTCCGCCGGGAATAGCCAGTCATGAAGCTCAATAACGACAAGCGGAACACTGCTCAACCAGTCTAGATTTTTTGAGAAAAGCTCTTCTTCGCCACCCTCGATGTCAACCTTTACAATGAAGGGCTCACAACCCTCTCTCTGTTTGTCAGCGATTAGGTTGCTCATTGAGAATCTGGCGATTGTGCCTATATCGGAGACTTGAGTTCGGAAAGACCAAGATTCAGCCTCCGGATTTGTTATCACAACCTTTCCGTCCTCCGATCCAACTGCTCCTCGAATAATCTCAACGTTGAGACCGTAACAATTTCTATCCGCGATGGAGGCATTCTCCTCGTCAGGCTCTATTGCAAGGACAAGGCTATCTGGAAAACGGCTCTGAAACCAAACCGCACTGGTACCAATGTTTGCTCCAGCATCAACAATGAGAGGGCGCTTTCCAGACTGAATGATACTTTCATATAGATGGTAGATCTCTTCGCCCCTGGCCAGCCGCTTTATTGAGTAATGTTTCTTAAAGAGCACCTGATCAATTACTGATTTATCAGCATGGGTGCCACGATGCAGGAAAACCCGTGAACGACCCGTTCCGACATCGATACTCGCAGCTCTCAGATCGTCGAAATTCATGCAGAGTGTCCGTTAGTGCTTAGTACAAAAAGTTAACCGAGTATCTATCATGGTTCAGCCCACCAGTACAATGCCTCGATCTTCTTCGCCTTGCGCCTTGTAAGTCTCGCAGTGCGTCTCCAGAATCGTAGTGCTCCCACCTATGATGTGAACGAGAATATATGAAGTGAAACAGTCTCGGTGGAGCAATCAGAGCCGACGGCTCCTATCGCTGGCTGCGATGTTGGATGATATGATCCGCGACGATGAGGCCCCGACCGGTAGCTCGCACCGCCAGACGCGTCGCGACTGGGTTCACCATTTCAATTCACCCGGTCCCGATTCATTGCTGGAAGCCTGGACCAGCGGCACCACGGTACGCTTGTCGTTGAAGCAGAAGAGCGAGCTGACCGCCCTCGTTGATGCTGGGCCCAGCAGACGGGCCGGCGGTGTTATGCGCTGGCGGATGATCGCCCCGCGGCGCTGGCATGCCGCCTGTTCCAGATCGTGCCGCTTCCCGGCGAAACCGGCGAGGCCAGCGACCACATGGTGATCGGCCGCGTGCTGGGCATCCACATCGACGACCGCTACATCCACGACGGGCGGGTCGACACCGCGGCGATGCGGCCCATCGCACGGCTGGGCTACAGCGAATACACCACCGTCACGGAAGCCTGGCGCATGCGGCGGCCGGATTGACGCGGCGGGCGGTCCGGTCAGATCACTCGAGGATTTGGGCTCCATCCGTGCCGTCACCCCAGCGAAAACTGGCATGACGGCGAGAGCAGGGCATTGATCTAAACTGATCGCCCGCCGCTCTAATTGTTCTTCGGCTTGCGGTTGCCGTTGCCGCTGCCGGTTTGGCCATATTCGAAGAACTTCCGGAAAATGCCGGGCGCCACGGCGGATACGGGGTTCATCTGGAAGGCGGGCTTGTCCACCGTGCCGCCGAGCGCGAAGGTGACGCCGATGATGCCCTGCCCCTTGCCGCCGGTGAGGATGTCTCCGAACAGGGGAATGTCGCCCAGCGCGGCGTTGAGCGCATAGACCGGGATGATGGTGCCGGTGATGTCGACCGCGCCGTCCGACTTGCGGATCAGGCCTTCGGCGCTGGCGCCCAGCTCCGCCCCCCTGACCAGGCTTTCGCCGATACGGATGAAGCGCGTGTCGGAGGTGAAGGGCAGCGTCAGCTTGTCGAAGGTGAGAGCCTCGCGGCGGGGGCCCGCCCGCTTGGGCTTGCCGCGCGCATCGAGTTCGGCGAGGGCTGCCTCGTTGCGAACCTCGAAGTTGCGCAGCACCAGGCGGCCATCCTTGACCGAGGAGTCGTCCTTTCCGAGCAGCGCGTAGAATTCGATCTGGCCGCCGGCCACCTTGGAATAGAGATTGGCCGCGCGGATCGCCGCCCCCCCGTCACGCCCGTTGATGCGCATCTCGCGCCCGCCCTCAACCGGGGTTACGCGGAAGACGACGGGCTGGCCGTTGAGGAAGGAGCCCTCGATCTCCGCCTTCTCGAGGCGGCCACCTTGCGCAGTGAGGCTGCCCTTGACGCCCGTGACGATCTCGCCACGGTTCGCGTACAGCCTTTCCAGGTTCAGGCTGACGCTGACCGGCTTCTCAGCCTTTTCGTCCTTGGCGGGCTGCTTCTGGTTCGCTGCCGGCTCACCT
Organism: Aestuariivirga sp.; assembly: GCF_044239095.1. GTDB lineage: Bacteria > Pseudomonadota > Alphaproteobacteria > Rhizobiales > Aestuariivirgaceae > Aestuariivirga. The sequence goes on along the minus strand of NZ_JBIICB010000153.1, from coordinate 670 downwards.
GCATCGCCGCGGTTGCGCGAACCGAACATGGAACGGATCAGGGGGCGCGCATCGAAAGCGGCACCCGTGATGGCGATGGCGGTACCGCTGCCGCGCACGGTGATGTCAGCCGTGAAGCGGTTCTCGTCCGACAGGCGCACATCGCTGAGCCGCGCCGAGCGAAGCCCCTGGCGCTTGGGCGCCAGCGACAGATCGCCCTTGACCAAAAGCCCCTTGCCCTTGATCTCCAGATCTTCCACCCGCGGGCCCTTCTCGCCCTTGGAATAGTAGACGAGTTTCGCCAGGGTCTTCGCCGCCGCCGGGCGGAACCAGCTGATGGCCTGCACCCTGAGTTCCACCTCGCTGAGGTCAGCCTCGACCTCCACCTTGCCTTGCGGGTCGCCGAGATCGGGAATGATGGCCTTTACGCCGATGGGTCCGCGGGCGAAGGTGCCGAGATCGATACCCAGCGTGCGGCGCTGCTCGCCGTCGAGCTGGGTCTCGATCACCGCAGACTGCCTGAACTCAGGCGCGGGCCCGCGCTCCCACGCGAGCTTCGAGGGAATGCCGGAGATCCTGACCGGCCCCGTGGCCCTGAACACGCCCTTCTCCACCGTCAGGTCGATGTCGCCGTCGGAAATGTCGATGCCAGGCAAGGCTTCCTTCAGTGCAGCGTTGGAAAGCTTGGCGG
>NZ_JBIICB010000152.1:0-9876 GCF_044239095.1 Aestuariivirga sp. | reverse complement strand
CGTCTAGGAACTATCAAGTGCTGGAAGCTAACACATCATTTGCTGCTGGCTCGGACAATATAACAACGACCCAACTAAACAGGGTCGTGCAGCCAAAGTGGTCGGCTACATCAACTACACTCACTGTGGCGGGTTCTTTCCGCACCTCTTGACGAGCTTGAATATATCACAGGGATGACCCGCGCATGAACTTGAAGCCCGAACTCCTCGCCACCCTCACCAGTCTCGGTATCACTGGGACCGAACTCGACACTCTCAAGGCAAGGATGATGTTCACCGTTACCAGCCTTGAGGCTCAGGTAAGCGCGCTCAACGCCCAGATCGCTACGCTCACCGCCCAGCGCGATGTCGCCCGGCAGGAGCTCGCCGTCGCGCTGATTACGGCGTCGAAGCTGGTCGATGCGGCGGCGCCGGAGCCGGAGGCGGGCGAGACTGAGCCAGTTGCAGCCTTATCATAGCAAGGGAGGGGCGTGCCGGCAGCGCCGCAGAACCCGCGCGCACCCCGGATGACATGACCGGGATTCCGGCCATGCCCGGCCGGAGAAGTCTCAAGCCAGCCTTGTGGGCTCCGGACGGGTTCGCCGCCATTCCCACCACCGCGCTCGATCCGTCCCAGCGTGCGGCTTTTCCCACGGTTCCCGCGCTCCATGGGTTCGGGTCCCCATCGGGATCATCACCAGAACGGCGCGGAAAGTTCTTTCCGGAGTCGGGCGAGCTCTTTCCACCGGGATGATTTCGTACTGGACCGCGCGAGCCACAGTGGCCAGTCACCCGCCAGCCTCCTTAGGCGCGGCTTACTCACCGCTATCCGTCTCGCCGGTGCCTTTCCCCATAGGCGAAGCGGTCGACTTTTGCGCCGGCCAATGGCCCAATTCTACTCCGGCGTTGACAGAATCGCTCAGTGCCTAAATCTCTGTCCCGGCCTTGGAGAGGGGCACTAAGCCGATTTCATTGACAACACTGCAGAAAGCTTTCGCCTGACGACCGCCGTTGGAGGCGCCGCAGGGAAGCTACGGCAGGGCATCAATGCGTAATTCCACGAGCCGGAAAGAGTGAACGGACTTGCAATGCATCTCCTGCGCTTGGCGAGGTCGTTCTCCCCAAGCCTTCGCCATGCAGCACTGCTTCGAATCCAACCTGACTGATCAGAACTTGAAGTTCAGAGAGCCGCGAACTGCCTGGCTGGTGACGCCGACGTCCACCCCAGTACCGGAGCCAAAGTCAAATTCACTTTCACCGAGGTCGATATAAAGATACTCGATACCTATCGTCACGGGATCTGAGATACGATACTCAACGCCAGCGCCGCCCGTCCAACCGTACATCGTCTTGCTATCGCTGCCATCGTACCCTTCGACGGACACATCGACATGGCCCACGGCAAGGCCGCCAGTGCCGTAGACAAGGAGGTTGTCGAGGCCGAAGCCGATGCGGCCGCGCAGCGTGCCCAGTGCGTCGATTTCGGTCTGTAGTTCGTATTCACATCCGGCGAGACCCTGACAGTCCGAGCCCTCGAGGTTGAGCCAACTCAAATCCCCCACGACACCGACGACGAGCCCGTTCGAAAGGCCGTAGTCATAACCAATGAGGCCGCCCAGCATTGCGCCCTGGATGTCGACGGAACCTGACTCGTCTTCCGCGAGAAGGCCCGTTCCTTCATAGTCGGCCTTGCCCCAGCCATATCCGCCGACGATGCCGACCCGCGGGCCCGTCCAGCTGTTCGATGCGTCAGCAGCCGTAACGACATCTCCGGCATGAGTTGCATGACCGCCAGCAAAAAGCAGAGCAAGGACCGAAGTCGCACCCAACATCCAGTTCCTGAGCTTCATGTTCCGCCTATCCCAAGCACGTCTGATATTACTTGCCTCGCGAAGAAGCGCCAAAGGTCGCAACATCAGATTCCCATTTACATTCCCAAGTAATAGAACAGCTCTGCGTGTAAATCAACAACGATACGCAACTCGACAAGCCCTACGTGAATGCAATTATGCCGACGGCTTCAACCTTCGCGCGGGTTGATGTCCGCATCGGACTGTCGTATGCCAAGCTATCACTGAAGTGATAATAAGGAGCCAATTCATGCTGCAATCGACCCCCTTGCCCGAGACTATCCGCTCTGCTGCCCTGCGGCAGATCGCTAAGGGGGGCTACCTGTCGCCCAAGCTGGACACCTTCGTGCTCGAGGCGCCTGGCCTCGAAAAGCCTGTCGCTCTTGCCGGGAACTTCAACTAGCGGCAGTTCGCCGTGCTGCCGTTCGCGGTCATTCGGCAAAGCGTGAAATGAAGCCGAACATTACCGCCGCAATGATCGTGCGCGATGAGTGCGCGGTTCTCAGGGGATGCCTAGACTCACTTGAGAAACATGTCGACGAGATCATAATCGTCGATACGGGATCGACGGACGATAGCCGGAGCATTGCTCGTGCAAGGGGCGCGCGGCTTCTGGAGTTCTCCTGGTGCGATGATTTTGCCGCCGCGCGTAACATGGGCCTGGCCGCATGCAGGACGGACTGGGTCCTCTACATCGACGCCGATGAGCGGCTAATTGTTTCAGACGGCGCGAAACTGGCCGAAACCATCGAACCAAGCTGGACAGGCGCTTGGGTGACCTTCAAGCCGAAGTCCGGTTTCACGCGCTACATCGATCCACGCCTGCACCGGCGCGACGAACGGTTGCGCTTCACGGGGCGGATCCATGAGACCCTTTATCCTGCGATGCTCTCGCTTTCTGCCAATGGCGGCGGTTCCATCGGCATGTCGGGCGCGAGCATCGACCACCTGGGGTATGACGTAGACCAGGCCGCCAAGCATCTTCGAAACCTGCCGTTGCTGCAGATGGCCGTGCTCGAGTGTCCGGAGCGCGTCTATCTCTGGTACCATCTTGCAGAAACACTTGATGCGATGGGACGACATGAGGAGGCGGCGGTCTCGGCAAGTACAGGTATCCGTGCTGCACAGTCAGCCGCCGACGAAAAGACTCGCCAGGATGCAAGCCTGATCTACCAGTTCCAGGCACGAAGCATGCTCCGGCGCGGCGAGGACCCTGTCGACATTCTGAAGGAAGGTCTGGAACGCGTGCCGCAAGACCACGCGTTGACATTTCTTCTCGCACACAGGCACGTGGCCAGTGGCAACCCCGAGGCGGCACTTGCTCTAGCCGATGCCCTCCTGGCGGTGGATCCGGAACGCTTGCCACTCTGCTTCCTGGCATTCGACAAGCAGATCTTCCGTGAGGGTGCGAGGCGCATCAAGGCGCGCGCGCTGATCGATCTCGGCCGCGCGCAGGAGGCTGTTGACGTTCTGAATGGCCTTTAGGTGGCGTGTGCCCGCACAGTGCGGGCCAGTGCATACGCGGCGGTCTCAAACGAGTTGAACTCGCGGAGGTAGCGCACGGTGCTGTCGATCCGCCGCCATGGCGCGGCGCGCGGCGAAGAAAGATGCCAGACGTTCCCGCCCGCATTCACCTCGACCGCAAACAGTTCACCGCTGCCATGTTCCCGGAGGATATCACAGCCCAGGATCGGCACATCGGGGAAGGCTGCGGCCATCTGACAGGCAAAATCCGCGATCTCGGGATCTTTGCTCAGACGCACGCCGGTGCTCCCGCGCGGCGGTTCAGGGTGGATCGCTTCGATCGTCGCGTCGTCTGAGCCTGCAAGGGGCGGATGAGTGTGCTCCGCCTCAGCCACGCTCTGGTAGATCTGTGAGCCAAACAGCGTGAGGCATCGGTAGACGCTGAAGCGGGGGCCCGTATCGACGAAACTCTGCACGAGCATCTGGCCCAGCAATCCTTGTGGTGCCGGTTGTTCACCCAAGGCGATTGCGTTGATCCTTTCGGTACGGAAAAGCGCCAGGCCCTCCCCGCTTGAGGTGCGGGAGAGTTGCGCAGGTTTGACGATCACCAGCGCTCCCCACTCTCGTGGATCGAAGCTTGAGCCCGGTTCGAAAGGCGCAGTCAGGGGCGTCCGCACCCCAGCCTTCCTCAACATATGATACTGATCCAGCTTGGCTATGCTACGGTTGGCCAGAACCGGTCCACGCAGCGGTTGAAAGCGACCGAGAGGACCGAAGCTTACGGTCAGCGTACGTTCTCGCCAGAACTCCGGCGTGATGAGCCGGGCATCATCCTCGCGGCCAACGAGCATGACACGGACGTCGGTTGCAACCTTCTTCATGCAATCACGGATAACCAGAAGGTCATTGGTATTGATCTGGCTCGGCTGCCCAACGAGAATGAGGTTGCGGATCACGGGAACAGCAAATGGCATGTCAGCAGGCCCCGTTGGGTGGCCGGGTTTCGAGGATCGCCATGAACTCCGCTGTATTCCGGCATGTCGAGAACACACGCTCCCCGCGGAACGGCGACAGCCCGAGGCTACGAAGATAACGATGAATGAGGGAGAACCCGCGCGGAGTGAAGCGCCAGGCATGCACGTCGATATAGGCTCCGCCAGATCTCTCCATTTCTGCACGTGCAAGGCCAATCAGTCTCACGGACTGATCGAAGTCCATTGATCCGTGGTCGCCAGCCCAGTGCCGCGTGCAATCATTGTGAGTGCCCAGAGCCCGGCTGTCGATGAGGTTGCGCAGCGTATGGCGCCTGCGCTCCTCGGCGTGGGCGGCCAAGACGTCTGCGATGCTCGATTCGGCAATAGCCTGATCAAAGCAGTAACGCTTGTCGGGTACCGCAACCATGTAGCAACCGCCGGGCTTCAGGAGGCCAGAAACCTGCTGCAGATGAAATGCCAGGTCAGGCTGATGCTCAATGGCGTGTGAACTGAATACAATATCGAACTTGGCATCAATGCCCGAAAGATCGCCTTCGGGATGAGAGAAATCGATTTGAGGCACGCCTTCGGGCGGCAGGGAATGCGCTATGGCCCTGCGCCTCAGGTCTTCGCGTTCCAGCAGATCGAAATACCGCACATTGGCGCATGTCAGCGACGGTGCATGGAAGGGACCAATTTCCAGCACGTCCGCCGTGGCAGGGACATGTTCAAGGAACCCCTGTCTCGTCGCAAGCCGGTGACAGACACGGCCTTCCCGCTCGCCAATGGTTTCGAAATGCACGCGCAAGGATGAATCATCGAGATGTACGACATCAGGATAGAGCGTTCGATAGAAGGTGGCGTCGAACTCGATCAACGGGTGTTCGGATGTCATCTGCGGTACTCCACGCTGATTCGCGGCATCGCGGCAAGGCTGCCAAGGAAATCTGCCACCTGCGTTCGCATGATGACATCAAGATCGTAGTGCTCGCGCGCGCTGCTCAGTGCTAGACGGCCAACTGTCACTCGTTGCTCCGTACTATCCACCAGCGCGAGGAGAGACCCGACCCAATCCTGGGTCGTCTCCGCAAGATAGCCTGTCACGCCATGCCGGATAGCGGCACGGTATTCGGCGCGCGGAGAACAGACGGACGGGATGCCAAGGGCGCTCGCCTCAAGAAACTTGATGTTACTCTTCGCGTCGTTGAAGGCCGTGCCCTCGAGAGGAGCGATCGAAATGTCAGCTCCGGCAAGGAGTTCCATGTAGTCGGGGAAGCTGCGCAAGCCCAAGTGCTTCACACGAGGATGCCCCTCGAGACCGTGCCCCGCGCGAACCGGCCCCACCAGCCAGATTTCCACATGGTTGCGGATGTCGAGCACGGCCGACAGGGCCTCGGACACGATGGCAAAGTCACGGTCATGGGTGCGCGTTCCGGTGCCATAGAAGATCCGTACCCTGCCGTCCAAGCTGCGCATCCGCGGTCGCGCGGCCAGAGCCAAGGTTTCGCAGTCAAGCGCGTTGGAAATGACCGAGGCAGATCCACACAGCCCGGACAGCTGGCTGGCAATCCCAGGCGTGCTCCCGATGCCACGGTCACAATGCCGGGCAGTCGCCGACATGCGCGTGGCTTCGATCATCATCATCCTCACTTCGTCAGACGAAAGGTCGTGCAGATTGGTGTTTGCCAGGTAAAGGTCGGGCTGACAGACGAGATCGTCGATCTCGAAACAGGTCACGAGACCGAGGGATCTTGCTTCAGAGATGAGCGAGAGAACCGAGGCAGACGCCGGCACGCGGTAGAGCATCAGGGCATCGTGCTCCGGCAGGGCGCGGCGAAGGGCAGCCACCTCCCGCCATTCCAGCAGAGTGGTGGGAACCCCGAACCTGCCCAGCACTTCCTGCCGTTGCGCCACACGATACTTCCGGCACTGGGGAATTCCGAGCTCGGCCGCCATCAGCACCCGCGGGAAATCACCAGCGAACCGAATGATGCCTTCACTCCCCGGCCTGCACATGCAAGCCCTCAGGCAGCCTCCGCCACGACCAAGCCCTTGGATTGGAGTTCCTCGAGAAGGCCTGAGACGTCATCGATTGGGGGGCGTTCCAGCCCAAACTCCTCAGCCAGCACCTGAGCGATGTCTCCTACCGTCAGCACCGGCTCGCAAAGCACGAAGATCAGCGCAGCGACCGGGTTTAGATGGTGGATCGACTTCATCTCCGCATCGTGGACAATGGCCCCGTCCGCAACTTCGGTCAGCACAAGGCCTTCGGACTTGCGGTAGGAGTCAGCCATGTTTTCAATTCCCGATTGGCACTAAAGGCGCTGGTGATTGCCGTCTCATAACTTGCTTCGGTGCCTTCATGCAACAAACGGTCTAGGTAACGGACTGCCTGCGCCATTACAAGTAAGGCAGCTAATTCACGCAATAGTTGTTCTTTACTTGCTTTGCACGTCGCTTGCGCGTCAGCCCGGATCAGCTAGAGAGTCCTGTGGCGTCAAAGTGAACCTCGTCGTCGACCTGATCACTGCGGCGCACATTTTACTGAAGAGTATGAGACCAACCATGACTTCGTATCGTTCACTCCAGCTTGAACCTGGCCTCGACGTGAACACGGATCGGCACGACAGGCCACCCACCGCCGCGCAGGAGCAGCACAGGCCGGCAACGGCCCATTGGTTGGATGATTCGTTCACGCGGCTCTACCTCGCTTGTCTGTTCCTGTGTGGTTCAGTGTTCATGGCGCTGGCGCCGCCGCTTCAGGCCCCTGACGCACCGGCACATCTTCTCCAGGCCTACACACTGAGCAACCTATCCGCCGTTCCCGCGCGTGGTGGCATGATCGATCCCGCGCTACTGGACTATATCAAAATCCTGAAAACTGATAAGGCCAGCCAAACCCTGGGCAAGGTGACTCCCGAGCGCATCGCCGAAATGCAGGCGATTAGGTGGAGTGGCTCGGAGCAGTTCGTCCCCCTTCCTAAAACCGGCTTCTACCTGCCGCTGCTGTATGCGCCGCAGGCGGCCGGCCTCGCCGCAGGCCGCGTCCTCGATTTCTCCGTCGATACCTCCGTCCGGATGGCCAGAGCGGCCGCCTTCGGAGCCGCGGTGCTCGTGCTGCTCTATGCTTTCAGCCTCGCTGCGCCGGTGCCGGCGGTACTGGTAATTCTTGCCCTGCCAATGAGCGTTTTTCAGCTCGCGTCCGTTAATCTTGAAAGCATGGTCTATGCCGTCTCGGTTCTGTCCATCTCGCTCTTCGCCAATGTCGCCACAACGCAGCGAAAGTGCGGCAACGCGCAGTTGATACTTCTGTCCGTCAGCGTCGCGCTGCTCGGCATGACGAAGATCAACCTCACGCCGCTGCTGCTCCTGCCCTTCGCCGCCTTTCTTCTCTGCCGGCAGAAGAGAACACTGGCGCTCGGGGCGGCAGCGCTGGTCATCACCCTGGCATGGACGATCTACGTATTCCTCGCCAACAGCTATTTCGGCTCCATCACCGGCATGCCGACGCGCGACATCCTCGCATTTTACCTCCATGATCCGCTGGCCTTCCTCACAGTATTGGCCAACACTCTCAGCGATCCGCCGCACCTGCGTGGCTACAGCGTAAGCTTTATTGGAGCGCTCGGATGGCTGGATACGATCTTCACACCGGCATGGTACTCGCTCTTCTGGAGCCTCGTTCTCGCGAGCTTTGTCGTATCGCTTCTGTACTCGGTCGGACACTTCCGCTTGCGTTACCGCCTGCTGCTGCTGCTATGCGCGGCGGGAGACATTATCCTAATCTTCGTGGCACTGCTCCTCACCTGGACGCCTCACCCTGCGACGATGATCGAAGGCGCGTCGGGACGCTATTTTGTCCCGCCGGCACTGATGACAGCCTATGCGCTGGGCGCCGGCGCCACCCGCTGGCGCGTGGTGGATTGGCTGGGCCGTGGACTCGCGCTGGCCATGCTGCTCACCACGACCTATGGAACAACACAGCTTCTGGCGCAGCGCTTCTGGCTACCGCCAGCCACAGCAACCACGGGATCCCCGACGGCAGTCCCGCAGGCCGCTGGTCCTGAAGTACCAGCGCCTGCCGTTGCTGAAGCGCCGTCCGCGCCCGCTTCGCAGGCTGGACTGATGCGCGCAGGTCCGCCACTCCAGCGAGGCGTGACGCAGGCGCTTGCCTGGCCGCAGGAGGCCTCCGCCTCCAACTCACCTGTGGTGGCGGTTGGCATTATGTTCGGAACATATATGCGCCAGAACTCCGGCGAAGCCGAACTCAGACTGATCAACGGGGACGGACAGATCCACTCCTATGCCTTCTCCCTTTCGACACTCGAGGACAACGCCTACCGGATCTTTGACGTCCACCCTGATCGTTACGTGAAAGCCGAAATCATGGCGTTGACGGGGGGCGGTCCTAGTGTGTGGCAGTTGCAGAAGCCAACGGGCGAAGTGCTGCAGTCCTGCCTCGTCTATGTGCTCGCGAATGGTGAGCAGGCCGCCACTGTGGGCTGCCCGCCGCCCCCCTCGGTTTATCCATGATCCAGCCTCCCCAAGACAGCAAGGCAGACCAGGCCACTGCGCCAATGACGATCTGTGCCGTGATCGCGCTCTACAACGGTGCCCCCTTCATCCGCGAGGCAATCGAGAGCGTGTTCACACAGACGCTGGCGCCCACTGAGATCATCGTGGTCGATGACGGATCTACGGATGCGGGAGCTGATATCGTGCGTTCGCTTGCGGCCACCCGTAACATAACGCTGCTCTCTAAGCTGAACGGCGGACAGTCGTCAGCCCGCAATATGGCCATCCACCATACTTCATGCTCACATGTGGCGTTTCTCGATCAGGATGACGCCTGGTATCCGCAACACCTCGAGATACTCGCCAAGGCATTTGCCATTGGCACGATCCCGCGGCTGGGCTTGGTCTACGGAAATCTCGACACGGTCGATCGTGAAGGCAGATGGATGGGCTATTCGGTGCTTGACGATCACGCCGCCCCCCACCCGAAGCGGCGCATGACGGACTGCCTTGCGATTGACATGATGATCCTGCCGAGCGCTTCGCTTGTTGCGCGGGAAGCGATCCTGTGTGTCGGGGGGTTCGACGAACGCCTCTCTGGCTACGAGGACGACGATCTCTTCATGCGAATGTTCCGCGCCGGCTACCGCAGCGCCTATGTCAACCGGCCGGTAACGCGCTGGCGGCTCTATGCCGGGTCGTCCTCCTCGACAGACCGGATGAAGGACTCGCGCCTCATCTATTTCAAGAAGCTCCTTGCACTCTATCCTGACGAGAATCTGCTGCATCTGCACTGGGCCCGAGATACGTTTGGGGCGCGGTTCTTCAATAATGTGAAGAACGAGTTCCTTTTTGGCTGGGAACATGGAGACACCCATGCCATGGCGCGTGCCCACTCCGACCTGGGCGTAATTCTCCCTGAACTGGGCTATCCATTCACAGCCCGCGTCCGGCGGGCTTGGCCACTCATCAACACGCTGAAGAAAGCGGGCTTCCAGCGCCCTGCAATGTATGTGCTCAAGAGGGCGCTCGTGCGCAGCTGACATGGTGGATACTGAAACACATTCTGCATTCGCCACACTTGCTTGGAACGT
>NZ_JBIICB010000151.1:0-9919 GCF_044239095.1 Aestuariivirga sp. | reverse complement strand
GGTGTCGGTGTTCGAGAAAACGCCCATTTTATCAACCTTCCGGCCCGACGATCAGGGCATGGCGCAATCCGCCAACGACAAGCAATTGAATTTATTCGGTTTTTAACCGGACACTAGTGCTGACACATATTGTTTCAGAATGTGCAGTCGACCAGCTCCTCGCGCGGCATGGTGAGGCGCGTGAGAATAGTGCTCCGCATCGCGAAACCGGGCTTGCGGAAATTCGCGAGCTGGGCCGGATCCTCCTTGGCCCGGATAGTCACACTGCGTCCAGCTTCATTCTTTCGCTGAGAGATCAAGGCGTCTCACTCGATGATCTCTATACGGAGTTGCTTGGGCCAACAGCCGTCCATCTCGGAGATCTTTGGGACGAGGACCGTATCGATTTTGTCGATGTGACGCTTGGTGTCGCGCGATTGCAGCGTCTCGTAATGTCCTTTGAAGGCCTCAGTGAAGTTCCTGATCAGGACGGGAAGAGAAAGATTCTGCTCGTTGGCGCGCCGGGTGAGCAGCACCGCCTTGGCAACAGCATCGTTCAAAGGTTCTTCCGCTCCAGCGGATGGCATGTGTGGACCTGCACCGCGCCAGATGCTCAGAGAATTGACCAGATCGCAGCAGCGGAGTGGCTCGGCGTGGTTGGGTTCTCGCTGAATCTCGATGCCAACATGAATGGGCTGTGTTCGGTCATCAGGAACATCCGGGCAAACTCGGTCAACCCAAGGGTTGGCGTTATCGTTGGTGGGTCTGCTATCCAGAGAAACCCGCACTGGGTTTCAGAAATTGGCGCCGATGGCACAGCGGCAAACGGACCGGCGGCAGTTATACTCGCAAATAAGCTACTGGCGGGAGCACTTGCCTGAAGAGCGGGACTGACGATGGCGTGAGCGGAAATCGCCCGCTTCGATGTGGCCTCGTTGTTTATGGCTGGTGCGTATTCGGCAGACGCTTCCTCATCCGCAGTCGAGGTACCACATAGGGCACTGAAGCGCGATAGTCTTCGAAACGGCTGCCATAACGGTTTACAAAGCGCCGCTCCTTCAGCCGCGGAGCAAACAGGCAGTAGGCCGTATAGCAGATAGCAAGCGCCATCTGGTCAGGTGTCCAGACAGGCACCGTCCAGAGCGTCAACGCGAAGGCAACGTAGATCGGCTGGCGTATCAGGCGGAACAGTCCCTCTGTCGGCATGTCTGGGAACACGGGCTTGATTCGAGCCATCAGGGACATCCAGCCCAGTGCGCCAGACTGCACCTCTGCCCCCGCATCGAAACTCGCCTTGAGCAGCAAGAGCCAGCTTGCCGCATAGGCAGAGGATATCACCCAGAACATCACCCCCTCGGCCCGCCACCAAACAATTCCCGAAGGCGTCCATAGGGCAAACAGCGCCAGAAGCTGAGCTGATGCGATGATTGCATAAATCGTGGTTGCCAGCGTCTGCCCATGCGGCCCGGGAACCAGCCGGGTCAGAACGCGCCCGCCCCTGCCTGTCAGGAGAAGCGAGTGGCCAAGCGGAAACTGCAAAATCAGCAGGGCATTCGCGAATGCCGCCCATGGCCAGGGGATCGTTCCAAGGCCCTCGCTCAGCCCGAAGAACATCGCCACGATCATTGCCAGTACCGCCGCTGCAAACAGTGTGTGACACAGCATGCCGAGGGCGAGTGCACCTGCAATCCGCCCTGCCCCCCGCGGTGACCGGAGTGCAGCCGCCACTAGGGTCATCAGTCGAGCGATTCGCGGATCAGAGAACATGGAGATTGGTAAGTTGAGGAATCATGAGAAGTCCAAAGTCAGTTGTTTGCCGCTTATTGATTTGGATGCTGTCTTCCTGGTCCGCCCCGTCATCGGAATGCCAGCTTTGCGGCTGCCATGTTTCGCGGCAATCTTGCTCGCTGCGGTTCGGTGGCCAGCACTCTGGCGCAGTGCAAACATCGCATCCTTGGCGGCCTTCGCTGCGGTTGCATTGTCGACGATAGGTGCGGGGTAATTCAGCGTTGCCGATTCCTGCCAACGCCAGGGTTCATGTATGACGGCGTCTGGCACGGCATGGAGTTCCGGCACATAAGTGCGCACAAAGGCGCCCGTCGGGTCCTGATCGAGACCCTGCTTGACGGGATTATAGATTCGGATCGTGTTGATGCCTGTCGTCCCCGACTGCATCTGCACCTGAGACCAGTGAATTCCGGGTTCATAGTCGACGAACTTCCGCGCCAAGTGAAGTCCACTTTCTCGCCACGGCAGCCAGAGATGATAACTCGCGAAGGACATCAGCATGGCCCGCATCCGGAAATTGATCCATCCGTGCTGGTTGAGCGCGCGCATGCAGGCATCGACAAAAGGATAGCCCGTCTGCCCCTCGCTCCATGCGATCAGATGCCGCGGATCGCCACTTTCAGTCCGCAAGCCATCATAGGCGCGATGGAGATTTTCAAACTCGATGCGAGGTTCATCCTCGAGTTTCTGCATGAAGTGGCAGTGCCAGTGCTGGCGTCCCATGAAGGAGACCATGGACGCACGCCAGCTTCTCGAATCAGCATCCCTCAATTGGCTTAATGCCCGCATCCTGGGCCAGCTTGCCTGAGCCACTTCTCGCATGGAGATCGTGCCCCATGTCAGATGCGGTGAAAGCCGCGAGCAGGCGCCAAAAGCCGTCACCGGGCTCGACACCTCGAAGCGGTAATTGCGTCCACGCTCCTTGAGGAAGCCCGCGAGGGCAGACAGTGCCGCAAGTCGGCCACCAGGCTGGCGGTACGGGCATGGATCAGTCACAAGGCCAAGTTCTTCGTGGCTGGGAATATGTCGAGGCCAATCGCCGCTGTCTGGTTGAAGGGATGGCGCCGCCGTGATCGGCTCAGCCATGCGGCGGTCCCAGGCGCTTGCCCAGCCATCGCGAGATCTCAGCCTTCTGGCGACGCCGAATTGCCGCTCCTCATGCCACGGCACGCAAGCTTCCTTTGCCCATGCAGCAACAGCCAGATCGCGCGCATAGGTCCACCCATTGCCAGTCTCCTGGTGGCTCCACAGAGCGGCAATGCCGTGGCGTTTGTGAAGCTGCTCAAAGATGGAGACAGCATTGCCCACCATAACGCAAAGCGGGTGGCCGAGAGCAGCAAGTGCAGACTGGAGTTCGACGAGGCATTCAGCTGCAAAGGCCCATTGCCGTGCTGATGCATCGGGCTGCGCCCACAAATCGGGTTCGGCAATGTAAAGCGGCAAGACCGGCCCTCGCTCCGCTGCCATTGCCAGTGGACGGTGATCAACCACACGCAAATCTCTCTTGAACCAAACGATATGCACAGGCTGGCTCATGTGAGGCTGCTTTCTCTGAGGAGCGAGGGAATCCGCTCCTTGAAGGCAAAGAAGCCTTTCCTGGCGTGTGGCCAGAAGGTGCTGTCCCATGCACGGCGTGCCTGAACCAGAGCGATCCCTTCTCTGGCAAGCTCTGGGGCAATCTTTGCCAGGACATCCGCCACCGGCCCCACTGGCGCGTAGGGCGTGATGATCTGCCCTACCCCAGCCTCCCGGGCTGCAGCGATCAGGTGCGCCACGCTCAGCTTGTCAGCGAGGTTCACAGGGCAGCAAAAATGCGTCGCCGCACGTGCTGCAGTATCTGCGGCAGCGGCACGGACGAACTGGCGGGCGCCATCGCCCCACAACAGGCCCGCATCAGCGGCAACGATCACAGATCTGATGTCACATCCTGCATCAAGCAGCGTTTCCGGATTGAGATCATCATGGGTGACCAGCAAGGCGGCTGGCCCGCGCGAAACCCAGGCGGGAAGTGCAGGCAACTCTTGCGGCGCGGCGATGGGAGCCTCGGTGAGCGCAATCGCCTCTGCTGCGAGACCCTTGGGTGTGAAACGGCCATTGGTGTAGCGCGCTATGTTGCCGGCCGTGGCAAGGTAGGTCTTTCCCACAGTTTGCAGTCCTGCGACCCACCGCCACGACAATGTGTTGCTCGCGGCATCAGCATCGATCAGGTGGCGCAGAAAGAAATCGGCTCCCAGCGCCCACGGCAGGCGGAGCGTGAAAATCCAGATCGATGCAAACCACATGCGCGCATGATTGTGGAGATAGCCCGTCGCCACAAGTTCTCGCGCCCAGTCGTCAAAGCCTTCAATTCCGGTGAGACCGTTTCCGGCGTCAGTTACTGCCGGGCTGTCACGAAACGTATGGCGTTGCAAATCGCGCTCATCCAGGAAGCGCTGCCATACGGCGGGACGCATTTCCAGCCACCCCTTCCAATAAGTTCGCCACAGGACTTCCTGCACGAACTTCTCGGCCGCTGCCGGGCTGTGCTGGCCGAGAACGCTCGCAACGGTTTCCTGCTCAGTGATGAGGCGATACCGCAGATAGGCCGACAGCCGCGACACAGCGCTCGGGTCATCAGGCCCATAATCCGTATTGCGGCCAGAGGCATACTGGACACCCCCCTTCGGAGCGAACTGGGCAAGCCTCTCGAGCGCCACGACGCGCGAAGCAGAAGAAATCAACTTTACCATCTCCGGAAGATATCCGCCAAAAACGACATTTGCCCCTTATACGGAGAATGCCCAAGCATTGGATTGCGGGGCCAAGGACATCCTATGCCGGTGGTAACCGGCCGCGGCGCCAGTCAGTGGCGTTTGTCCAGGCATCCGGATCGGTGAGTTGAGGAACTCCAAGAATGTGTTCTACCAATCCGTGTTGAAGGTGACTCTGGGGGCCTCACAAATCAGCTGTGGTGGGCAGCGTCACCGCTCAGATCGTCTGTGACTGGGTCAAGAAGTTCAACGATCACGGTCCTGATGGGCCGATCAACCGCAAAACGCCAGGCAAGACACCGAAACTGACGGCCGAACAGCTGGCAGCGCTTGCCGCGATGGTGGAGAGCAGCCCGATACCTGCGAGCCACGGCGTGGTTCGCTGGCGCATCATTGATCTGTGCCAATGGGTTGGCAGGAGTTTCGCGTGTCCGTCAGTGAGGACACGGTGAACCGCCAATTGCGAGCAATGAGATATCGCAAGCTTTCGGCAAGGCCTCGTCATCATGCGCAAGCCGAGGGAGCGAGCGCCGGAAGATCAGCGGATAGCATCCGCTTACATCTTCGGCGCCATTTGCCCTTACGATGGAAAGGGTACCGCATTTGTCTTGCCAGCCTGCAACGTCCAGGCGATGGACCTGCACCTTACCGAAATCTCTGCCGAAGTAGCACCCGGCCGTCATGCCGTGATGCTGCTTCATCAACCTGGCTGGCACATGTCGGCGCGGCTCAGAAATCACTGCAGCATCACGCTGCTGGCACTGCCGCCCAAATGCCCCGAGCTCAATCCCACTGAGAACCTCTGGCAGTTCATGCGCGACAACTCGCTGTCCAACAGGACCTTAAAATCCTACGAGGACATTCTCGACCACTGCTGTTTCGCCTGGAACAAGTTCATCGGCCAATCATGGCGCATCACGTCCATCGGCCTCAAGGACTGGGCTCAAACGTCATGTTTCATGCGGATTGGCATTAACATGCAAGTTCTTTGGTCTTCTTGATGAGAGCAGTCGCAGCCTTTGGCCAAGGACTATACAATGAAATGAGTTTTTCTCTTCCTCCCAGCATTTCCCTAGATGCCGCCACGCGGCGAGAAGAAAAATCCCAAGTATTACCTCCCGCATTTATCTCAAGAATGAAGAGTTCCCGGGTGGCTGCCTCTCGAACGATATCGCAGGCTTGAAGGGGGGTATTTGGAAAGGAAGGGTATACCGCTTTTGCAAAGTCTGTAATTTCTTTAGGGACTTGAAACTCCAGTAACTCGCTGAACCCTCGCTCTGTAGAGCCGTATGTACTCCGTGGATCAACGACCGCTTCATTAGTGTCTTGTGTGCCTAGATTTGCCAAATCAATCTGTTCGACTGCACTTTTGACACGCATCCACAGAACTGGCTCACCAAGTAGAGTCAATACGCGATAGTATTCCGGTAGGTTCCCTGTATCAATGAAGCGCTGTACAATCGCTGGAGCCTTCAGGAGAAAGTGATCGGGCGCCAACATGTCTCTTGAAAGCCGATGTAATCGTGATGTGTCCCATAACAAGAGTTTCTGTGAAGTTGAAGTCAGAGTGAGGGGCAGTGGTTTGAGTACGACGTACCTTCCAAAATCAACCTCTCGATATCTTCGCTTGAACTCAAAGCGCTCAGTATGCGGGGTTGAAACCCCTCGCGCGGAAAAGCCGTGATACTGGTCGAGTTTTGTGATTGCCTTATTCTGTAGAATCGGCCCTCGTCGCGGCATGAATTTGCCAAGGCTTCCCAAGCTGACGGTGAGCGTCGGCAATCTCCATTTCCAGCCTTCCACATCATCGGCGGTGCTGCCAGGGGCCGCAATATGAACGACGATCTCAGGTGCCTGCTTAACAACCTCTCGCGCAATATCGATCATATCCGCGAAGCCCTGACGCTCAGGCTGCATGACAAGTATCAGAAGGTTCTCTTGTCGATCTGCTCGGGCGCCTAGGAGCGGTAGCTGAATACTCATCGCGCCTCAGTAGTCATGATCATAAACTATGCGGACTTGTATCGTCAGGGTTTCTCCTGAAACGGTTTTGGGTTTACCTTGGTCTTATGCCCCGCAAAAGCTGAACGGCCAGAGGGAAATGCTCCTCTAAAGTAATTCCTCTGCCAACCCTGCTTCACATACTCCGGGTCATTCTCTTTGAGTCCCTTGATGAATGCGTCTCTTGCATTCTTGGCGTCTTCATAATCCCGCTTCAACTCAGGGTCGCTGTCTATTGATAATGACAGTGGCACAACCTCATCTATCGTTCCCCTCTGCAATGGAAAGACATGACAAATTGGCTCATCTCTTTCAAAAACAATTGGATGATCTGGGCGGGTTATCCGCCAGTTCATTGTGAATGTGAATGGCGACCAATCGGTCTCGACGATACCCGTCAGTGCCTGAATACCATCTTTAAATTGGTTGATTGGCCCCCCTACCCATAGGTTTATCCCCGGATCGGTTCGAAAGAGCGCGTGAATTCTGAATGTTAAAATGCCCTCGCCGAAATGGCTTGAAACGTATCTGTCACTCTTGGTTTCGGTGACGACTTTAATGTCATCCTGGCCATTCCCACCATTCCAAATAATCTCGCAACGATCTTTGAAAAGTATCTCCCATCCGTGAGCATTCGCAATTAGCAGAGGAAGGCAACGCGCAGCGAAACGACTTGTTGTTTGGTCGATCCATGACCGCTCAGCGGAGGCTGGCCTTATTTCAAACTGTGGTGCCTCGGGGGTGAGATCGATGGTGTACGCTGTCAGTAGCATTTCGGAGCTCATGCCCTTTCACACAGTTTGATACTGTTCGTCAGTGGCCAGCAGAAGCGGAACGGGATCATTCAGAAGTGTCATCTAGCCAGCATATATTGACAATAATACTTGTGTCTGCGCTATAAAGGACCTTAGTAAACGGAGATCAGAATGATGAACGGTCCCCTTCCGCCACCGCCGGTTATTGAAGTCGACGGTCCGCTGCCGCCCCCGGTGATTGAAGCAGACGGCCCGCTGCGACTGAAGCGTGCGTTAATCTAGGTCGTCAGATTGCGACAGTTCTGGTGCGTGCCGGTTGCGCGGTGACCTGGAGCCGCGAAGCGGCCAAGGTTCTTGATATCATTTTGTAGCATCTCGCTCGGTCTCGCGCGCTCGTAGCGACTGACAGGTGGTTTGGGTTCAAGGTCCTTGATGCGGCTCAGGTCCGCGTGCCGGGGAAACAGACTGATGGTTGCTGGCGGCAACCCGCCTGGCCGCGATACGCTTGCCCATGAAGCGGCGATGGAGGGCAATGACCTGACGGGCGATATCATCACGCATAGGCAACTGAAGCTTGTGGGGTCGTGAAGAGCGACCATGAAGCCACTCCCGGCCCTGCGCTTCGAAGCGCTCCGGCCAGTTGTGCGCGGTCCGCGGGTAGGCGCCTGCGGCTCATGCGGCGGCCTCCGGCGTCTGCCCGGTAAGAGCCGCTCTGATCAGCCGCTCCCATCCATTCGGCGACAATCGTGCATTCTTGTGAATGTTCACCCTATCATCTTCGACGAGACTGCGGTGTTATAACCAACAGCTTCCTCGATCTGGACCAGATGGACAACCTATTGAGAGGTCACACCTAGAGTGATCCGCCAAATCAGCAACCACTTTTGCCAAATGATAATGAGCAAGTCACTGATCCTGCTCGAGTTCCTTTCGACCAGGTGATTTGACGTGGTCGGAGCGCGCTCTGGCCGCCTCTCACTGAGATATTTCTCGGCAACGCTGCTTCGAAGCTTATCCAGAATTTCGCTGAAGATTATGCCTTCCTCCCCAACTCGACGGTGCAGGGTCCTCTCCGTTATGTGGAGTTCCGCGGCCAGCGTGTTGGCCTTTGCACCGAAACTGGAGAGCCCATCAGCAATGACGTGGAGTGACGGTGCTGATGATCCATCATGCACGCCGTGGCGACAACGCTCGCGGCGGATTGAATCATGAGGTCGCTCTGGACACCCCAATCCACCTCAAGCGACCTGAGGACTAGATGACGACGGAAGTGGCCAGCTTTGTAGTACATCCTACCAAGCACGCAGAATTGTTTGAGAAGATGCGGGCCCCGCCTTAACGCCATAACCGAACCTGTTGACGTGCAGGCGCTCTGGACAATCCTAGGCATTCACGATCAGGACGTGAACGACGTCCTCAATATGTCGAATGCCTCCGGAATAGTCGGCGACATCGCCCAAGGGCTTGGGATCAGACAAAGTTCAAGATGAACCGGGTTCAGACCAAGTTGAAGGAAGACGGCAGTCCGTAAACCCGATCAGCAGCCGCACCTCTTAAACGATCGCCCCTGCAGTATCCGCAGGATGGACTGCCGATGACCAGAAGGCCACGTATGGTACAATAGGAAAATCATCATTGACCGCAACCGAGGCGGGCACATTGACCGTGGGAAGTGGTCCAAATGACACGACTTGAGACACTTCAATTCGAGGAAAAATGGCAGTAGTAGGGGGTGGCAAGGGTCCTGACATCACGCGTCCTCCATTCATTTCAATTCGCCTTAGGCTATCACTTCGTTTTTTCTTGAGCAAGCAAGGTCCTATCGAGGCTTGTCCTGCAGAAATGCCCCCTACTTCCTATTCTCCGACGTTAGCCATTCCAGTCGCGCTTATCCGTGAAGCCACTTTGGGCAATTTGTTCAACTTAGAGATCAACGCCGGAGGCAATGCTTCGGGCGTCTCATCACACCGGTTGGCGCAATAACAAGAGAATCTTGGCGGGGGCATAAACTAGCACCGATTATTCACGAGCGAGCTGATTTTGGGCCGGCGGAGGTGGCGCAATCAATTGTTTGGTATAGGAATTCATGGTCGAGACGATTGCCTGCTACCAGAACAACAGAGGCGCCTCCCGCCATGAGCGAGGACATCTGTGTTCCCTTCGATCTTCCAGCCCTTTCCCGCAAGAAGGTCTCCGCGGACTTCGCTGGCGGTGCCACTTCCTATGATGGCAGCCTGCTGCTCCTGCGGGAGGCGGACCGGTTGCGGGAGAGCGGGGCGCCGTTTTACTCGTAAGCGACCATGATCCGGTTCGGTAACATGCCCAATCGCACGGGAGCGCGCAGAGGATGTCCATAATGGTGGATATGGTCTGCAAGAACTTCGCGAGGCAACCTACTGCGATCACGCTGGACATCGACGACACCTAGAATCCCGTTCACGGTGGGCAGGAACTCTCACTGCTCAACGCTCACGACGACACCCGCTGCGTCGTTCCGATCCATACCTATGATGTGTCCAGCGGCTAGGAGCCTGTCTGGAAAATGGCCTCGACGGCGGGGATAGAATTTGATTCATTTGGGTTATGAGCAAGACATATCGATCGTGGGAAGTAGATCAGGCGTGGCTTTTGCCGGCTTCGGTTCAT
>NZ_JBIICB010000008.1:0-36938 GCF_044239095.1 Aestuariivirga sp. | reverse complement strand
CCGGTCGCCAATCCTCAGGCGCGCCCGTCCGTCCTGAGGCAATCGCTTTTCTGCGATATTGAGGTTCGTGAGAATCTTGAGTCTTGATACGACAGCTCTTCCGAGCGCGGTTGGGAGACGTTCCACCTCGGCCAACAGGCCATCGACACGCCGGCGGACAGTGGCATGTCCTCGCGCCGCTTCAATGTGAAGGTCAGTTGCCCTAACTGAGGAGGCCTCGCGAAACAGCCGGTTGAGAAGATCGATTGCTGGAGCGTCGAGAGCGAGATCCTTCAGCGTATCGTCATCCTCGGCGCCTGGGGTGGAGGGACGTACCTCGCTTGCATCGGATTGAACCTGTTCGAGCCGCTCGATCGCCGCGGTCACCTCGTCATCGGACGCGATCTGGACTTCGATCTCCATGTCTGCCGCAAGCTTGATGGCGGAAAGTGTTCTGTCGTCAGTGGGGTCGCTGAGAATGACGGTGAGCCTTCCTCCATCCGTCAAAGCGGGGAGCACATGCCGCTCCCGCATGAAGCGCAGTGAAAGGGCATTGGGCAGCACATGACGTTCCGGCCACTCCGTGGCGCGCCGGAGATTGAAGAGGAGGCTCAGTTCACCTGCGAGGACCTGTTGATCGATGACGCCCTGGCGGATCAGAACGCGCAAGGGCGTGTCGCCTCCCTCGCGCGCGAGCCGGCTTATCTGACCGGCTTGTTCGCGGGTGAGTAACGCTCTTTGCGTGAGATCGGTGAGGATGCTATCCAAGCTCGCTATTCATCATGTGAGAAGGCAAAAATCTTGACGCACAGCCCTGCGCGATGCGCCAACCGGTGCGTAATCCCATCGAGAACATCGTTGGCGAGATGGTGAGGCGATGTCTCAGTCATCGACATCGTCCAGCAAGATCAGTTCATGCCAGCGTGGTTTTTTTGTCCAGGATGGATAGATGCAGTTTCTATCCTTGCAGGTAAAGGACGCCGGGTGATGCGCCTGCCATTTCACCGCCTCTGCCTCCAGTCTTTCCTGCTGCTGGCGGCTTATCTGGTGCCGGTGCTGATCTCTCAACCGCGTCGCCTCAGGGTAACCGCCTGCACCTGCAATGTTGAACCAGAAAAACGCCAAAGAGGCATTCTGCTCTACGCCTCGTCCGCGGCCATGCATTCGCGCAAGAATATACTGCGCATCGGCCAGGCCTTGATCAGCGGCTTTCCGGTACCAGTAGAGCGCGTGCGAAAAACTCTGCGGCACGCCCAATCCGTCATCATACATCGACCCGACGGCGAACTGCGCGAAGGGATTTCCCTGCTGGGCAAGTGGTTTCATCAATGAGATTGCCACCGCATACTTGCCGTTCCGGTGATGCGAAACACTCTGCTTGTATTCATCTGACCAGGCAGTTCCACACAGGGCGAACAGCAGCGGAAAGATCAGCACGAGCCTGCAAGCAGCTGAAATTTGATGATGGACGCTGCTGAACAAGCCCTATCTCCTCATACTCACGTCGTGATCATCGGCAAGCACAGGCCGCCTGATCCTCAAGAACCCACGCGAGTTGTGAGGCTCTCGAGATGAGGAGCTACCTGTGCCATTGAACACAGTGTAGCAGAAAAGAGCGTGTTTGGCTGTCTTTTGGAGATACAACTAAAAGAAGAAAGTAACACCAAGAAAGACATCTCTTGCTGGGGTAAAGACAGGCCAGCCCAGCTTGCGGAGAAGCGAGTGGCGATCGCAAGAAATCTATATTTGACGAGGGCTGAACTCACCAAGACAGCCCCCAGTTGTGAGCATTGGCCTGGTCAACTCCCAGCGCGCCATTTGCTGTGCCAACTCAGCGTTTTGCTTTCAGAAATGCCAACTGCGTTAGACCGTCATGATGAACGGGGGAGGCGTAAGTCTCTGGTCTTGGGCGATGGTGCGATTGTCCGCGAGCCGGAGCAGATTACCGGACAGGAACGATTGGCAGATTGCATGCTTAGTGACATCAGTCAATTTGGAGTTCGTGTTTCCATGAGCCGTCATCAAGATGGGTTGACACGACACGTCCTGATGCTCCCGAGAACTGTCCCGTCCCGCCAATAATCGCACGCTCCAGTATGGTATGTGCTTTGAGCGTGGACCCTAATGTGGGATAAAGTCCGATGCCCTGAAGGAGAATGCGATCCTGTGGACCGCTTGAGAAAGTGAGTATTCCCAGTGTTATTCTGCTTTCGAATGTTTCAGGTTCATTCGTAGCCGCCGTCGTTGTCATGACCCAGTCCATGGTGACTTTGGCGCCCTTGTCATCTTGGCCATCATAGTGCCAGATCCTCTGGTCACCCACGGATTGACCTGAGACGCCCAGGTCGATGTAAGTTGGCGCGGATACTTCTCCGTGAACAACAGTGATTGTGGATTCGGCGTGAGCGGCGATAGCCATTGCACCGAGAGAGAAGAGGGACGTCGCGAAGACCTTCATGTTCTAATCCTATTAATTTGGGTGGAGAAGCTGAGCGTGCTTGGCATTGAAGTCAATATGCGTTGTGATCTTCATTCAGTGCCTTCGGCTGGCACGAGGGGCGTGCACGACATTGTTGACGAGTGTATTTCCTTGTCGTTGTGATTTTCGGAATGAGAAAAGCCGTCTTCTCGCCCATCGCACCTCATTGCGGTAGCGAGGGCATGCCGGGAGATACTGTTTTGTAATCAGTATGCCAGCGGCGAAGGCGGTGGCTGCGGGATCGCCCGCTTGCGGGCAGATCCCGTCCGTGCCAACTTTAGCTCAGTTATCAAAAGTCAACCAAGCGGAGACGGGCAACGTGAAGATCATCAATTCTGCCATTTATGCGGTCGCCATTCTTGGAGCCTTGACTGTACAGGCTCAGGCGGATGGCTACCCGGCCGTTCCATTGCTGTCGACCAGCAAGACGGTCATGGATGAGGAGATCGCCTACCCTGCCAATGGTCCGGCCAAGATCAACGCGATGCTTGTCACCATTCTGCCTGGCGAGAAGACGGTGGCTCATCAGCACGGCGTGCCGCTCTTCGTCTATGTCCTCGAAGGGGAAGTGACCGTCGATTATGGCGAGCATGGCAAGAAGGTCTTCACGCAGGGGCAGACCTTCATGGAGGCTATGGCCATCGAGCATGTGGGCACGAATGTCACCAGCAGCCCGGTCAAGCTGCTCGCGGTCTATTTGAGCGCCGAAGGCGCCAAGGACGTCATTCCAAGGCAGTGAGTTAAGTCTGGATCGAGGGGCTTTTCGATTCACACCGAGAGCCAACCCGGGATGTTCGTCATAAAGTGACCCGGGTTATCGGTCTTGCCGTGTTGGCAATTGATTCACTGGCAGGTGGCGGCAGGAGCCCGGCGGACTGAAACCGTCCCAAGAGAGGCGCCTGAAGGATTGGGGGCTTGAGAATGGCAGGGCCAGGAACGCCCTGTTAGGCCATCTCGAGGGCCTTCACGCTGCCTGCCATCTCGAAGAAATATTCAACCCCGCCAGCGGAGAGATCGCGGATCTGCTTCACCGCATCGGGTGCGCTGGCGTCCACCGTGTCGGTGGCCCCCAGCGTGCGCGCGAAGGCGAGCTTTTCGGCCGAGAGATCGAACGCGATGATCTGTCTTGCGCCCGCGAGCCTCGCGCCGAGGAGCGCGCTCAGGCCCACGCCGCCGAGGCCCGCCACCGTGAACATCCAGTTCATGGTGAAGGTCATCGGCAACCAGTGTGTTTCGATGATACCTTCGAGCGGCACGATGCTGGCCCAAGGTCAGTTGGGGGCGCCGCGCGCCTCAGCCCTTGCGGGTGAGCCAGGGCAGTGCATCGCCATGGGCCTCGCGCATCTTGCGGTTTCCGGCGACAAAGAAGCCGGCCTGTACCGAGTCTGCCCGGTTGCCGGTTCGGTAGTTCAGGGAGTGCAATCCCGTCGTGTCGAAGCGGAAGGCCATTTTCAGCAGGCTGGCGCAGATTGTCCTGTCGGCGGACGGCTTCCCCGGCTGGCGCGCGCGGCGGTGCCATAGTGGGCTGACAGTCAGGGCCACCTTCTTCGTCATCATGTAGCAGCTGGTATCGACGAGGAAGTCCTTCGGGCCGAGGCAGCTGTGCCAGCGGCCCAGGCTCTCGCAATTGTCTTCGCAGATGAAGCGCTGGTCCTGGTCGTAGATCTTGCGCAGCGAATAGGCCCAGTCGTTGCCGCGCGCGATAACGGCGGCGAGGCTGGCGATGTGGTCAGCGTCCATCCAGTTGTCGTCGTCGAGGAAGGTAATGATATCGCCGCGCGCGAGATAGGCCGAGGCCCCGTAGATGCGGTGGCCGAGGTAGTGCTGGGCGCCCGTCGCATAAGGCAGTTGTACCACGTCGACATGCGGGAACTCCGCAAGCAGCGCGCTGGCGCCTTCGCGCGGGCCGTCGACGAAGACCAAGTGCTGCACCGGGCCATAGCTCTGCGCCTGGACGCTCTCGATGGCCTGTCTGAGGAATGGCGAGCCCGTCGTGGGTGTGACCACGGTGACGAGCGGGCGCTCGCTGGCTGGAGGAGTCATGATGCTGTTCCGTTGGCCGCCAGTTTGCCGTCAGGGGCGGCTCTCCGCCACAATCTATTGCAGGGCCGACGCCCGTGCCAGCCCCGGCGGCGAAGGCCGTGCTGGCGGATCATCTGATTCTGAACCCGGACCATCCGATCCTCAACCTAAAGAGAAAAAACTGACCAGAAATGGCAAGCAGGGTCAGGGGCAGCTTTCCCGTCAGGTGGAAAGTGGAGCTAAAGTGTTGCAGATATGGCACGAAACTGGATGCTCTTAGGAGAAAACTATTCTACCCAAAATAGAACTTCTTGGCTTGGGTGACGTGCGGAGGTTTGATTTGCAACGATTTTCTCGAACTGCCAGGCACCAGTCTTCAAGTCTGGAACCGTCCACCGGCGGCTCGGAAAAGGGCACAAGGGCTAGGCGGCAATCGATTTCTGTGTATATTCGGCCACAATTAGGCCTTTTGCAGGGAGAGTTTTGTTATGGCGCGTGCACCAAAGTACACGATGAAGCGTAGCTGGGGTTGGATGACGAATATCGTTGTTCGTAAGCCGAGCAGCAATCGTGCACCAAAGCCAGCCTTCGCAATCCTGCGCGGCCTCGGCAGGCCATCACTTCTCGCCGCATCGGCGCTGGGCACGGTGCTGCTGGTCACGCCTGCTGTCGTGAAAAAGGCGCATGCGCAGGCCGCCGAACCTATCAACACGATGCCGTACACGGATACGGCGACTAACAGCGACGGAACGACTTACACCGTTCTTGATGGGCTGGATTGCACCCCCTTGTCGGCGACGTGCATCGACATCGAGGTTGCACCGACTGTCGACAACAGCTTCATCTCACTCGAATTCGATGACAATGCTTCCTCGCAGCTCAACTCGACCGAGGACGGCATTGTCATTGAAACGTTCAGCGACAACATCGATGTTACGATCGAGAACGAGAGCTCTTCTTCCTACATCGATGTTGACGGTTTCGGCATCGTGGTTGTGGGTGGCGAGGACGGAAGCAACAACGTCGGCTTCCTCGGTGACGTGAACATCACCTGGGCTGGTGACATCACCGCCGGTAACATCGGTGTCCTTGTGCACGAGGTCGGCAGTTTCGTAGATGGCAACGTCGGCTCCGTGACGATTGACGTCTACAACGTGACCACAAACGATCTTGGTGGAGACGCTATCCACGTTGGAAACGTTTGGGGCGGGCCGGTCGACATCTATGCCTCCGGCGACCTCAACACCGACGCGGATTATGCCAGAGGTGTGCTTGTCCACGACGTGGGAGGCGACGTCTATATCGAGGTGGTGGGTTCGATCAACACCGACGGTAAAGATGCCGATGGCGTGCAGGTCGGAAACGTCTATTCGACCGGCGACTCTAACGGCAACGTGACCGTAGACGTGGGCGACATCACCACCAGTGGTGATTATGCCGACGGCGTTCAAGTCAGCAATGTGGCAGGCTTCGTCGATATCACGACGGGCGACATCACCACCGGCAACCTGAACAGTGCCAATTACTCTGACGGCGTTTATGTTTATTACGTCGGCGGTGATGTGATCGTGAGCACGGGCAACATCGCCACCAACGGCGATGAATCTGACGGTGTCGACATCAGAGCCGTGAACGGTAGCGTAAATGTCACTGTCAACGGTGACGTCAACGTGACTGGTGACGACGCCAGCGGCATCAACATCGATGGCGAAGTCGAAATCGGCGGAAACACTTACGCATGGACCGACTCCGTCATTGTGAGCGTTGGCGACATCTCGACGTCCGGGATAGAGTCGGAAGGTGTAAACATTGATGACATCGTGGGCTCGGTGGACGTAACCGCCGGCAACATCACCACGAACGGCTATGACTCAGCAGGTGTCGAGATTGACACCGTAGGTGGCGGCGTGAGCGTCGTGACCGGCGACATCGAAACCTACGGCGATTATTCTGAAGGCGTTTTGATTACTGACGTCTACAGTGGGTTGATTGATGTGGACGTCAATGGTGACATCGAAACCAACGGTAATCTTGCTTTTGGCGTGGTGGTGGCCGAAGTCGACGTCGATCAGGTGGACATCACCGTTACCGGCAACATCGTGACGCAAGACGAGGGCTCCCACGGTGTGTTCGTCACCGAGGCCTATGCCGACAATCCCGATGACGGCATCCTGATCAACGTCCACGACATCCTCACAGAGGGCGATGACTCCGACGGCGTCAACATCACCGGTAACATCGCGGCGGATATGACCGTGAACGTCTCCGGCGACATCCTGGTAACAGGCGATGACTCGGCTGGTGTGCGCGTCGGATTTGACTTCGAGGACCTCGAGGACCTCGAAAACGAAGACCTCAACCCTGGCAACGTCTTCGCTGCCTTTGGCCAGGTTTATGGCAATGTCGTCGTGAATGTCGACGAGGGTGCCTCCATCTACTCAGAGGCTGATGGGCTCCTCTTGAACAACGGTGCGATCGTGGTTGGCACGGTTGGCGATATCACGGTGAACAACTCGGGCAACCTCGGTGCATCCAACGGTTTCACCGCGACGTTGTTCGCGCTCCGTGAAATTGACGAAGGCAACATCGCTCTCAACGATCTCGGCGACAAGGGAGACATCGTCTTCAACAATGAGGAGACGGGCGTCTTCAATGGGGCAATGCTCGCGGCCTCCGTATCTTATGACTACGGCAACACCTACTCTCCGGCTGGCACCGTGGAAATCAACAACGACGGTCTGTGGGATGCGGAAGGTCCGTCATTCTTGGTCGGAAAGGATGTGACGCTCAACAATTCGGGCATCCTCGCGGTCACAGGTGAATACAACCAGTATGTCGTAATAGAAGCTTTGTCCTTCGACGAGAAGGATGCCGAGTTCTACAACACCGGCATCGTGACCCTCTCCGATGACGACCCGACCGACGCACTTGCTCTCGTCGGCAAGGACGATGACAGCGACGATTTCGACTGGCGCGGTGGACCGGGATCGACCTTGGTGCTGGATGCCTATCTCGCTGGGCCCGACGACTCCGAGGCTGACTACCTCTACATCGACGGCGATACGGGCGGCAGGACAGAAATCGTTATCAACGATGTCGAACCCTCGAGCCCTGGCGCCTACAATCCGGAGGGCATACCGATCGTCGGTGTCGATGGCGAGACTGAGCTGGGTGACTTCGTCCTGGCAAACGGTCAGATCCATAAGGGCCTGTTCGATTACGACCTCTACCTTACTGAGGACGGCTATGACTACGAGTGGGTTCTGGCCAGCATCCCTGGGCAAGCCGCACACGAAGCACCGTCGCTGATCAGGGGTCTTGAGGATCTTGGACACGAAGCCATGGCCGTGGGTGTCGACCGCCTCGGCGTGCTGGGTGACTGCTCCGCGAGTTACCGGCCGGGCGTAAACCCGACATCTGACGCACCTGGATGCGACGATATGGGAGGCTCGGTCTGGATGAGCTTGCTGGGCCGCGGCATGAGTGTGGACGGTGACTCCTCGTTCGGGCTCTACGGCCAGTCCACCGACTTCGACGTCTCCTACGATCAGGTCATGTGGGGCCTGATCGCCGGCGCCGACGGGGGCAAGACGTGGACCAACAGCCACGGCAGCCTGAGTTCGGTCTTCGCTGGCGTGCTCGGTGGTTATCTGTCGACGACCATGGACTTCGACAGCGGCAACGAGGGCAGCTATGATGGCGGCATGGCCGGCATCTACGGCGGCTACCAGTCCGGCGCCTGGTTCATGAACAGCGTGCTGACCGGAATGTTCGGTACACTGTCCTTCGGCAGCAACTCGCTCGATCCATGGGATGGTGCGGATGACTCCGGCGTCCTGCAAATCGGCGGCACGGTGGACACTGGCTACCGCTTCGGCGCGGAGCGCGGCATGGCCGGCATCTACTTCGAGCCGGGCGTAACGCTCTCCATCCTCTCCAGCAGCATCGATGATGCGGAGTGGGCGGGTAACGAGATGTCCTTCGATGACAGCACGAGCATGCGTGGCCGTGTGGGTGCGAAGGTCGGTATGGAAACTGAAGGTGGCTTCACCGCCTTCGTGGAGGCCGCGCTGTGGAACGAGTTCGGAGACGATCCGTCAATCTCGATCAGCAGTCTGAACGCTCCTGACGTGTCGGTGTCCGGTGACGGTGCTGGCATGTGGGCGGACATCGGCCTCGGCCTCGGCTTCGTGTCCGAGCACTTCGCGGTCGGCGCCAAGGGCGACGTTGCCTACGGCGAGGACATGATGGGCTACGGCGGCTCGGTGAAGTTCCAGGTTTCCTGGTAATCACCTGACCGAGACTTGACGAGAAATGACTGCAAGAGCCGCGAAAGCGGCTCTTGCTTTTCTATGGGGCAGGTGGCTCTCTAAGGGGAGCGGTGACGTCGCTCCAGTAAACCGCCAGGATGACTGACATGGACACCACCAAGACAACCGCTGCCGCGGCCAGCGGCGCGGCCCCGGCGGAACAGAAGCAACCGAAAATCGCCACCTCGCGCGGACTGAGGGAATTCCTCGCTCAGCAGAACCTGTCCATCGCCTTCACGTCCTACCAGTCTGGACAGTTCTACATGCTGGGCGCGCTGCCCAATGGCAAGCTGTCGATCGTGCATCGCACCTTCCCGCGGGCGATGGGCATCTTCGCCGCGTCCAACCGCATCTTCCTGGGGACCCACTACCAGATCTGGCGCTTCGAGAATGTGCTGGAAGCGGGAGAGCTCGCCAACAAGGCGCACGACCGCGCCTTCGTGCCGCGCGTTGCTTTCAACACGGGCGACGTCGACATTCATGAGATCACGGTCGAGACGGGCGGCAGGCTGGTGTTCGTCAACACCAAGTATTCCTGCCTCGCCACACCATCGACCAGCAAGGCCTTCACCGCAATCTGGAAGCCTGACTTCATCTCCCGCATCGCGCCGGAGGACCGCTGCCACCTCAACGGGCTGGCCGCGCGCGACGGCAAGGTGAGATACGTCACTGCCACCAGCCGCTCCGACACCATCTCCGGCTGGCGCAACCGCAAGCACGAGGGCGGTATCCTGATCGACATCACCGACGGCCGCATCATCACAGAGAAGCTGTCGATGCCGCACTCGCCGCGCTACCACGATGGCAAGCTCTACATCCTGAACTCCGGTGAGGGGAATATCTGCCGCGTCGACGAGAAGTCCGGCGCGATCGAGCCGCTGGCCTTCTGCCCCGGCTTCCTCAGGGGCATGTCGATCCACAAGAACTACGCCGTCGTCGGCGTCTCGCTGCCGCGTGACAACACGTTCTCTGGCCTCAAGCTTGACGACGAGTTGAAGAAGCGCGATTCAGATCCCTGGTGCGGCGTGCTGGTCGTCGATCTTGCCAAGGGCGACATTCTGCACTGGCTCAGGTTCGACGACGTGATCCGCGAACTCTTCGACGTGGCGGTCATCCCAGGCGTCAAGTGCCCGATGGTGCTGTCCAACCGCTCGTCCGAGATCGACAAGCTGATGACCTGGGACGAGAAATTCGACTAAGCAAGGAGCGAATGCAATGAACGGACTTTTCAGATCCCTCATTCCCGCCGCAGCCGCGCTGGCGCTGTTTGCTGCTGCGCCAGCGATGGCGCAAGAAGAAGAGGCCGCGGCCGGTGCCGGTGCCAAGACCACCACCGAGACGATTGGCAGCTGGACAGTCACCTGCAGTGAGGGCGGGGAGGTCAAGCGCTGCGTGATGCAGCAGAGGCTGGCGACCAAGGAGAAGCGTCAGGTCGTCGCGTCTGCCACGATCAGGGTCACGAAGGAAGGCGGCGCCGAATTGATCATCGCGATGCCGACCGGCGTCGTGATCGGCCCGGGCATAGCGCTCGCCGTCGATGAGGGAGAAGCCGCCACGGCGGCCTTCCGAACCTGTGGACCCCGCGCCTGTCAGGGCGCGGTCAGCATCGACCAGGCTCTCATCAACAAGCTGGCCAAGGGCAAGACGCTGGGCGCCACGGTGCAGACGCTGCGCGGCAAGCCGCTGGGGCTGCAGTTCACGCTTGATGGTTTCACCAAGGCCTATACCGCATTCAAGAAGGGCGTAAGCCCGTAACGGCCAAGGGGTCCGCATCATGCGGGCCCGGCCAAACTTTCACAGCGCTAGACGGGACTATCACCGCGATGAAGCAGCCGACGGTCAGCCGCGTCCTCAAGGAAAGCAAGATCCACATCGCACTGCCCTGCTATGGCGGGCAGATCTCCGAGGCGACGTTCTCGTCGCTGTTGCGCTTCACCATCCGCTGCGTGAAGCTCGGCATCAACGTGGCGATCGACACGCTGCCCAACGAAAGTCTCATCACCCGCGCCAGGAACAACCTGGCGGCCAGGATGCTCGCCGACCCACAGGCGACGCACATCATGTTCATCGACGCCGACATCGGCTTCGAGGAAGGCGCGATCTTCAAGCTGATCGCCCATGACCTTGATATGGTGGCTGGCGTTTACCCGAAGAAGCAGTTACCCATCAGCTATGTCGTGAACGCCATAAAGGACGGGGAAGTCCGCGGCAGCCTGCAGGAGGTGCGCCACGCAGGCACTGGCTTCCTGCTGATCAAGAGGGGCGTGTTCGAACGCCTCATCGAGAAGATGCCCGAGCGCAAGTACCGCGACAACATCGGCTTCGGGAAGGCATACGAGCCCTTCATGTATGGTTTCTTCGAGACGCAGATCGACGCAAAAGGATACTACCAGTCCGAGGACTACTATTTCTGCGACCTGGTGCGCAGCGAGCTGGGTGTGAAGATCTGGGTCGACCGGTCGATCAAGCTCGCCCACACGGGCTACTACGTGTTCAGGAAGTAACCGGCGGCATTCGAGAGCGCTGGTCAGTCAGTTGAGATCGGCTTGTCCCACATGCAGGACAAGCCGGGCCTGCGCGGTCCGCTGGAACGATGGCTCTGGCGCATAAGCCGCCGTTATCCTAAAGCAATCGATTGCGATATACTCCAGGCTGGTCAGGAATGAGCGACAGGCAAGCGGCGGGCGTTGCGGCTGCGTTACGCGGGAGCCGCGGACTGTTCATCGGCGTTGGACTGTTCTCGGGTGTCATCAACGTGCTCGCGTTGACCGGTGCAATCTACATGCTGCAGGTCTATGACCGTGTCCTGACCTCCCGCAGCGTGCCGACGCTGGTTGCACTCAGCATCCTCATGGTTGCGCTCTTCTCGGCCAGCGGCGTGCTCGATCTCGTGCGCACGCGGATCATGGCGCGCATCGGCCTGCGCGTCGATGAAGCCCTGCGTGAGCGCGTGTTCGACTGCCTGCAGAAAGCCTCTCTGCGCGGCCGGAACGGGGATGGGCTGCAGCCGGTGCGCGACCTTGACCGTGTGCGCAACTTTCTTTCGGGGATCGGTCCTGCCGCGCTGTTCGACCTGCCATGGATCCCCGTCTACATCACGATGATCTTCCTGCTGCATCCGCTGATGGGATGGTTCGCGGTGGCCGGCGCCCTTCTCCTCGTCGCCATCACTTTGCTGACGGAGTTGCTCAGCAAGGGGCCTGCGATAGAGGCAGTGCGCAGCGCCAGCCTTCGCCTCACTCTGGCCGGTGCTGCCGACCGTAACGCGGAGGTCGTCCGCGCGATGGGGCTTTCCCCTCATCTGCAGAAGCGCTGGCGCGCGTTCAGCGATCTCCATCTCGGCGATCAGCTCAAGGCCTCCGATGCGGCGGGCGGAATGGGCGTGATGTCGAAGATCATCCGCCTCCTGATGCAGTCCGGCATGCTTGGGCTTGGCGCTTATCTCGTGCTGCAGAACCAGGTGTCTGCGGGAGCGATCATCGCGGGATCGATCGTGATGTCCCGGGCGCTCGCGCCGATTGAGATCGCCATCCAGCACTGGCGCGGCTTCGTGGAGTCGCGGCAGGCCTCGCACCGGCTGCGGGAGCTGTTCGCGGAGGCGGGCGATGGCGGTCGCCAGGTGACAGCACTTCCGGCGCCGCACCGAACGCTTGCGGTGGAAAGCCTGTCCGTTGCTCCACCCGGCCAGACCAAGCCAGTCATCAGCAATGTTTCCTTCGGCCTGAAGGCGGGCGAGGCGATCGGCATCATCGGGCCGAGCGGGTCGGGCAAGTCGACGCTGGCACGCGCGTTGGTGGGCGTGTGGCGGCCGGAAAGCGGGGCGGGCGCCGTGCGGCTCGACGGCGCCGCGCTGGACCAGTGGCAGCCCGATGATCTCGGACGGCACATCGGCTACCTGCCGCAGGACATTCAGCTCTTTGAGGGCACAGTGGCGCAGAATATCGCCCGCCTCGACGAGGCAGCCGCCGATGCCGGAATCGTCGCCGCCGCGCAGGAGGCTGGCGCTCACGACATGATCGTCAGCCTGCCGGACGGCTACCAGACGCGGCTGGGCGCCAATGGGGCAGGGCTTTCGGCAGGCCAGCGTCAGAGGATCGCGCTGGCGCGCGCTCTATATGGAAAGCCCTTTCTCGTGGTGCTGGACGAGCCGAACTCCAACCTCGATTCGGCCGGCGATGCCGCCCTCTCGGACGCCATCAGGGCGATCCGCGAGCGCGGCGGCATTGCCGTCGTCATCGCCCACAGGCCGGCGGCGCTTGCCAACATCGACAAGGTCATGGCCATGGCCGGCGGGCGTGTGCAGGCTCTCGGGGCAAAGGAGGACGTGTTGCGAAAGGTTCTCGCCGCCGTGCCATCCGCGGTGGTGGCTCCGGCTGCTGCTGGGCGCACCGGCACAGACCGTGACGGGCCTGCCTAGCCATGCTGCAGCAGGAGAACATCTTTGAGGCGGCACGGCGCTCGGCCCGCATGCATGTCGTGGCCGGGCTGACCGTCATCTTCCTGATGCTGGGAGGGATCGCTGTATGGGCCGCGCGAACGGAGATCTCAGGCGCGGTGCTGAGCCCCGGCGTGGTCGTCGTCGAATCCGACGTCAAGAGGGTCCAGCATCCTACGGGTGGCGTTGTCTCGGAGATCAACGTGCGGAACGGCAGCCAGGTGAAGGCCGGGGACGTCGTGATAAGACTCGATGAGACCGTGAGCCGCGCCAATCTCCAGATGGTCACGAAGCAGCTGGACGAACTGGTGATGCGCGAGGCCCGCCTCGAGGCCGAGCGCGACGGCGCCGCCGCGATCGCCGTTCCGGATAGCTATCGCGGCCGGGAGACGGACCCCGAGATCGCCAGGCGCATCGCGGGCGAGACGGCGTTCTTCAGAAGCCGGAGGGCGACGCTCGACGGCCAGAAGGAACAACTTTCGGAACGCATTCTCCAGCTCAGGGAGGAGATCTCCGGCCTTAACCGGCAGATCGGCGCCAAGGCGGCCGAGATCGAAATCGTCACCAAGGAACTGGCGGGCGTGGCAGAGCTCGAGAAGCTGCAGCTCGTCACCACGATGCGCGTCAACCAGCTCCGCCGTGACGCCACGCGCCTCGAAGGCGAGCGCGGCCAGCTCGAATCGGCGGCCGCCCAGGCAAAGGGGCGCATCGCCGAGATCGAGGTCGAGATCCTGCGGATCGAGCAGGACTTCAGAACCAGCATCATTGAAGAACTGCGTGACAACCGCGCCCAGCAGGCTGAACTCATCGAGCGCAAGGTAACCGCCGGCGACCAGTTGAAGCGCGTGGAGATACGCGCGCCGCAGTCCGGCACCGTGCATGAGCTGTCTGTTCACACCATCGGTGGCGTCGTAAACCCGGCCGAGAACATCATGCTCATCGTTCCCGACGGTGACGACCTCATCATCGAGGCGCGCGTCGCGACACATGACATCGATCAGGTACTACAGGGCGACAGGACGGCGCGTGTCCGGCTGTCCGCCTTCGACCACCAGACGACGCCCGAACTGACCGGGCAAGTGGTGAGCGTTTCTGCCGACCTGATGGTCGACCGCGTGACGGGCGTGCCGTACTACCTGATACGCATCAAGATCCCGAAGGAAGAAAGAGACAGGCTCGACGGCCATCATCTGGTCCCCGGCATGCCCGCAGACGTTCACATCAAGACGGGCGACCGTACCGTTCTTTCATATCTGATGAAGCCCGTGAGGGACCAGATGGAGCGGGCCTTCCGCGAAAGGTGACGGACCCCTGCGCGTGACAAGCCGGATGCGGCCTACAGGATGAAGTCCGCCGACGTGAGAGTGTAAATCCCGTTGAGCGCGATCTGGAACTCCGGGGTGCTGTCGCGGTCGGTATCGCCGTAAATCACCGTCAGGCCGTCCTGGTGCATGTAGCGGATCTCGCCGTTGGGCGCGGTGCCGAAGGCAGACGACTCACCCCTGAACAAAAAGGCATTGTTTCCGCTCTGTACGGATGACGCGTCGATGCTGCCAAGGTCGATGCGGTCCTGCCCCTGCTGGAAATCCATGATGACATCGCGCGAGGTGGTGGTAATGCCGGATTCATTGACGGCGTTGAAGTCGAACGTGTCCGAACCCTCACCGCCCCACAGGATGTCTGCCCCACGGCCGCCGGTGATGACGTCGTCGCCGCTTACGCCCTTGATGACGTTCGCACCGGTGCTGCCGGTCAGGCGGTCATTGTGGTTCGAGCCCGTCAGGTTCTCGAAGCCGGACAGCGTGTCGGATCCAGCGCCGGCTGTATTCTGGGAAATGGTGCTCGCCAGAGTGACCGTCACGCCGGCGGTGGCTGATGCGTAGCTCACGGTATCGCCAGCCACGATGTTGGTTCCGCCGTTCAGAGTGTCGTCGCCGGAGCCGCCATCGATTGTGTCGTCGCCGCTATTTCCGCTGATGGTGTCGTTGTCGGCGCCGCCGTCGATTGTGTCGTCGCCACCATTTCCGCTGATGGTGTCGTTGCCACCGAGGCCGTTGATGGTGTCGGTGGCGTTCGTTCCGCTCAGCGTGTTGGCGCTGTTATTGCCTTCGATGAGATTGCTCAACAATGTCGTGAAGTTGTACGCGGTAGAGCCTGCGAAACCGCCGAAGGCGTTGCCCGCGACGTCGGTCAGAACGCCGGGCGCCACCGCGAGGTAGAATTGTGTTCCGGCAGTAAGGTTCACGGCCGGATTGATGGTGACCTGCGCGCCCGAGATCGAGACCTCGGAGGATGAAACCGCGATCGACCGCCACAGGCTGCCGTCGGAGGCAAGCCGTATCTCGATGTTACCAGTTCCGGCAACGACATCTTCGGCGAAGGTCAGCACGATGTTGGCGGAGGCGTTCACCGCCGTCGCATCATCGGCGGGGCTCAGCGAGGCAAGAGCCGGGGCCACCGTATCGACCGTCACGGTAAGCGCCGTGGACACCGCACTTGTCTCGGTGCCGCGGGTTGCCTGCGCCGTGAAGCTGTGTACGCCGTTTCCAAGAGCTGTCTGCGGCGTGAAGGAGAATACGCCGTTCGCGCCCGTGGCGAAACCAAGAGACTGTCCGCCAAGGAACACCTCGACACTGTCCGCATCCACATCCGTCGTGATCGTCAGTGTGGGAGTGGCGTCGTTCGTCACGGAGTCTGAGGGGTTGCCAGAATTGCCGGCGAAGCCCGTGATGACGGGCGCATCAAGAAATGCAGACAGGGTCTCCCACGAGACTTGCACGCCCAGGCTATCGATGAACTGCTCGACGTTGCTGACAATGTCGGACCCGAGAGCCGCGTTGGCATAGGTGAACGTCACGGTGAGCCCGGTGACAGCCCATTGCACGGCACTCCACGCAGCCTCGAGGTAGAAGGTGTCCGTGCCCCCGCCGCCATCGACGGTGTCACTGCCTTCGCCGCCCCAGACCTGGTCGTTGCCGGCCATGGCTTGGATGGTGTCATTGCCATGGTTGCCGAGGATCTTGTTGTTGGCGCTGTTCCCGATGATGGTGTCGTTAGACCAGCTGCCGGTGACGTTCTCGATCACGGTTCCAGCGGCGATGACGAAGCTTGATCCCGCGAGAAGATTGGTCTGCCCCGGGTTCAGATTGATCGAGGTGCCGCCCGTCAGCGCGGCAAAATTGATGGTATCGATGCCGCCATCGGTATCTTCCAGCGTCCTGCGGCCTGCATCAGCCGGGCCGAGCGCTGCGAACTCGTCCGTGAAGTAGTAATTGTCGTCGACGTCGGAAGAGCCATAGGCGCGCACGGTCACACTCGACACAGTTCCGGTATCGAAAGCCGCCTTGTCGGTGATCCGCACCGTCCAGACGCCTGTGGCGAGTTCGCCCAGATGCGCGCGCGTGGTGAAGATCCAGCTGCCAAGGTCGGCTGAGCCGCCCGTCTGGTCAAGCAGGTAGCTCGTGGTTCCGTCCGGTGAGATCAGCTCAATCACGAGATCGCCCGCATAGCTATGCGTGGTGGACCAGTTGATCTGCACCTCGATCGCCTCGATGGTGACCGGCGCGCCCGACGCGGGCGTGAGGTCAACCGTACGGGTAAGGCCCGTGGGATCATTGTCGGGAACATCTCCGCCCACGGCGTTGGTGGCGGAGACCATGAGTTCGTTGACGTAGGTCTGCTGCAGGTTCCAGCTCTCCGCCAGCTTCACGGCGGCGAAGGCGTCGATCAGCCCGAAACCATAATCATGGCTGAAGTGCATGCCGCCATTGTTCCAGTTGGCGGCGCCGTTGAACTGCCAGGGACGGAGCACAAGCCCCGTGCCCGCAGGTTCCGGACTGCCGATCTGCCGGGCTGTGATGGCGAGGATCTCCTGCACGTCGCGGTAGCCGAGCGTAGGGTTTGCCTCGAGGATCAGGCCGACGACACTGCTGGCGATCGGCGTTGCCGCCGAGGTGCCACCGAAGCCGGAGGTGTAGTCGCCGCTGCTGTAGCCGGCGGAGCCGGTGTAATCCGTGGTCGTGATTCCGAGCGTGGCGCCATTCGACGGTGAGGCAACCAGCAGGGCGGCGCCGGGGTTCGAGTAATAGGATACTTCGCCGTCGTTGCCGATCGCGGCGATGGCGTTCACGAAGCGGCTCGAGGTGAAGCCGGAGGTATTGGTGTTGAGAGAGGACGTCCTGCTGTTTCCGGCCGCGACCATCTGGATCGTGCCCAGCCCGTCACGGCCATTGGCCGCGGCATCCTGAAGCCCGGCAAAAAAGCTCGACCAGCCGGAATTCAGCCGGTTGTCCTGGAACGCGTTGACGAAACCCCAGCTGTGGTTGGTGATGTCGAAGCGGTCCTGCTCGCTCATCACCCCGAAGAAGTAGTTATTGTCGCCGGGTCCGAAGATGTCGACGCCCGTGATGCGGCCGTTGAACGAGCCGCCGACGCCGCCCGCGCTGTTGCCCTGGCGGGCGGCAATCAGGCCTGCAACCGCAGTGCCGTGCGCATCTCCGGAATTGTAGACGGTCGGATCATCGAAGTAACCGTTCACCGTTACATGGAGGGATGGATCGTAGTTGGCCGCCAGATCGCTGTGGTTGTCGTCGATGCCGTCGTCATAAACACCGAACCTGATGCCGGCGCCCGAGTAGTAGTCCCATGCCTCGGTGATGTTGATGTCGACCCTGGCGTTGCCCGCGAAATGCCATTGCTGGCTGAACAGCGGGTCAGAGGGAACGAGGGCGCTTTGTATGGCGAATTCGTCCGCACTGGATGCGGATGCCCCATCCGCAGCTTTCTTCCACGGCGATACGATGCCGGCAAAGGCGGAGAAGGAAGACCCCGTCAGCCATCCGGCCCTGGAGGCGGGAATGGGCAAGTTACCCATGCCGAGGTCACGAAAGAGCGTCTCAAAAACACCCATCTGGCACCTCTTTCCACTCAAAAACAATGATGCGTCGAGGCTGGCTCAAGTAAAACTTGTCGCGACCGCAGTTTAGTATACGTGCGTTGCGGGTGTAACACAACTCATTAACAGGCCAGGTAATCGCCAGCGCGGCTTGCTCGAGATTGAGAGAACTGCCTCATGCCTGCCACCTGGGGCTGTGCGCGGCACTCAGCGTGATAGCGAGAGGCCCTCATAGGCGGTGGAGGCCTTGCCGCGTGGCGGCGGAATCTCCCCGCAGGGAACGAGCCAGGAGGCAAACATGTCAGCGCAAGCCTTCCAGCTGAACTTCATCGAGCCCTGCCGGACGCCGTCACGGTTGAGTGTCAGCGCCTGTTCGACGGCATCTTCGAGCCGCTGCGCGAGACAGCCCGTCACGCCATGCTCGACCACATCCATCGGGCTTGGCGCGTGGTAGGCGGCAACGGGGGTTCCGCAGGCCATCGCCTCCAGCATGACGAGGCCGAACGTGTCGGTGAGGCTCGGGAACACCATGACGTCCGCTGCAGCAAGCGTACGGGCGTAGTCCTCGCCATGGCGGAAGCCGAGGAAATGCGCGTCCTTGCCGATCTTCTGAAGGCGTTCGCGCTCCGGGCCGTCGCCGACCAGCACCTTGCTGCCCTTGACCTTGAGCTTCATGAAGTCGTCGATGCCCTTCTCCACGGCGAGACGGCCGGCATAGAGCACGATGGGACGCGGCAGGTCGAGGTGATCGCGCGGGTAATCACGGAATAGCGAGCGGTCAACACCCCTGGTCCAGATCTTCACCTTGTCGAAGCCACGCCTGTCGAGCTCGGCGCCGATCGATTTGGTGGGCACCATCACAGCGTGTGAGGGCGCATGGAAGTGGCGCAGCACACGCCAGCCCAAGCCTAGCACGCCGGGCAGCGGCAGGCGGGCCGCGGCATATTCGGCAAAGCGTGTGTGAAAGCCGGTTGTGAACTGCAGCCCCGCCTTCAGGCAAGCGCGCCTCACCGTCCAGCCGATCGGCCCCTCGGTGGCGATGTGGATGGCGTCCGGACGCACACCAGAGATCTCGTCAAGCGCTTGAGTCACAGACATGCTGGTAAGCGAAATCTCGCGGTAGAGCGGCATGGGCCAGGACGGCCTGCCCTCCGGCGTGATGACGTGGACCTCATGGCCCATGGCGCGAAGTTCGGCGATGAGGGCGTTCAGCGTGCGGACGACGCCGTTAACCTGTGGTGACCAGGCGTCGGTCGCGATCAGTATACGCATGAATGATATCCATCTCCTGCTGGATCCCCTTGGCATTCCAGGTCACGATTTCGAATCGGCCATCCTGATGCTCGACGAGGGCGGTGCAGCTTTCCACCCAGTCGCCGTCGTTGAGATAGTGGATACCGTCGATCATGCGGTCGGCGGGCGTGTGGATGTGACCGCAGATCACGCCCTCACAGCGGCGCTGGCGCGCCTCTCTCACAACGGCGTCCTCGAAGCGGGAGACGAATTCCACGGCCCGCTTCACACGGTTCTTGAGATAGGCCGACAGAGACCAGTAAGGCAGGCGCAAGAAGCGCCGGACGCGGTTGACTGCGCCATTCAGTTCCATCGACACTTCGTAGGCCGTGTCGCCCAGCCGGGCGAGCCATGGGGCAAAGCGCACCACGCCGTCGAACTTGTCACCGTGCAGCACAAGATAGCGCTTGCCTGTCGCCGTCACGTGCACCGCCTCCTCGAGCACGGCCACCCGGCCGAAGCGCAAGTTCAGGAAGTTGCGGAAGTTCTCGTCATGGTTTCCGGGGATATAGACCAGCTTTGTGCCCTTGCGCGCCTTGCGCAGCAGCTTCTGGATCACGTCGTTGTGCAGCTGGTCCCAGTACCAGTTCTTGCGCAGCGACCAGTTGTCGATGAAGTCACCGACGAGATAGAGCTGGTCTGATTCGGTTGCGCGCAGGAAGTCGAGAAGGGCTGATGTCTGGGCGCGTTTCGTTCCGAGATGCATGTCGGAAATGAAGATGGCCCGGTAGTGCCTTGCCGCGGTCTTGGTGTTCAGCATCGTAACGCCTTCTGGACTTTGCGCTCCTTAGGCCTGACTCATGTAAAGCTTTTGTGACGGAACCACCGCTGGCGGGCGGCAGGGTTGGGAGCACCTGTGCAGGGGTAGGAGAACGTATCTTGTTTTTTAAAATTATGGATTGCTAATATTAGGAGTACGTAATATATAGATGGTGCCGGGCCGCATGCCTGGCGAAATCGAGGGAGTTTCCGACATGAACATCGATCGCGCGGTTCTGGCCTTTGCCGGGCTCATGGTTCTGGCTTCGGTTGCACTTGCCCATTTCCTCTCGCCTTGGTGGCTGCTGCTCACGGCCTTCGTGGGCCTCAATATGCTCCAGTCGGCCTTCACCGGTTTCTGCCCCGCCGCCATGGTGTTCAAGGCGCTGGGTTACCAGAAGGGCGAAGCCTTCCGCTGAGCGGGCGGCCAATACATTCAGTTTTCATAATTTTACTAAGACAGAGGACACTGGTGATGAAACCTCCCGGCTGGACCGGCATGACGTTCGCGCTGCTCGTAGCCACCCTCCTGGCCAGCCAGGCGGGAGCGGCCGAGTTCACGGTGAAGTCCATCGAAAGGCCTGACTACAAGGCAGTGTTCGGACGTGTCGAGGCCCAGCACCTGGTGCCGGCGCGGGCAAGGCTTGGCGGCACCATCCTGTCGCTGTCGGTCGAGGAGGGCAGCGCGGTGAAGGCGGGTGACGTAGTGGCGGTCGTCGTCGATGACAAGCTGGCGCTTCAGCTCGGCGCGCTCGATGCCCGCCTCAAGGCGCTCGATGCTGAACGCAGGAACGCCAATGCCGATCTCGAACGCGCGCAGAAGCTTCTGGAAAGCGGCGTGGTTCCGCGCAAGCAGGTTGAGGGTTTCCAGACCAGGGTTGATGTGCTGACCAATCAGTTCGCCGCCGCTGAGGCCGAGCGCTCCGTACTGGCCCAGCAGCGCAGCGAGGGCGAGGTGATCGCCCCGGCGCCGGGCCGCGTGCTGAGCGTACCCGTGACGGAGGGCTCCGTCGTCATGGCGGGCGAGACAATCGCCCGGATCGCGGGTGGGGGCTATTTCCTCAGGCTGTCGCTGCCCGAGCGCCACGCAGGCCAGGTCAAGACCGGTGACGAGGTGCTGGTCGGCAGCCGCGGCATGACGGACATCGGCGACAAGGCCCCGGCGGGGCGCGGAAAGGTCATCAAGGTCTATCCTGAGATTGATGGCGGCCGCGTGCTGGCCGATGTCGAGGTGGAAGGGCTCGGCGACTTCTTTGTAGGCGAGCGCACCAGGGTGTGGATAGCTGTGGCCCGGCATCAGATGCTGGCGGTTCCCGCGGTCGCCCTCGTTACCCGCTCGGGCGTCGACTATGTGCGCGTGGCATTGCCCGGCGGTGAAGCGGATGTGCCGGTCATTGTGGGTGAGGGCTTCGAGGAGAACGGCCAGGCTTTCATTGAGATCCTGACCGGCCTTAAGGACGGTGACACCGTGGTGCTGCCATGAAACTCGGCATTGCAGGCGGGCTCACCCGGGCCTTCATCCAGTCGCCGCTGACGCCGCTGTTCCTGCTGGCGTCGCTGGCTGTGGGCCTCGTGGCGCTCCTCACGCTGCCGCGCGAGGAGGAGCCGCAGATCTCAGTTCCGATGGTTGACATCATGGTCCGCGCCGACGGCCTCAAGGCGGAGGACGCGGTGAAGCTGGTGACCGAACCGCTCGAGTCGATCGTCAAGAGCATCGACGGCGTCGAGCACGTTTACTCCCAGACGCGCGACGACAACGTGATGGTGACGGCGCGCTTTCTTGTCGGCACCAGTTCCGACGCAGCCATCCTCCGCGTGCACGAGAAACTCCGCGCCAACCTGAACCGTATTCCCGTCGGCATACCGGAACCCCTGATCGTCGGACGCGGCATCGACGACGTGGCGATCGTGGTGCTGACGCTGTCGCCGAAGCCCGAAGCCGCCGAACACTGGACAGCCAACGGCGTGAGCCGCG
This sequence comes from Aestuariivirga sp., assembly GCF_044239095.1. Lineage (GTDB taxonomy): Bacteria > Pseudomonadota > Alphaproteobacteria > Rhizobiales > Aestuariivirgaceae > Aestuariivirga. The sequence continues at coordinate 14,792 of NZ_JBIICB010000008.1, read as the reverse complement.
TTGCGCGTGAGCTGCAGGTCGAACTCTCCAAGCTCGACGACATCGGCCTCACATACATCGTCGGCAGCCAGCCGGAGGAGATCCGCATCGAGCCAGACCCGGAGCGCCTGTCGCTCTACGGCGTCACCCTCCAGCAACTGCAGGGCAAGATCCAGGCCGCCAACCGCTCCTTCGAGGCAGGCCAGGTGCGCGAGGCGGGGCAGCAAGTCTCCGTCATGGGCGGGCAGACGCTGCAGTCCCCTTCTGAAATCGCCAATATCCTTCTGACCGCGCGTGACGGCAGGCCCGTCTATGTGCGTGACGTGGCCAACGTTATCCTCGCCTCCGGCAGCCGCGAGGTGCTCGCCGCAGACGTCCGGCTGGTTGACGGCAGGATCGTCAGCGTTCCCGCCGTGTCCGTGGCGCTTGCCAAGCGGCCGGGCACCAATGCGGTCGCCATCGCTGAGCGCATCATTGAGCGCCTGCACGAGGTCGAGGGCACGCTGGTGCCGGACGGGCTCACCGTGCAGGTGACACGCAACTACGGCGAGACCGCGAACGAGAAGGCCAACGAGCTTCTGTTCCACCTCGGGCTTGCCACCGTCTCGATCGTTCTGCTCGTTGCCTTCGCCATCGGCTGGCGCGAGGCGGTGGTCGTGGCGGTGGTCATCCCCACCACCATTCTGCTCACGCTCTTCTCTGCCCGCGTGATGGGCTACACGCTGAACCGCGTCAGCCTGTTTGCGCTGATCTTCTCGATCGGCATCCTCGTCGATGACGCCATCGTCGTGATCGAGAATATTGCCCGCCACTGGGCGATGAAGGATGGCCGCTCGCGCGCCGGGGCCGCCATTGACGCCGTGGCCGAGGTGGGCAATCCCACCATCGTGGCGACCCTCACCGTGGTGGCCGCGCTGTTGCCCATGCTCTTCGTCTCGGGGCTGATGGGCCCTTACATGAGCCCCATTCCGGCCAATGCATCGGCCGCGATGATCTTCTCCTTCTTCGTCGCCGTGATCGTGACGCCATGGCTGATGCTGAAGATCAGCGGCGGACAACAGGGCGGCGGGCATGATAGCCACCATGGTGGAGCCAATGGCGGCGTGCTGGGCCGCATGTACCTCGCGGTGGCGCGCCCCATCCTCAAGAGCAAGGCGCGCTCATGGGTCTTTCTCATCCTTGTCGGCATCGCCACGCTGGTCTCGCTCGTCCCCTTCTACACCAAGCACGTGACGGTGAAGCTGCTGCCCTTCGACAACAAGTCTGAGCTGCAGGTGGTGGTGGACCTTCCCGAGGGCTCTTCCATCGAGGAGACGAGCCGGCTTCTCACCGGGATTGCGGGCATGGCGCTCGCCATTCCGGAAGTGCGTTCCGTCCAGACCCATGCGGGTGAGGCAGCACCCTTCAACTTCAATGGCCTCGTGCGGCACTACTATCTGCGCAACGCGCCGGAACTCGGCGATGTCCAGATCACGCTTGCAGAAAAGTCAGTGCGCGACCGGACGAGCCACCAGATCGCGCTTGAACTGCGCGAGAAGCTGTCCTCGCTTGCGCTCACGCCCGGAACCTCATTGAAGGTGGTGGAGCCGCCGCCTGGCCCGCCGGTGCTTGCGACCCTTCTCGCCGAGGTCTACGGGCCAGATCCCGAGACGCGGCGCAAGACGGCTGAAAAGGTGCGCGAGGCCTTCGCGAGCGTGCCCTTCGTCGTCGACATCGACGACAGCTTCGGCCAGCAGATGCCGCGCGTGCGCATCGCCATCGACCAGGACAATCTCGAATACCACAAGGTCGAAGAAGGCGATGTCTACGACACGCTGCAGGGCCTCTACGCCCAGAAGACGGTGGGCTATTCCCACCGCGGCGGCGGGCGCCAGCCCATCCCTATCACGCTCGGTCTGCCGAAGCCTGAGCGGCGCATTGACGAGCGGGCGCTCTCCACCCCCGTACCCGCCAATGCGCTTCCCGGCGACCGGGGCGTGGTGGAACTCGGCGACGTCGTAAGCGTGCGCAACGAACTCTCCTCCTTCCCGATTTTCCGCCACAACGGCAAGCCCGCGGAAATGGTGACGGCGGAGCTCGCCGGCGCCTTCGAGGCGCCCGTTTACGGCATGATCGAGGTGTCCCGTGCCCTCGACCGGGTGGACTGGACGGGCCTCGAGAAGCCGGTCATCGCGCTGCACGGCCAGCCCATCGACGATTCGAAGCCGGTGCTGTTGTGGGATGGCGAGTGGGAGGTCACCTGGGTCACCTTCCGTGACATGGGCGGAGCCTTCCTCGTGGCGCTGCTCGGCATCTATATCCTCGTCGTGGCGCAGTTCGGCTCCTTCAAGGTGCCGCTGGTCATCCTCACGCCCATTCCGCTCACCCTCATCGGCATCATGTTCGGGCACTGGCTGTTCGGCGCGGCCTTTACGGCAACCTCGATGATTGGCTTCATCGCGCTGGCGGGCATCATCGTGCGGAACTCGATCCTGCTCGTCGACTTCGTCAAGCATACAAACAAGCCGGGGGCCGATCTGCGCGAAGTGGTGCTTGCCGCGGGCGCCATCCGCTTCAAGCCCATCCTGCTCACTGCCATCGCCGCCATGATTGGCGCGGCGGTGATCCTCGCTGACCCGATCTTCCAGGGCCTCGCCATCTCGCTGCTCTTCGGGCTCGCGTCCTCAACGCTGCTCACTGTGCTGGTGATCCCCGCGATCTACATGGTGCTCCGCTACCGGGCGCCCGAAGAAAGGAATGAAGTGCCTGCCATTTGAGACAACCAGAATGGGAGAGTGAAACATGGCGCATGTCGTCGTCCTCGGTGCAGGACTGGGTGGCACCATCATGGCCTATGAGATGAAGGAGCAGCTCCGCTCCGGCGATACGCTGACCGTCGTCACGAAGGACCCGACATATCACTTCGTGCCGTCGAACCCCTGGGTGGCGGTGGGCTGGCGCAAGCCCGCCGACATCGAAATCGATCTCGCCCCGATCTTTGCGAAGAAGGGCATCGCGTTCAAGACGGTCGCAGCGAAGAAACTGGACCCTGAGCACAACAACCTCGAACTCGAGGATGGAAGCAGCCTCAATTATGATTATCTCATCAACGCCACGGGCCCGGAGCTTGCCTTCGATGAGATCGAGGGCATGGGGCCAGGGGGCTTCACCCAGTCCGTCTGCCATGTGTCGCACGCCTTGAAGGCGCATGAGGCTTTCGAGGAATTCTGCCTTAACCCTGGCCCCATCATCGTCGGCGCGGTGCAGGGAGCCTCCTGCTTCGGGCCTGCCTATGAGTTCATTTTCATCCTCGAGACCGAACTCCGCCGCCGCAAGATCAGGGACCGCGTGCCGATGACATTCGTCACCGCCGAACCCTATATCGGCCACCTGGGCCTCGACGGCGTGGGAGACACCAAGGGCCTGCTCGAGAGCGAAATGCGCGGAAAGCACATCAAGTGGATCACCAGTGCGCGCGTGAAGAAGGCCGAAGCGGGCAAGATGACCGTGGAGGAAGTGGCTGACGACGGCACTGTCAAGGCCACGCGGGAACTTCCCTTCGGCTTCGCCATGATGCTGCCGGCCTTCCGCGGCGTGGCACCCATGCGCGGCATCGAAGGCCTGTCGAACCCGCGCGGCTTCACACTCATCGACAAGTTCCAGCGCAACCCGAAGTATCCAAACATCTTCGCGGTTGGTGTGTGCGTGGCCATTCCGCCCACGGGGGCAACACCCGTACCTTGTGGTGTTCCCAAGACCGGCTTCATGATTGAATCCATGGTGACGGCGACGGCGAAGAACATCGGCCTCCTCCTCAAGGGCGAGCAGCCGCGCCACCAGGCGACGTGGAACGCCGTGTGCCTCGCCGACTTCGGTGATTCAGGCGTGGCCTTTGTCGCGCAGCCGCAGATTCCGCCGCGCAACGTGAACTGGTCGTCCTCGGGAAAATGGGTGCACGGCGCCAAGATCGGCTTCGAGAAATATTTCCTGCACAAGATCCGCAGGGGCACGAGCGAAACCTTCTATGAGAAGCTGGCACTCGACATTCTGGGCATCGACAAGCTGAAGCAGACGGTAGAGGCACCATAGAGCAGAAGCCTGTGCGCGCCTGAGGGCCTTTTGCCCCGGTGCCTTCGCCGCCTTCGCCGGCGTTGATGGCGTCAGCCAAAGATGCCGGCGAAGCGCCGGCGCAGTTCCGCCTTCTGCACCTTGCCCATGGCGTTGCGCGGCAATTCGGCTTCGACGATAATCCGCTTGGGAACCTTGAACTTCGCCAGGGTTTGCGACAGCGTGGCGATGATTTCCGCCTCCGGTGCGAGCGGGCCTGACGCCGTGACCACTGCGACCACGCCCTCGCCGAAGTCGGGGTGCGGCACGCCGATCACCGCACTCTCGCCGATGCCGGAGAGCGCATCGAGGACATCCTCGATCTCCTTCGGGTAGACGTTGAAACCGCCGGTGATGATGAGGTCCTTGGCGCGTCCCACGATGGTGACGCGGCCATCTTCCGCAATGGTGCCGACATCGCCGGTGATGAAGTACTGGTCCGCTGTAAACTCTTCCCGCGTCTTCTCCGGCATCCGCCAGTAGCCCTTGAAGACATTGGGGCCCTTCACCTCCAGCACGCCCGGCTGGTTGCCCTCAATCCTGACGGAGACGCCGGGCAGGGCAAAGCCCACCGTGCCCGGCACGCGCGCGCCGTCATGGGGGTTGGAGGTGATCATGCCGGTTTCGGTCATGCCGTAGCGTTCGAGAATGGCGTGGCCGGTCCGCGCTGCGAATGCGCGGTGCGTTTCGGCCAGCAAGGGGGCAGAGCCTGAAATGAACAGCCGCATGCCCCGCGCGGCCTGACGCGTGAAGCCCTCTTCGGACAGCAGCCGCGTGTAGAAGGTCGGAACGCCCATCATCAGCGTGGCCCGCGGCATCGCCGCGATCATCGCCTTCGCCTCGAACTTGTCGAACCACACCATGCTGGCGGCAGACAGGAACGCCGTGTTGAGCGCGACGTAAAGCCCATGCACATGGAAGATGGGCAACGCATGCAGCAGGGTGTCGTCATGCGTGATGCGCCAGAGGTCAACCAGCGTTTCCGCATTCGACACCAGATTGCCGTGGGTGATCATCGCACCCTTGGAGCGGCCCGTGGTGCCGGAGGTATAGAGAAGCCCCGCAAGGTCATCCGCCGCGCGCTCCGCCGTCTCGTGCCGGTCATCCATGCCTGCGGTCAGCGTTGCAAGCGAGCCTTCGCCACGCGCATCGAGGTTGACCACGGCGAAGACGTTGCAACGGTCGGCCAGCGTCCGCATCTCCGCCTGCCGCGCGGGGTCGCAAACGATCAGCTTGGGCTCCGCATCCTCAACGAAGTAAGAGACCTCTGCCGCCGTATAAGCCGTGTTGAGCGGCTGATAAACCGCACCCGCCTTCATCACCGCGAGGTAGAGCAGAACATTGGCGATGGATTTCTCCACCTGTACCGTCACCCGGTCTCCCTTTCCAACGCCCAGCGTGGCCAGCGCATTGGCATAGCGCGCCGCACCCCGGCCGAGATCGCCGAATGTCAGCTGCAGGGAACCATCGGCCGAGCGGATGGCGCAGCGCTCCGCATGGGTGTGGAAGACCTCCTCGAAGCGCCGGTAGAGATTGCCGCCGCTCATGCCTCGATGAAGGCCTTCATGCGCTTCAGGGCTTCCACGATGTCCGCCTCGCTCGCGGCATAGGAAAGACGCATGTAGCCCTTGCCGTTCTCGCCAAAACTGTCGCCGAAGATCAGCGCAACATAAGCCTTGTCGAGCAGCTCGCGCGCCAGATCGCGTGATTGCCAGCCAGTGCCGGAGATGTTGGGGAAGGCATAGAACGCACCACCGGGCACGCGGCAGCGCACACCCTTGATGTCGTTGAGGCCCTTCACGACAATGTCGCGCCGCTTCTGGAAGCTCTTGCGGAAGCCCTCGATCTCATCCATCGGCCCGGTGATCGCCGCAAGCCCCGCCATCTGCGTAGCCACACTGGTGCAGGAGTGGTCGACGGTGATGAGCTTCTTCACATATTCGATCAGGTGCTTCGGCCAGATGCCGAACCCGAGCCGCCAGCCCGTCATCGCGAAGGTCTTCGACCAGCCGTCGAGGATGATGGTGCGGTCCCTGAGTTCCGGGAAGGAGAGGAAGCTCACGAAGTCCACGCCGTCATAGACCTGGTGGCTGTAGATTTCGTCTGACAGGATCGCCACGTTCGGATGCTTCGCCAGCCCATGCGCCAGCTTGGTGATCTCCTCGCGTGAGACCACGCCGCCTGTGGGGTTTGCCGGCGAGTTGATGATGATGAGGCGGGTTGCGGGTGTGATGAGCGAGAGGACTTCCTCCGCATCGAAGCCGAAGTCCTTCTCCTCGCGGATGGGGTAGGGCACCGCCTTCGCCCCGCTGGAGCGCGCCGCATCGCGATAGGGCGGGAAGCCCGGGTCGGGGTAGAGGATCTCGGCTCCGGGACCACCGAACATCTGGCAGGCGAAATAGAAGGTCACCTTGCCGCCGGGAACGATGACGACTTCATCGCCCGTCACCGGCACCTTGAAGCGCCCGCCCACATATTGCGCCACCGCATCGCGCAGCACGGGCAGGCCTTGCGGGCTCGTATAGCCATGGGGGCCGTCGCGCACCGCCTTCTCGGCGGATTCCAGAATATGCTTCGGCGGGGTGAAGTCCGGTTGCCCGATGCCGAGATTAATGACCGGGTGGCCCTTGGCTTTGAGCGCATTGGCGCGGTCGAGCACGGTGAAGGCGGTCTCTTCTTCGATGGCCGCCACGGCAGGATTGATTTTCAGCATCAGCTCACATCATCGATTGCGGGGTCTAGCAGGTGGCTGACGTTCCGTCCGCCATGGCCTGTTTCTACGGCGTGGGTGAAGACTTCTGCAACGGATTCCGTCAGTTTCGTGCTGCAACCCAGCCCTTCCGCCAGTTCGGCATAGTAACCAATGTCCTTGGCGGCATTCGCAAGTGCGAAACGGTAGCCGTCGAAATCGCCCTTCAGTGCTGGTTCCACCATCTTGCGCAGCACGCCGGAGTTGCCAGAGCCGTTGAGCATCACCTCATAAAGGTCCTTCCAGTTGATCTGCGCGGTCCGCGCCGCACCAAAGGCCTCCGCCACCAGCGCCACCATGCCGGTCACCAGATAGTTGGAAATGAGCTTCGCCGTATGGCCGGACCCCGGCGGCCCGAAATGCCTGATCGTGGTGGCAAAGCAGGCGAGCAGGGGCTCGATACGCGCAAAGGTTTCAGGCGTTGCCCCGCAGAGCACACCGAGCACGCCCTGTTCCGCCTGTTCCGGCCCGCCCGTCAGCGGAATGTCGGCATAGGCGACCCCCAGGGCGTCAAGCGCCTGCGCCAGCCGCTTTGTGGCCGCAGGAGCCGAGGTTCCGGCATCGAGGATGATCTGGCCCGGCCGAAGGTGCGGGGTGAGCTGCTTCAGCGTCTCCTCTACCACCTTGGAGGTAGTGACGCAGAGCAGGATCACCTCCGCCCCGGCCATCTCCTTCAGGGACCAAACCTCACGCGCACCCTTCTGGGCCAGGTCCTCGACGGGCCCCCGGTTGCGATGGGCGATCACGCTCACCTGGTGGCCATGCTTGAGGAGATTGGCGGCCATGCCATGTCCCATCATCCCCGCGCCAATCAGCCCGACATGCATGCTTGCCTCAAGTGTCCCGCCTCCTTATGGTCCCGCCCGAAAAGACAGGAGTTTCCGCATCATGGCGCTGCATCGCAATTACATCAATGGCGAATGGCTGGAAGGAAAGGGCGTTCGCGAGAACATCAACCCCTCCGACATCACCGATATCGTCGGCGAATATGCCCAGGCCGACAAGGCGCAGACCGAGGCCGCTATCGCCGCCGCAAAGGCCGCCCAGCCCACATGGGCCGCAGCCACCCCGCAGGTGAGGGCCGATGCGCTGGAATTCATCGGCACCGAGCTTCTGGCGCGCAAGGACGAGATCGGACGGCTGCTGTCGCGCGAGGAGGGAAAGCCGCTTGCCAACGGCATCGCCGAGACGATGCGCGCCGCGCAGATCTTCAAGTTCTTCGCACAGGAGACGCTGCGTGTTGAAGGTGTCGCCGTCTCATCCGTGCGCCCCGGTGTGGACGTGCTGATCACCCGTGAGGCGGTTGGCGTCGTGGGCCTCATCTGCCCGTGGAACTTCCCCATCGCCATTCCCGCCTGGAAGATGGCGCCGGCACTCGCCTTCGGCAATGCCGTGGTGTTCAAGCCTGCGGACCTCGTGCCGGGTTCCGCCTGGGCGCTGGCGGAAATCATCTCGCGCTCCGGCATGCCGAAGGGCGTGTTCAACCTCGTCATGGGCCGCGGCTCCGTCGTGGGCCAGACCATGCTCGAGTCGCGGGACGTGAATGCGATCTCCTTCACCGGCTCGGTCGAGACCGGCGGCAAGGTCGCCATGGCCTGCGCCTCGCGCGGGGCCAAGTTCCAGCTCGAGATGGGCGGCAAGAACCCGCTCGTCGTGCTGGATGATGCCAATCTCGACACCGCCGTCGCGGCTGCACTCGATGGCGCCTTCTTCCAGACGGGCCAGCGCTGCACGGCATCCTCCCGCCTCATCGTCCAGTCGAAGGTGCATGACGCCTTCGTCGAGCGCATGGTGGACGGCATGAAGAAGCTGAAGGTCGACCACGCGCTGAAGGACGGCACGGTCATCGGCCCCGTGGTCGATGAAGCCCAGATGGCGCAGGACGAGCGCTACATCCAGATCGCGCGTGACGAAGGCGGCGAACTCGCCTGGGGCGGCGAGCGCCTGAACCGTGACACCAAGGGCCATTACCTCAGCCCCGCGCTGTTCATCGGCACCAGGAACGCCATGCGTATCAACCAGGAAGAGGTCTTCGGCCCCGTCGCCTCCGTCATCAAGGTTGACAGCTATGACGAGGCGCTGAGTGTCGCCAACGACACATCCTTCGGCCTGTCATCGGGCATCATCACCACCTCGCTCAAATACGCCACCGACTTCCGCAAGAAGTCGGCCGCCGGCATGGTGATGGTAAACCTCGCCACCGCGGGCGTGGACTATCACGTGCCGTTTGGCGGCCGTAAGGGCTCGAGCTATGGTGCCCGCGAGCAGGGGCGCCATGCGGTGGACTTCTACACCTCCATCAAGACGGCCTATACACTGGCGTGACTTAGACTATTCCTCTCCCCCTCCGGGGGAGAGGGCAGGGTGAGGGGGTCTGTCAGCACGCGAGCCTCATCCCGCATGCAATGGCCCGCCGTCATTTCTATTCTTTATTGTGTCCGCCGCCAAACGCGGCAGGCACCCCCTCACCCTTCCCTCTCCCCCGGAGGGGGAGAGGAATAAGTGGAGGGCGCGGCGCGACACTACTTTGTTTCGTGCATCTCGCGAAGGTCCACTCGCTGTTCCCGCGCCTCGCCCGCAAACACGAAGAGACCGCTCGCCACCACGATGGCCGCGCCAACCAGCGTCCACAGGTCCGGCACGTCGCCGAAGAAGACATAGCCCACGAGGATCATCCACACGATCTGCGTATACATGAAGGGCGCCAGAACGCTGGCGGGCGCCAGCCTGTGCGCCTGGATCAGCATGAAATGGCCGATGGTGCCCACAAGTCCGATGAAGCCCAGCAGCAGCCACTGCAACCCCTGCGGCGTTTGCCACACGAAGGGCAGGGGAATGGTCCCGGCAAGTGCGCCCACAAGGCCCACGTAGAACAGCGACGTCTCTGCCCTGTCGCGCCCGCCCACCTTGCGCGTCACGATGTTGTAGATCGACCCGCAGAAGGATGACGCGATGGACAACAGCATGGCCCAGTGGAAGCTGTCGCTGCCCGGCCGCATGATGACGAGCACGCCCATGAAGCCCACCGCCACGGCGATCCAGCGCCGCAGCCCCACATGCTCGCCGAGGATCGGCACGGACAGCGCGCAGACCCACAGCGGAATGGTGAAGAAGATTGCCGCCGTCTGCGCCAGTTGCAGGTACATGATGGCAATGAAGTTCAGCATCGTCGCCGCCATCAGCATCACGCCACGCAAGGCCTGAAGTGCCGGGTGCCGGGTGACCATCAGCTGCGGCCCACCCTTGCGCATGATCACCAGGACGGAGAGAACGAAGGCCACCAGATAGCGGCCGAACACGGCAACCGCCGGCGGCAGCGTCTGCACCAGGTGCTTGGCGGCGGCATCCAGCAGGGTGAAGATGACCATGGAGGCCACCATCAGCAGGATACCCTTGATGCGCGGGGTCATGACACCGCTGTTAGAGCATGATCCGCAAAAGTGGAAACCACTTTTGCGAAAAGATCATGCTCAAGCCATTGAACTTGCGCGAGTTCTTTTCGACCAGGTGATTCCACCTGGTCGGAACGCGCGCTAGCCTGCCACGGCGCTGGATAACATCCACGTCAAGCGTGCCCACCCCTGCGCTTTGTGCATGGGCACGCCGGCCTCAGGCCAGAATGATGCCCTGTTCGGCAAAGGCTTTCCGCGCCGCATCCGCCGAGCCATCGAGGTCGATGGACCGGCAGGCCGCCTCAATCACTTCCGTATCGAAGCCGAGCTTCTTCGCATCCTCGGCCGAGAAGCGCACGCAATAATCAAAGGCGAGGCCGGCGCAGACGACTTTCTCGAAGCCGCGCTCCTTCAGGTATCCGCCGAGCCCCGTGGGCGTTTTGCGGTCATTCTCGAAGAAGGCGGAGTAGCTGTCGATCTCCTCGCGGAAGCCCTTGCGGATTATGAGCTCGGCATGGGGAATGTGCAGGTCCTTGTGGAATTCCGCGCCATGCGTGTCCTGGATGCAGTGGTCGGGCCACAGTGTCTGGGGCCCGTAATGCATCATGGCGATCTCGAAGGGGTTCTTGGCGGGGTGCGCGGTGGCAAACGACTTGTGCTCGGAGGGGTGCCAGTCCTGCGTCAGCACAACGTGCTTGAAACCGCGCGCGAGGCGGTTGATGAGCGGCACCACCTGGTCGCCGCCCGGCACCGCAAGCTTGCCGCCCGGGCAGAAATCATTCTGCACGTCGATGACGAGGAGAACGTCGGTTTCCTTCCACATGGCTTCACCTCATGTCTGCTATTGCCGCGGCACAACCTTTGAACGCCGGGAACTTCTCGACGATCACATAGACCGGGATCGGCCGCATCACATGCGCCAGCCGTCCCTTCTCCTGAAAGACCGTCCGGAACGTCCCGGTCTTCAACGTCTCCACGATCGAGGGCGCGATGCCGCCTGCGAGATAGACCCCGCCGCGCGCCTGCATGGTCATCGCCGCATCGCCCGCGATCCGTGCCAGCCAGGTAATGAACTGGTCGAGCGTCTTCACTGCCGCCGCGTCCTGCTTCGCAAGTGCCGCCTGCAATACGTCCTCGGGGCTCGATAGTGTCGGCTGCTCCGCCACCGCGCGGTACATGCGCAGCAAGCCGCCGCCCGTAATCGCATCCTCCGACTCGAACAGCACGCCGGGCAGCGTCATTGTCTCGCGCCATTCGAATTCCTCGCGCGTCTGCACCGGCAGGCTGATGTGGCCGACTTCGCCCGGAAGCGCCATCCAGCCGCCTTCAGGAAGGGGCGCGAGCGTTGCCATGCCAAGCCCGGTGCCGGGCCCCAGCACGATCTTCACCGCGGGCTTCGTTGGCGTCTCCCCGCCGATCTGCACGATGTCGTCGCCGTCAAGATGGGGCAGCGCCAGCGCCAGCGCCTCGAAGTCATTGAGCAGGCGGAACTTGCGCGCCCTGGCCGCCGCCCGCAGCGTTTCGCGCGTGAAGCGCCAGTCACGGTTGGTCAGCGCCACCCACTCCCCGTCGACGGGCCCCGCCACCGCCACAGCGGCGCTGGCCAGCTCCGTCAGCCCCTGGGACTGGATGTAGGCTGCAATCGAGTCCTCGAGCGAGGCGAATTTCTCGTTCTTCTGCACGGCAACGCGGGAAAGCTGGGTGGAGCCGGGCTCCACCAGCCCGAAGCGTGAGTTGGTGCCCCCGATATCGCCGACAAGTGCAAGTTCCGCCATGGAATTCCCCCGATGCCTTCCACTGCCACGATGCCGAGGTTTCGGCAAGCTTTACCCTGCCCGAAAACCCGTCTAGGAAACCCCCAAACCCTTTGAACCCTCAGGATTTCAGTGACCAACCCGCTCGAACAGGAAGTGGCGCGCAGGCGCACATTCGCCATCATCTCCCACCCGGACGCGGGCAAGACCACGCTGACCGAAAAGCTGCTGCTCTTCGGCGGCGCCATCCAGCTGGCCGGCCAGGTGCGCGCCAAGGGCGACCGCCGCCGCACCCGCTCCGACTGGATGTCGATCGAGCGCGCGCGCGGCATTTCCGTCGTCACCTCGGTCATGACCTTCGAATACGAAAGCACCGTCTTCAACCTGCTGGACACGCCGGGCCACGAGGACTTCTCGGAAGACACCTACCGGACCTTGACCGCCGTTGATGCCGCCGTGATGGTGATCGACGCCGCCAAGGGCATCGAGGCCCGCACGCGCAAGCTGTTCGAAATCTGCCGCCTGCGCGACATTCCCATCATCACCTTCGTCAACAAGATGGACCGCGAGGCGCGCGATCCCCTGGACCTGCTGGACGAGATCGAAAAGGGCCTTGCACTCTCCGTCGCCCCCATGGTCTGGCCCATCGGCCAGGGCAAGGAGTTCGCGGGCACCTATGACCTCAACTCCCCCCGCGTGCGCCAGCTTGAGCAGGACCCCGAGGGCGTTCCCGTCTCCGGCCCTGACGATCCGATGATCCCCTCGCTCGTCAGGCCCGACACTTTCGCCAAGTGGCGCGACGAGATCGACCTGGTGAAGGACCTGTGCACCAGCTTCGACCGGCAGGCCTTCCTCGAAGGCCACTTGTCGCCCGTCTATTTCGGTTCGGCCTTGAAGAACTTCGGCGTGCGCGATCTCCTCGAAGCCTTGATTGCCTATGCGCCCCCGCCGCGCGACCAGCAGGCCTCGGCCCGCGTCGTCCACGCGACGGAGCCGAAGATGACCGGCATCGTCTTCAAGATCCAGGCCAACATGGACCCGAACCACCGCGACCGCATCGCCTTCATGCGCCTGGCGTCGGGCAAGCTCACGCGCGGCATGAAGGTGAAGCTGGTGCGCACGGGAAAGACCGTGGCCCTCAACGCCCCGCAGTTCTTCTTCGCACAGGACCGCTCGATTGCGGACGAGGCTTACGCGGGCGACGTCGTCGGCATCCCCAACCATGGCCTGCTGCGCATCGGCGACACGCTCACCGAGGGCGAGGATGTGGTCTTCACCGGCGTTCCCAGCTTTGCGCCCGAAATCCTCAGGCGCGTGAAGCTCGGCGACCCGATGAAGGCCAAGAAGCTGCGCGAGGCGCTGCAGCAGCTGGCGGAGGAGGGCGTCGTGCAGCTCTTCATCCCGGCGGACGGCTCTCCGGCAATCGTCGGCGTCGTCGGTGCCCTGCAGCTCGATGTGCTGGCGGACCGGCTCGCCAATGAATATGGCGTCCCCGTCAGCTTCGAGCCATCGCGCTATGAGGTGATGCGCTGGATCTTCTGCGATGACCGAAAGAAGCTCGACGAGTTCATCGCCGCCAACCGCTTCTCCATCGCCAATGACCTCGACGGCGATCCCGTCTTCATGGCACAATCGGCCTTCAGCCTGAACTACACGCTGGAACGCGCGCCCGAGATCCGCACCACCGAGATCAAGGAGATGCACAAGGCCCAATGAACGATCTCGCCACCTACATCCCGCAAGGCTTCGGCGTGGCGCATGCAGCAGCCATCGGGCTCATCATAGCGCTGTGGGGTTTCTACACGCCGATCCTGAAGCTCCTTGGCCGTGGCTCGCTCAATTCCCAGCTGCACGCCGTGCGCCTGCGCTGGCTGCAGATGCACCAGGGCATCGAGCGTGAGCACCGCGTCTTCGACGCGATCCTGCTGGGCCATATCTCGAGTTCCATCTCCTATTTCGGTTCCGGCACGCTGCTCGTTCTGGCGGGCCTCGTCAGCGCGCTGGCCAACGTCAACAGCGTCTACCTGTTGACGCGCAGCCTCGCCTTCGTCGACCACACCATGACGCTTCATCTCTTCACGCTGTGCGTCTTCCTGCTGACCGCGATCCTGGCGCAGTGCTTCTTCTCCTTCACCTATGCGCTGCGCAAGATGGCCTACACCTTCGCTATGCTCGGCGGCCTGCAGGCCACCCGCGCCGATTCACCCGAAGCGCGCATCATGGGCGAGCAGTCGGCCGTCGTTCTGACGGAGGCCGTGCGCTCCATCAACACCGGCATCCGCGGATATTATTATGCGGTGGCCGCACTGTTCCTGTTCGCGGGCCCCTACGCCTGCATCGCCGCCACGCTCACCATCACCGCGCTGCTCTATTACCGCCAGCTCTTCTCGCCGACGGCAAAGGCGATTGCGAAATATGTGGACGTGCTGAAGAGCGTGAAGAGCTAAAAAAATGCCGTCATCCCGGCTTTCGCCGGAATGACGGAATAAAGTCTTGTCTTATCGTCGGCTGTTTCCTCCCACCGCCATAGCGAATGGCTGTGCTGAAGCTTTATCCACGTAAGGAACGCCGCAATATGATTATTCCCTTCTCCCGTCCGCAGGATGGGAGAAGGTGGCCGAAGGCCGGATGAGGGCATCTTTCAGGCGGCAGGACTCGCCGACACCGGCCCTCATCCCCCCTGTCGGGGACCTTCTCCCATTGCTTTGCAACGGGAGAAGGGGAAGCCTGACATGATTATTCCCTTCTCCCGTCCGAAGGATGGGAGAAGGTGGCCGAAGGCCGGATGAGGGCCTCTTTCAACCGGCACGGTTCGCGGAGAGAGGCCCTCAT